>NZ_JAWUEA010000040.1:0-320250 GCF_036663475.1 Rouxiella sp. T17 | reverse complement strand
CGTCCGTAGCTCAGTTGGTTAGAGCACCACCTTGACATGGTGGGGGTCGGTGGTTCGAGTCCACTCGGACGCACCAATGCAAATCCTGAAATAACCTTCCCTGCTCTATCCCAAACATCCCCAGCGCAATTTTTACTTTGCCAATTTTTACTTTGCCAATTGTTACTTTGCCAATTGTTACTTTGCCGATGATTACTTTGCCGATCGCTAAATCCTGCACGCGCAAAAGCTCTCTTTTTTTGATCTCTCTTCTCCCCTTTTGTTTCCGTTAATCGCGTCATGTTTCCTGATGTTAATGCCTTTACACTGCGTAGATTAAAACCATAAACAGCATGTTAGCCCGTTTTGACCACTTCTTCGCCTTTGCGCAACAAACACGCAGTTGATTGTGCCGTCTTGCGCATCACCCCATTTTTTATTTGGTTTCCCCTTGTCATAACCTCTATACTAGCGACAACGAAAACTGGCACAGCTTCTTAGATTGAATGGATTCAACCCCTTGATCTATCGATATCGTCATATAACAAGCGTCTTCATCCCCGAAGCGATTAAAACTCGTTCAGACCACGGCGTGCCCGTCGAACTTTACACTGCATTTCTCCCGTACTCGCCTACCCTTAATGATGCTTTGCATACTATTAATCGTGTTTTATTAAAACTGAATCGTTTCGTAAACCAGTTCGGAAAATCATTCAGCGCGGACGGTGAACGTCTTGCCGCCCTGCGCACTCTTATCCTATCCATCACAACTTGTAGAAAAAATCGTCATGAAAAAGACTAAAATTGTTTGTACTATCGGACCAAAAACCGAATCCGAAGAGATGCTGACCAAACTGCTTGATGCCGGCATGAACGTTATGCGTCTGAACTTTTCTCACGGTGATTATCAAGAGCACGGCCAGCGCATCACCAACATCCGCAACGTAATGGCTAAAACTGGCAAGAAAGCCGGCATCCTGTTAGATACCAAAGGTCCTGAAATCCGCACCATTAAACTGGAAGGCGGCAAAGACGCTTCACTGGTTGCGGGCCAGACTTTCGTATTCACTACCGATCAGAGCGTTATCGGCAACAGCGAACGCGTTGCTGTGACCTATGCCGGTTTCGCTGCCGACCTGAAAGTGGGCAACACCGTATTGGTCGATGATGGCCTGATCGGTATGGAAGTGACTCAGGTCAGCGATACCGAAGTGACCTGTAAAGTGCTGAACAACGGCGACCTTGGCGAAAACAAAGGCGTTAACCTGCCTGGCGTTTCTATCGCCCTGCCTGCCCTGGCCGAAAAAGACAAACGCGACCTGATTTTCGGTTGTGAGCAAGGCGTCGATTTCGTCGCAGCCTCTTTCATTCGCAAACGTTCTGACGTGATCGAAATCCGTGAGCATTTGAAAGCGCACGGCGGCGAGCACATCCAGATCATTTCCAAAATCGAAAACCAGGAAGGCCTGAACAACTTCGACGAAATCCTTGAAGCCTCTGACGGCATCATGGTCGCTCGTGGTGATCTCGGCGTTGAAATCCCGGTAGAAGAAGTTATTTTCGCGCAGAAAATGATGATCGAGAAATGTAACCGTGCACGTAAAGTGGTAATCACGGCGACTCAAATGCTCGACTCGATGATCAAAAACCCGCGTCCTACCCGTGCGGAAGCCGGTGACGTTGCCAACGCCATCATCGACGGCACCGATGCGGTCATGCTCTCTGGCGAAAGCGCCAAGGGTAAATATCCGTTAGAAGCCGTAGGGATTATGGCGACCATCTGCGAACGTACCGACCGCGTAATGCAGAGCCGTATTGATGGTCAGAATGACAGCCGCAAACTGCGTATTACCGAAGCAGTCTGTCGCGGTGCCGTTGAAATGGCCGAAAAACTGGATGCCCCGCTGATCGTGGTTGCGACCAACGGCGGAAAATCTGCTATCGCAGTGCGTAAATATTTCCCTAATGCGATCATCCTCGCATTGACCACCAATGAAGTGACAGCGCGCCAGCTGATCCTCACCAAGGGCGTTATTACCCAACTGGTGAAAGAAATCGCCTCAACTGACGATTTCTATCGCATTGGTAAAGATGCGGCACTCGAAAGTGGTCTTGCTCAGAAGGGCGATAAAGTGGTTATGGTTTCAGGTGCTTTGGTCCCAAGTGGCACGACAAACACCTCATCTGTTCATACGTTATAACTGTTGATGTGTTAACCATTCAAAAAACGTCGCCTCGTGCGGCGTTTTTTTTTGCCTATTTTCAGAAATTTTAAGAAAAGGTTGTCAAATACGATGTTCTGAAAATGGGACAAGTCTCATGGAATCAGTCTGTTTTAGATAACGTTTTTCAACTTTTATGTAAAAAAAGATGCTTCTTTGAGCGAATGAACAAAATAAAGCATTTGCCTGTAAAAATTTATTCTCATTAGAAAAAGGTTTGTGTAATACTTGTATCGCTACATGGAGATTAACTTAATCTAGAGGGTTTTATAATGAATCGCACTAAACTGGTACTGGGCGCAGTAATCCTGGGTTCTACTCTGCTGGCTGGTTGTTCAAGCAATGCTAAAATCGACCAACTGTCTTCTGACGTTTCAACTCTGAACTCTAAAGTTGATCAACTGTCCAACGACGTTGCAGCTGTTAAAGCTGACACTCAGGCAGCTAAAGACGACGCAGCACGTGCTAACCAACGTCTTGACAACCAAGCTCACGCTTACAAGAAGTAATATTTACTTCTCATAGCTAAATGGCGCACATTGTGCGCCATTTTTTTTGCTCGCGTTTCTCTATCCTTTCCCAGCTCTTTGCTTTAAACCTCCTCAAAAAGCGCCTGCTCAATTTTTATTTAAATCCCTCCCTGTACAAGACTTTCAAATAAAAACGCCGCCAAAGCGTTCTGGCGGCGTTTTAAAGCATTTAATAAAGGGCTAATGCGCTGAAGCTTAATGGCTACACCAAACTGTTGTCAAAAATGGCTTACAGCGTTTCTGCCTGCGGCGCAGTATTGGGCTTCTCGTTGCCCTTATTAACCAACACCGGCATGCCTGAGCGACGTTCAATCGCGCTCTTCAACATCTGCGCATTGGTCTCATCGCTGGCTTTAAATTTCTTCAAAGCCGCGCTGAGTGCAAGAGGCATGGTCTGCGGGTCATCTTTTTCAGTGCGCGACAACGGCTGGTGAACCTCAACGTAGCGTTTACCGTCCGGCTCAACGTCAAATTTGATCGGTTGGTTAATCACCTGTACACGCGTTCCTTTTGGCACGCTGTTAAACAGCGCTTCAATATCATCTGGGCGAAGACGGATACAGCCCGAACTCACGCGCATACCAATCCCAAAGTTGGCATTGGTGCCATGAATCAGATAATGGCCCTGCCCCGCCGCCAATCGCATGGCAAACAGCCCCATTGGATTTTCTGGCCCTGCCGGAACCACGCCTGGCAAGGTGATGCCCTGCTCTTTCAAATAAATTTTGCGAATATTTGGCGTGGGCGTCCAGGTCGGGTTCGGGATTTTCTGGCTAATCGAGGTCACCATTTCCGGCGTGTTGCGTCCGAGCTGGCCAATGCCAATCGGATAAACGATGACCTTGTTTTCGCCCTTCGGATAGTAATAAAGGCGAAGTTCGGCAAGGTTAATAACAATGCCTTCACGCTTGGTGTCAGGCAGCAGCATCTGGCTCGGAATAGTTAACACCGTGCCCGCTTTCGGCAGCAGCGGATCAACGCCCGGATTGGCCTCCAGCATGGCAATCAGCCCGATTTGATACTTGGCGGCGATATCTTCCAACGGTTTGCCATCGTTAGGCACCACGTAAGGCGTATTCTCGCCAATAAGGCGGCTATTTTCAGCGGGTAAAGGATATTCGGCGGCGCGCGAGGCCGTTATTCCGCCGGTAAACAGCGTGGCAACGAGCATTCCCAGTAAAGGTAAAGTGAGTTTCATGCAGATTCCTACTCATCAAGTTAATAACCCATGTTTTCTTGGCAAGGGTCGTCTATCTGATGAATTAATACTAGCAGTGCAACTCCTAAAGAGGCTTTAAATACCAGAAATCAATAAGTTAGAAAATTGATTGCGTAGCGCACGTTCAGGGTTCACTCAGGGAATAAGATAATGAAAAATCAGAAATAAATCAGGTTGGCGGGGTTGTAAATCAAAAATTAGCCCGACTCATTAGCAGATTATTCCTAACGAATCGGGCTTGGTATTAAAAGCCATTAAAGGCTGTTTAATGTTAATTAAGGCTGTTCAAAACAAACATGGCCCACTCGGGGTTAAGCCATGATTGTCGCTTTGGCGCGGATCGCACGGATCATCGCCTCAAGACCTTGAGAACGTGACGGCGTCAGATGCTGGCTAAGTTCAAGTTCAGCAAAGAAAGGTCGCACATCAAGCGCGATCACTTCTTCTGCGGTCAAGCCGTGGTAGAGGCTGAAGACCACGGCCAGCAACCCTTTGACGATCGCGGCATCGCTGTCGCCCAGAAACGCCAGTTGGCCGTTTTCAGCCTTGTTCATCACAATCCAAACCTGACTTTGACAGCCGGAGATCAGATTCTGCTCCTGACGATTCTCATCACTGAGCGGGTCTAACTGCCCACCCAGCTCGATCACGTACAGATACTTTTCTTCCCAGTTCGGGCACCGGGAAAAGTTTCTGACTAATTTCTGTTTATCTGGCAAATTTGCCATAAAAAACCATCCTGACTAATGTGGCGTCTGTTCTTTTACGCGTTTTAACGGCGTTAACCCAGCAACAGGCTAATACGTTTTAATCCTGCCACCAGACGGTCAACTTCTTCACGCGTATTGTACATCGCCAACGACGCACGACACATCGCCGGCACGCCAAAGAATGACATCAGCGGCATGGCGCAGTGGTGACCGGTACGAATCGCAATGCCGTATTGGTCGAGGAAACTGCCCACGTCATAGGCGTGATGCTTGCCCAGATTAAAGGCAATCACGCCGGAGCGGCTTGCGGGTCCATAAATGTGCAGATCCGGAATATCAGCCATTTGCTCGAGCGCGTAGCTCATCAGCTGCTGCTCATAGTCGTGAATAGCGTCGAGACCCAGCTCGTTAACATAATCAAACGCCGCGCCCAGACCAATCATGCCGCCAGTATTGGGAGAACCGGCCTCAAAACGCCACGGCGCTTTCACATACGTGGTGCCTTCGGTCAGGCTGACGTGCTTGATCATTGAGCCGCCACCTTCCCACGGTGGCATTTCGTCGAGCAGTGCCGCTTTGCCGTAAAGAATGCCGATGCCCGTTGGACCATAAAGTTTGTGGCCGGAGAATACGTAGAAATCGCAATCCAGCGCCTGCACGTCAACTTTATGATGCATCACCGCCTGCGCGCCATCCACCAGCACGTAAAGTCCGGCGGCCTTGGCCTGCGGAACAATCGTCTCGATAGGATTGCGGGTGCCGAGCACGTTGGAAACGTGAGTCAGCGCCAGCAGTTTGGTTTGTGGCGTCAGCAAAGAGTCGAACTGGCTCATGTCCAGCTCGCCTTGCGGCGTTAAATGCCAAACGTCGATGTGCAGCCCGCGCTCTTCGGCGATCATCTGCCACGGAACGATATTGGCGTGATGCTCCATCTCGGTAATGATGATGCGATCGCCCTTGACCAGCTTGGTGCGGCCAAAAGTATTGGCAACCAGATTGATGGCTTCGGTCGTCCCTTTAACAAAGACGATTTCTTCGGCAGAAGCCGCATTGATAAATGCGGCAGCCTGCTTGCGTACGTTTTCCATCTGCTCGGTAGCTTCAACGCTGAGAGTATGAATTCCACGGTGCACGGCGGCATAGTCGTGCTGATAGAATTCGCTCTCGCGCTCAATCACCTGACGCGGCTTTTGCGCACTGGCGGCGCTATCAAGGTAAGCCAATGGCTTACCGTTGACTTCGCGACTCAGCAGAGGGAAATCATTACGCACTCTTTCCAGTGGAAAACTCATTACTCACCTCGGTTCAGTCGGCCTGCAATTCGTGCAATCACAACTTCACGCAGCGTTTCGTTTTCGATAGCTTCGGTCAGCTCGGCCGCGAAAGCGAAAATGATCATGTTACGTGCATCAAGCCCGCTAATGCCGCGCGCGCGGAGATAGAACAGCTGCTCGTCATCCATGCGACCGATCGTTGCGCCGTGACCACATTTCACATCATCGGCGAAAATGACCAGCTGCGGTTTGGTATCGACTTCGGCTTTCGGACTCAGCAACAGGTTGTTGTTGGTCATCTTGCCGTCGGTTTTCAGCGCGTGTTTAGCCACCTGAATCATGCCGTTGAACACGGCTTTCGCCTTGTCGTTAACGATCACTTTATGCAGCTGCTGGCTGTTACAGTAACCTTTGTTGTGCTCGAGATAGGTGCGAGTATCCGCAATTTCACTGTCGATCGGCAGTAACAGGCTATTGATGTTCAGTTCGCTGCCTTCGCCGTTAAGCTGAGCGCTGGTGTTATGACGCGTCAAACCAGCACCCAGCAAGAAGCTGTGGCTGGCAACACGGGCATCACGACCGATAACCAAATCGTTATGCGCAAAGTGATAGCTTGCCTGACTTTCGAACGAAAGCTTGTAATGCGTGAAATCGGCATTGTCACCAATATCGACCGTCAAACGCGAACCCGTAAAATGGCCTGCATCGTCAAGGCTGACATAATGCTCAATAACTTCCGCATTCGCACCGCGCTCAACCGCCAAATGATAACGATGATGAACGGTGTTCAACTCGCGAGACTGCGCACGTCCGCTGCTAATGTGCAGCAGATACAACGACTTATCAGCCTGTTTGTTGGCAGCTAAACGAATTTTCAAACCATCCTGCGCCAGACTTTCGGTCAGATGCAGGAACACTTCCGATTGAATAGCCTCTGGAAGCGTCTGCTGACTCGCAGGCGTCAGTTTTTCAATTTCGAAAGCACCCGTGTCAGTGTCGCTGAGATCCGCGTCAAAACGGCCATCAACAAATACCAGACGGTAAGTGTCGAGCGGCAGACTCAGGGATTGCACCGTCTCACTTGAGACAGTCTGCTTTTCGGGGGCAAAAAACTGATTGCCCAGCAGCGGCGCGACCGGAGTATATTTCCAGTTTTCCAGCTTGGCATGCGGGAAACCAAGGCGCAGAACCTGCTGCCAATGATTGTGCGCATGAGAAGACTGTTCGCCACCTACGCTTTCGAACAGACGGTAGAATTGTTGCATTGCATGCGAACTACCGGCTGCAGGGGCATTACTCTTCGTCGGTAAGCCAGCCATAACCCTGCTCCTCTAACTGTTTAACCAAGCTGAAATCACCGGATTTTACAATGCGGCCCTGCCAAAGAACGTGCACGTAGTCAGGCTTGATATAGTCGAGGATACGCTGGTAGTGGGTCACAATAATAAATGAACGTTTACCGTCACGCAGGGCGTTAACGCCGCTGGAAACAGTTTTCAACGCATCGATATCCAGACCGGAGTCAGTTTCATCCAGAATGCACAGGCTTGGCTCAAGAGCCGCCATCTGCAGGATATCGTTACGTTTTTTCTCGCCACCGGAGAAGCCTACGTTGACCGAACGGCTCAACAGGTCTTCTGGCATCTTCAGCATCGCGATTTTTTCGTCCATAAAATCGGCGAAATCAAAGCGATCCATTGGCGGCTGTTCGCGATATTTGCGTACTGCGTTTACCGCAGTCTGCAGGAAGAAGTGGTTGGAGACGCCAGGAATTTCAACCGGGTATTGAAACGCCATGAAAACGCCTTCGCCCGCGCGCTCTTCTGGATCGAGCTCGAGCAGGTCTTTACCATTAAACTCGACAGTGCCGTCAGTCACTTCGTAATCTTCACGGCCCGCAAGGGTAGCGGAAAGCGTACTTTTACCTGAGCCATTCGGGCCCATGATAGCGTGCACTTCCCCAGGCTTGATCTCGAGATCGAGCCCTTTCAGAATTTCCTTTTCTTCTACACGGACCTTTAAATTCTTGATGCTTAACATGTGTATCCTTGATTGTGCGTCTGTGCGCTCGTAAATCTGTTGTTCTTCAAGTTAGGTGTCTTTTCAACTTTCACGTTATCGGCGTTGCAACGAATTCAGTCGCCGCGCCGACAGCCAGGAAGTTAGCCCACACTGTGTTCAAGACTGATTGCCAGAAGCTTCTGCGCTTCGACGGCAAATTCCAGTGGCAGCTCGGAGAAGACGTCTTTACAGAAACCGTTAACGATCATCGAGATAGCATCATCTTCACTGATCCCGCGCTGCAGGCAGTAGAACAGCTGATCTTCACCGATTTTCGACGTTGTCGCTTCGTGCTCCAACTGGGCGCTGTTGTTACGCACTTCGATATACGGGAACGTATGCGCGCCACACTCTGCGCCAATCAGCATCGAGTCACACTGCGTGAAGTTACGCGCGTTTTCGGCTGAAGGTAAAATTTTCACCAGGCCGCGATAGGTATTTTCGCTTTTACCTGCCGAGATACCCTTGGCGATAATGGTCGACTTGGTATTTTTACCAATGTGGATCATTTTGGTGCCGGTATCAGCCTGCTGTTTGCCGCTAGTCAGCGCAACAGAGAAGAATTCACCGATTGAGTTATCGCCTTTCAGGATAACGCTCGGGTATTTCCAAGTGATAGCGGAGCCGGTTTCGGACTGCGTCCACGACATTTTCGAACCGGAACCTTCGCAAATGGCGCGCTTAGTAACGAAGTTCAAGATACCGCCGCTGCTCTCTTCGCTGCCCGAGAACCAGTTCTGGACGGTAGAGTATTTCACTTCGGCATCTTTGTGGATGATGACTTCAACCACGGCCGCGTGCAGCTGGTAGGTATCACGAACGGGCGCTGAACAGCCTTCTATGTAGCTGACGTAGCTGCCTTCATCGGCGATCAGAATCGTGCGTTCGAACTGGCCGGTTTTCGCTGCGTTGATACGAAAATAGGTCGACAGTTCCATTGGGCAACGAACGCCTTTCGGGATGTAAACGAAAGTACCGTCTGAAGCCACAGCGGCGTTAAGCGCGGCGAAGAAGTTGTCTTCGGCAGGCACCACGGTGCCCAGATACTGTTTAACCAGCTCTGGATAGTCGTGGATAGCTTCGCCGAACGAACAGAAAATCACGCCGGACTCGGCCAGTTTCTCACGGTAGGTTGTGGAAACGGAGACGGAGTCGAAAATCGCGTCAACGGCGACTTCTTTACCTTCGCGCGTAGGAACGCCCAGCTGCTCAAAGGCTTTTTCAACTTCGCTGGTCAGGTAATTTTTGTCGAGCGCAGGCATGGCCAGCGAATCGGCAGTAGACTGCTGAGTCGCACCAGGTTGGGAACCGCAGGCATCGTCACAGCTGCCGCAAGAAGGTGCGGAATAGTAGCTATAGTCCTGATAGTCAAGCGGTTTATACTCGCCTTTCAGCCAATGCGGTTCGTCCATTTTGAGCCAAGCATGGTAGGCCTGCAGACGGAACTCCAGCATCCACTCCGGCTCATTACGCTTCGCGGAAATGGCACGCACGACATCTTCGTTGATGCCGGATGCGAGTTCATCGGTTGCCAGCGCGGTGAAAAATCCTTCCTTGTATTTATTTCCATCGCCGACCCAAGACTGCACGTTGTCTGGAATTTCTACGTTGCTTCGTGACATGTTGGTTACATCGCTTCGATTACATTAGAATTACAGGCCAAAGCTTTCCCCACACCCGCAGGCGTGTTGAGCTTTTGGATTATTGAACTTAAAGATCTGGTTCAGCCCTTCGCGGACAAAATCCACCTCAGTTCCATCGATGAAAGGCATGGCTTTCAACGGAATAAAAAGCTGTGCGCCCTGATGTTCAAACACCAGATCGTCGCTTGCTGGCTGCTTAGTCAAATCAAGCACATAGGCAAAACCCGCACAGCCTGACTGTTTGACGGAAAGCTGCAGACCTTTGACCTCAGGATCCTGAGTGATCAGGTTCTTGACCTGAGCTGCGGCTGAATCGGTCAGCGTCACGCCTTGCCAAACGTTATCATCAAGTGAAAACGTGCCGACATTTTCGGTTTGCATCTGTTTACCTCGTAACTTACGGGTGATAATTATTTACGGGCGATGGCTAATTACTGGCCATTGATAAATCTACCGGCCATTAATAGACAACCCTTTGGTCTCTATTTTAGTGATTACACTAATCACTTCAACCTCTTGTTTTAAGAGGGTATAGCAATGACGGATCGCAATGTAGCCTGAACGCGTCCGTCGATGAGCCGTCGCCATTTTAAGGCATTCTGACAACACCTCATCAACTAATTGAATAAATTGTCAATTTTTTGTTAAAAAGCGAAACATTCAAGGCTAATCTGCCGTTGACGATCCCCTCTTTTTACTACGATAGAACATCCATCGGAAATACCTATTTATGCGTTTCCTGAAACCTCAAAACAAATAAGGCTCTTTTTGCCTCATGACCCTACAAATAACAGGGACAAAAAAGGTATTCGAAAACGTTGATCCCACGCATTTTTGCCAATATGATTAATTTAATTATGATAATAGTTATCATTCAAATTGGAATGTGCGCTCATGGCTCAATCGGTAAATGCATGGCTTCAGGCTAAAATCGACGAATATAAATTTAACGTTCGCGACGCCACGGTAGACTTTTATTTGGCCGACGCGGCGTTAAAACGCCCTGAAGCGGATATATCGCAGCTCAAAAGCTTTAATAGCCTGTGTCTGGATATGGCGAACATGTGCCTGCAAAACGGCGACGATCACAGTTACCTGCACGCACTGTGCAAACTGCATAACCGCTTGATTCTCGAGATTAATAACCCAAAACGCAGCGAACTATTCCACGTACAAAGCTACCATTTTGCTCGCCATACCTTAAAGCTTATCTGCCACTATTATGCCATGTTAGGCATCTGGGAAAAAGCGACAGCATTTCAAACGGACTTTGTTAAACGCGTTCCCTTTCAACTTTAAGCTTTATATTTACCCTTTCAACGATTAATGACGATAATAAGCTTATTAACCTTGTGGCTATTAGTGGTAAATAACGGGTCGATAATTTAATGTCATTCGTATATTGCGGATAAATAAATCAAAAAGCGAAATCATTAACCGAAAACCTTATAAAGAATAAGGATGAAAGCCCGAAACAGCCTCACCCTTACCTATATTTTAGCACTAAACGCGGATTAAAGGTCGATCACTGCCGTTGTCAGCCGGGATATACAGCACAGCTGCTGATTTTCATCAAATATCTTGATTTCCCAGACCTGATTCCGCCTACCAACGTGCAACGGACGGCAAACGCCCGTCACTTTTCCGCTGTGCGCCGCGCGAAGATGGTTGGCATTAACTTCAATACCTACGATTTGCTGATCGCCACGAGTACAAAGATAACCCGCCATCGAACCCAGCGATTCCGCCAATACCACCGATGCCCCACCGTGCAATAGCTTAAACGGCTGCGTCGTGCGCGCATCTACCGGCATGGTCGCCTCAAGCCGGTCATCGGCCAGCAGGGTAAATTCAATGCCGACGTGCCCGACCATGCAGCCCTGACTGGTTTTATTCAGCTCTTCAAGCGTGGTGTCGCGTTTCCAAAGTGCCACGAGTCTGTCTTCTCCTTGCGGGTTAAATAAGTTCGACCAAGGCCTGAAGCGGATGCCGCAAGCCGTTTCCTTCAATACGTTTTACCTGACTGCGACAGGAGTAACCGGTCGCCAGGCAGCGCTGGCGCGGCAATCGCTGTAATGACTGATGCCACGACAGTTCATAAATGCCGAGCGAGTTCTCAATGTTCTTGGTTTCGTGACCATAAGTTCCGGCCATGCCGCAGCAGCCAACGCTGACGTTTTCCAGTTTGGCGCCAAAGCGGGCAAAGATATCGCCCCACTGCTTGCCGCTGGTCGGAAGCGCGGTGCTTTCGGTACAGTGACCAAACAGATACCACGATTCGCCGCTCTGCTGCATTTCAGGACGATCGGCCAGCAGTTTGATCAGCCACTCGTGCACCAGTTGAACCTGGAACGAGCCGCGCGATTCGCCAAGGATCTCTTTATATTCGTCGCGATAGCAAAGCACCAGGGCCGGATCTACGCCGACCATCGGCATGCCCAACTGGGAGACGCGATTAAGAAACAGCGAGGTTTTTTTCGCGGTTTTTGCAAAGCGTTGCAAGAAGCCTTTCACGTGCTGCGCCTTGCCATTCGGCGAAAACGGCAGCAGCACAGGCTTGAGATCAAACTTTTCCACTAGCCGCACGAAGTCGGCCACTACTTTAGCGTCGTAATAGCTGGTAAACGGATCTTGTACAATTAACACGTACTGCGCGCGTTCGGCAGGCGGAATGCTTTCGAGCTGTTCCAGCGTCATGGTTGCGGCGCTGTGTCCAGAAAGCTGTTCGCGCAGCGTTGGCGTTGAAAGCAAAGGCAAATCAACCATGCCGATACTTTTACGGCTAAGCTCGCGCACCCACGGCTGTTTAAAGAAGAAGTTAAACACTTTTGGCGCGCGTGACATCAGCGGGGTGTAACTCTCCACTTCGGCCACGACGTAATCGCGCACGGGGCGTAGGTAGCGCGTGTGATAAAGCTGCAAGAATCGAGAGCGGAATCCGGGAACGTCGATTTTGATCGGACACTGGGTCGAGCACGCTTTACAGGCCAGACAGCCCGACATTGCCTCTTTCACCTCGTGCGAGAAATCATATTCGCCCTTGCTGGCGTACCAGCTGTTGCGCGTTTTCTCGATTAAGGTTCTAAAACTCATGCTCTGCTGCGGCAACGCCTGTTCGAGCGCCAGCGGTTCTACACCCTGTTCGGAGAGTAATCTCAACCATTCGCGGACCATGCCTGCTCGGCCTTTTGGCGAATGAACGCGGCTGGCGGTAATTTTGAATGAAGGACACATCGGGCTTTTCACGTCATAGTTAAAGCACAATCCGTTGCCGTTACATTCCATCGCCCCACGATAGGCGGTGCGCACCTCAACCGGAATACGACGGTCGAGGGTGCCGCGTTTTGGCGCGTCGACCTTCATCATCGGCTCGTCACAGTCTAGCGGCGAACAGATTTTGCCCGGATTCAGGCGATTATCGGGGTCGAAAGAGGTTTTGATGCGACGCAACTCGTGGAAAAGTTCTTCACCGAAAAACGCCGGACTGTATTCGGCGCGGAAACCTTTGCCATGTTCACCCCAGAGCAACCCGCCATATTTGGCCGTCAACGCCACCACTTCATCGGAAATAGTTTTCAGCAGCATCTCCTGCTGCGGGTCACACATGTCCAACGCCGGACGAACGTGCAGCACGCCGGCATCGACGTGACCAAACATTCCGTAACTCAGATTATGGCTGTCGAGCAAGGCGCGGAATTCAACGATATAATCGGCCAGATGTTCAGGCGGCACGCAGGTATCTTCGGCAAACGGCAGAGGTTTCGCCGCTCCTTTGGCATTACCCAGCAATCCGACCGATTTTTTACGCATATTATAAATACGTTCGATCCCGGCGAGATCGGCGCAGATCTGATAGCCAATCACTCCGCCCTCTTGGTCACGGATCAGGCCATCGAGACGTTCACACAGCGATTCCATACGTTTTTCAACCAGCTGCAAGTCATCACCGGCAAATTCAACGATGTTTAAGCCCTGCATATCTTTGCCTTCAACATCCGTGATGTATTCACTCACTGAATGCCAGACGATATCTTCGCGGGCTAAATTGAGGACTTTCGAGTCTACTGTTTCAACTGACAGCGCTTCGGCTTCAACCATCAGCGGCGCGTTGCGCAGCGCCGAGTTAAAGGAGTCATATTTGATGTTGACCAAACGTCGGACTTTTGGAATAGGCGTGATATTCAGTCGCGCTTCGGTAATAAAGGCTAAGGTGCCTTCGGATCCGGTCAGAATACGGGTCAAATCGAAAGTTTGCAGGTCATCGCTCAACACGTGACGCAAATCATAACCGGTGAGGAAGCGGTTAAGTTTCGGAAACTTGTCGATAACCAGCTGGCGGTTGTCGCGACAGCTTTCTAAAACGGTGCGATAAATCGCGCCTACGGTCGATTTTTCTTCACCGAGCTGTTCGGCCAATAGTGTGGGCATCGCGCGGGTGTCGAGCAGTTCGCCGCCCAGTACGATAGCGCGCAGGCCGAGCACGTGATTAGAGGTTTTCCCGTACACCAGCGAGCCCTGCCCGGAAGCATCGGTGTTGATCATCCCGCCAAGCGTCGCGCGGTTACTGGTAGAAAGTTCGGGCGAGAAGAAATAGCCGAGCGGACGCAAGAAGTCATTTAACTGGTCTTTAATGACGCCAGCTTCAACTTTGACCCAGCCTGCTTCGGTATCAATATCGAGGATGCGATTCATATGACGGGACATATCAACCACGATGCCGCGGTTAAGCGATTGTCCGTTAGTGCCCGTGCCGCCACCGCGAGGGGAAAACACCAGCGTTTTGAATCTTTCCTGTCCGGCCAGTCGGGCGAGCAGCGCGACGTCGGAGGTTGCACGAGGGAACAAAACTGCATCCGGTAACAGCTGATAAACACTGTTGTCGGTTGCCATGGTAAGGCGATCGGCGTAGCTGGTTGCCATATCACCCGTAAACCCGTCTTTCTTTAACGCTTCCAAAAAGTCGAGCACCAGCTGAATGACACCGGGCGCCTGAGAAATTTGTGGGATCATTGATTACGACTCTGTCTTTGTTGTTGTTTGCAGGCCTGTAGGCGGCCGCTGGATCCGTTAAACGTATCCACCCTGTCTAAAGCAATCTAAAAACTAACATACTTCGTTTTCCAGCGCTTCTAAAACACCGCATAATGCTCCATGCTTAACAGGATCGTTTTACGCCCATTTCCGGCCGTGCAGCCCTGCCTTTCAAAACGAGAACTACCATGAATCTCCCTAGTAATAATTATGATTTACCTAAAATCATGTTTGGCGTGCTGTTTATAGCCATGATGACTATCGCCAGTATCTGGGTGGTTAAGCCCTTTATACTGGGCTTTTCATGGGCAGGAATGATTGTTATTGCCACCTGGCCCGTGATGATAAGGATTCAAAATCTGCTGTGGGGAAGACGCAGCCTTGCCGTTATCGTTATGACCTTGCTGCTTATCCTATTGTTTGTCTTACCTATTGCGCTGCTGATTACCAGCGCGGTCGAAAATGGCGCGCCGCTTGCCAAACTTGCCGCTAACCCTTCCCAGCTTCATCTGCCGAACTTTGCCTGGCTGCGCGAAATACCGCTGGTCGGCAGAAAGCTGTATGTCGGTTGGCATACTTTAATCAACAGCGGCGGCAGCGCGCTGATGGCTAAAGTTCAGCCTTACGTTGGGCAAACTGCCGGCTGGTTTGTTTCTCAGGCCGCCAATATCGGACGTTTTATACTTCACTGTTCTTTAATGTTGCTATTTAGCGCCCTACTTTATAGTCGCGGTGAACACGTTGGCATGGGCATCCGTCATTTTGCCATTCGTTTAGCCGGCGGTCGCGGCGACGCGGCGGTTATCCTTGCCGGTCAGGCCATTCGCGCCGTTGCGCTGGGCGTTGTAGTGACCGCGATTGTTCAGTCCGTGCTCGGAGGCATTGGGCTGGCCATTGTCGGCATTCCTTATGCCACTTTATTGACGGTAGTGATGTTTGTTTGCTGTGTGGCTCAGGTTGGCCCGCTTTTGATCCTTATCCCGGCCATTATCTGGCTCTATTGGACCGGCGATAATACTTGGGGCACGGTGCTACTGGTTTGGAGCTGTATAGTCGGTTCTCTTGATAGCGTTCTGCGCCCGATTCTTATTCATATGGGCGCGGACCTGCCTATGCTGCTGGTGCTTTCTGGCGTAATTGGCGGTTTAGTTGCCTTTGGTCTTATCGGATTATTCATTGGTCCCGTCGTGCTTGCGGTTTCCTATCGCCTGATTTCGTTATGGATTAATGAAGCACCCGAGCCGCAGGAAGATCTCGAAGAGGTCAATAAACTGCTCGGCGAATAATTACCGCGTCTCTTGGCCGCCTCGACTCTTATTCAAATTTTGTACTCGAATTTGTTAAGCGTAGGGGCGGTCGTTGCAGTAAATACAATTTCTCTCTTTCTAAGCCCGAACACTCCGACATATTCAGAAACTTTTTTAAAAACGCCATTAATTGGTCTATTAAGATTATTCTTAGAGACTGTGAGCGGCATCGACCCTACTATAATTAACAGTAGGTTTTACAACCCCATGATTTATATGCAAGCTTTGCTCAAACCTGTATCCCAAAGAATTGCTGTGTGTAGTCTTTGCCTGTCATTTATGACGGGCCTTTTTTTTATCCAAATTTTGGTAATTAATACTAAATCTCCTAATTATTTTATTAAAATTAATTGTAGATTTCCAACAACCTATTTCTATTTATTTAATCCAAACGATTTACTTATTCTACTGCCCTGCGTTGGCTTGAGAATAAAAAAGCCGCAAAACAAACACATTTGCGGCTTCATTGTTAAGTCATGATTGTTAAATGTTAAGTCATGATTGTTAAATGTTAAGTCATGATTGTTAAGTAATGCTTTAATCAGTGCTGCGTCAAAAAGAAAAGTCACAGCACTTTAGTGATTAACAGCAGCTATTTTAAGAAAGCTATCTTGTTTCAGTCACAGTTTTATTTTCAGCAAGCGCCAACCAGGTTTGCACCACGGTATCTGGATTAAGCGACAAACTGTCGATGCCCTCTTCCATCAGCCATTGCGCAAAATCCTGATGATCGGAAGGGCCTTGACCACAAATGCCCACGTATTTGCCCTGCGCTTTTGCAGCCTTAATTGCCATTGAAAGCAGCATTTTCACTGCTTCGTTGCGCTCATCGAACAGCTCCGAGACGACGCCTGAGTCGCGGTCAAGCCCCAACGCCAGCTGAGTCATGTCGTTAGAACCAATCGAGAAGCCATCAAAGTGTTCAAGGAACTGTTCGGCCAGTAAAGCGTTTGACGGGATTTCACACATCATGATGACTTTGAGGCCATCTTCACCACGTTTAAGCCCTTGTCTTGCCAATTCCGCCACCACGGCTTCGGCTTGCGCTACCGTGCGTACAAACGGAATCATCACTTCTACGTTGGTTAGGCCCATATCATTACGCACACGCTTCATCGCTTCACATTCCAGCGCAAAGCAGTCACGGAAGTTTTCAGAGACGTAACGCCCAGCCCCACGGAAGCCCAGCATCGGGTTCTCTTCGTGTGGCTCATATTTCTCGCCGCCAACCAGATTGGCATACTCGTTTGATTTGAAATCTGAAAGACGCACAATGACGCGCTTAGGCCAGAAAGCGGCACCCAGCGTGGCGATCCCTTCGGTCAGTCGCGCCACGTAGTATTCAACCGGGGAATCATAGCCCTGAATGATTTTTTTAATCTCAGCCTGTAATTCTGGCTCTTGCTTATCAAATTCCAGCAGCGCTTTCGGGTGAACGCCAATCATGCGGTTGATGATAAATTCAAGCCGCGCCAAACCCACGCCTTCATTTGGCAGGCAGGCAAAATCAAATGCGCGATCGGGATTACCGATGTTCATCATAATCTTGAGTGGCAACTGTGGCAGTTCGTTGACTTCAGAGCTTTGAATGCTGAAGTCCAGTTCATCTTCATACACGTAGCCGGTATCGCCCTCGGCGCAGGAAACCGTCACTTTCTGGTTTTCCGTGAGGCGCTCGGTGGCATCGCCACAGCCTACGACAGCCGGAATACCGAGCTCGCGGGCGATAATCGCCGCGTGACAAGTACGCCCACCGCGATTGGTGACGATAGCCGAGGCTTTCTTCATGATCGGTTCCCAATCAGGGTCGGTCATGTCGGTAACTAATACATCGCCCGCCTTAACGTGGTGCATCTCACTGATATTATGGATTATCTTAACCGGACCCGCGCCAATGCGGTGACCGATGGCGCGCCCTTCGGCCAGCACCTTGCTCTTGCCGTTTAGCTGATAACGCTCCATGACCTGGCCATTTGAACGCACGGTTTCCGGACGAGCCTGCACGATATAGAGTTTGCCGTTATGACCATCTTTCGCCCATTCGATATCCATCGGACGACCGTAATGTTTTTCGATTAATACGGCCTGGCGCGCAAGATCCTGAATTTCCTGATCGGTCAGTGAAAAACGCTGGCTCAGCTCTTCAGGGACATCTTCAATGCGCACCTGCTCGCCGTGCTCCTGACTGTCGGCATAAACCATGCGGATTTTCTTGGAACCCATGGTACGACGCACAATAGACGGCTTATTTTTTTCCAGCGTAGGTTTGTGCACATAAAATTCGTCTGGGTTAACCGCGCCCTGCACCACCATTTCGCCTAAACCATAGGCTGAAGTAATAAACACCACCTGATCGAAGCCTGATTCGGTATCGATGGTAAACATGACCCCCGCCGCCGCGAGATCAGAACGCACCATGCGCTGAACGCCTGCCGAGAGCGCCACGCCACGGTGGTCGTAGCCTTGGTGCACGCGATATGAAATGGCGCGGTCATTGAACAGCGAGGCATAAACATGTTTAACGGCAATTAATACTGCGTCAAAACCCTGCACGTTAAGGAAGGTTTCCTGCTGGCCGGCAAAAGAGGCATCGGGCATATCTTCGGCGGTTGCAGAAGAGCGAACCGCAAAGGAAGCGTCTGGCTCGCCTTCGGAGAGCTGCTGATAGGCGTCACGCAGATCTTTTTCCATTTCAGGCAGGAATGGCGTTTCAACAATCCATTGGCGTATCTGATTACCCGCTTTAGCCAACTCTATCGTGTCGTCAACGTCGGTTTGATCAAGCAGGGCATAAATGCGCTGGTTCACGCCGCTTTGATCAAGAAAGTCATTGAACGCCTGAGAAGAGGTGGCAAAACCGTTTGGCACGGACACGCCAAGGTCGGTCAGGTTTGTGATCATCTCACCTAAAGAGGCATTTTTACCGCCGACTTTATCAACGTCATGCATGCCGAGCTGGTTGTACCAGATAACATTGCGTAAATCAGAGTCAAGATTGGCCATGAAACAATCCTTCAATGTAGGGCGAAAATTAAAGTTGAGTAAGCGTCATCAGACGACTTCATTTAATCAAAAGTTGAAGAGTCATTATGGTGAAAAATAATTATGGTTGAGAACTATTCAACTTTGTCAGCCTAGCATAATGATCCATATCCGAAAGACAGGTGAATCGATCCAGCTAATCGATATTTTACGCTTTAGGATTATTACCCCAGCATTATTTGTGCTGGATCACAAAATTTAAGAAACGTGATGTAAATCAGACGATAGACTTCTACATTTTGGGTATTCAGGCGACTTTACCTGCACTGCTGATGGCTTGCTGAAGTCAGTGTCAACTTCTCGAGGATTGCTGGAAAAAAGTTTGTGCCGTTGCAAACCTTGCAGGATAAATGCGCTACGTCTCGTAAATCTGCACTCAATCTTGAAGAAGCCTTTTTATTCAAAAAAAAGGCGTTAATAATGACGCCATCGTGTGATGCTTAAACAGCTAAGGAAGCAACGTGGATAGATGCGTGTTCTATATTTCTGACGGTACTGCCATCACTGCCGAGGTGCTGGGTCATGCCGTCTTGTCACAGTTTCCGGTTAACGCCACTACCTTTTCGCTACCGTTTGTCGAAAACGAAGGGCGCGCAAAAGCCGTCTGCCAGCAAATCAATGATATCTACGAGAAAACCGGCGTTAGGCCACTCGTCTTTTACTCGATTATTTCGCGGCAGGTGCGCGATATCATTGCCGGTAGCGAAGGTTTTTGTCAGGACATCGTTCAAGCGCTGGTCGCTCCGTTGCAAAATGAGCTGGGCGTTGACCCTTCACCCATTGCCAATCGCACGCACGGCCTGACGGCCAGTAACCTGACAAAATACGATGCGCGTATTGCTGCGATCGATTACACCCTGGCTCACGATGACGGTATTTCGCTGCGAAATATGGAAGAGGCGCAGGTAATTCTGCTCGGCGTGTCGCGCTGCGGTAAAACGCCCACCAGCCTATATCTGGCGCTGCAATTTGGTATCAGGGCCGCCAATTATCCTTTTACCGCCGATGACATGGACAACATCAAGCTGCCGCCCGAGCTGAAACCCCATCACCACAAGCTTTTTGGATTAACTATCGAGCCTGAACGCCTTGCCGCCATTCGTCAGGAAAGAGTCGAGAACAGCCGTTACGCCTCGCTAAGGCAGTGTCGAATGGAGGTGGCAGAAGTTGAAGCGTTGTTCCGCAAGAATCAGATTCGTTATCTGAACAGTACCAATTATTCGGTTGAAGAGATTTCGGCGAAAATTCTCGACAGCTTTGGCATGAGCCGTCGTATGTTCTAATCGCTTTGAAAGATGGATGGCTTTCAGTGAAATAATGACGTCGGTGAAAAGTCATTATCAATGCGAAAACAGGGTTTAGTTGGCCAGTTGTGCTGGAATTCACTGACCTGAGCCATATTATCTGTGGGCGCCTGTTGAATTGATCTGATTTTGGTTTATTGTGAGTTTCATCACTTCCCGGCACTCCTGCCGCTGCGAAGAACAATATTTCAGAGATTCACATGTCACAAACAGATGAACTGCGCACCACCCGTATTGGAAGCCTGATAACGCCAAAGGCTTTGGCAGACAAGCTGCCTGTATCAGCCACGGTTGCTGATAACGTTACCGCCTCGCGTCAGCGTATTGAAAAAATCATTAACGGCGAAGACAAACGTCTTTTGGTGGTAGTAGGCCCGTGCTCCATTCACGATGTTGAGGCGGCGGTTGATTACGCACGTAAACTCAACGTGTTGCGTGAAAAGTATCAAGACAGCCTCGAAATTGTCATGCGCACCTATTTTGAAAAACCGCGCACGGTGGTCGGATGGAAAGGCCTGATTTCCGATCCCGATTTAGACGGCAGTTTTAGAGTGAATCACGGGATTGAATTAGCCCGTAAAGTGTTACTGGCGATAAATGAAATCGGCATGCCAACCGCCACCGAGTTTCTCGACATGGTAATCGGCCAGTATTTTTCCGATTTAATCAGCTGGGGCGCAATCGGCGCGCGGACGACAGAAAGCCAAATCCACCGCGAGATGGCCTCTGCCCTCTCCTGCCCGGTCGGATTTAAAAACGGTACCGACGGCAATACGCAAATTGCTATCGATGCCATTCGCGCGGCGCGAGTAAGCCATATGTTCCTGTCGCCAGACAAAGATGGCCAAATGACGATTTACCGCACCTCCGGAAACCCGTTTGGTCACGTCATCATGCGCGGCGGCAAAACGCCGAACTTTCATGCCGAAGATATTGCCAAAGCCTGCGCCAACCTGGCCGAATTCTCTCTGCCGCAGCGTCTGGTGGTCGACTTTAGCCACGCTAACTGCCAGAAACAGCATCGTCGTCAGTTAACTGTGGCTGAGGATATCTGTCAGCAAATTCGTGAAGGAAGCAACGCCATTGCGGGCATCATGGCCGAAAGCTTCCTGATTGAAGGCACGCAGAAAGTGGTTAGCGGCGAACCGATGGTTTATGGACAGTCGATTACCGATCCGTGCCTTGGATGGGAAGATACCGAAACGCTGCTGGCGATGCTCGATGATGCCGTGGGTAGCCGTCTGCACGCAGCCGCCTCTTTGTAGTTATGTAGATTTAGTTACGTAGATTTAGTTATGTAGACTTGGTTACGTAGACTTGTTTGAAGACTTGGTTTTGTTGACGTAATAGTTAGTTACCGCTTATAGCTGCCTAGGCTTTGAGCGGTGAAACGCCTTGGGTCTGCAATCTTTTCAAATTCAAAGAGTAAATTTTCTGTTTATAAAGAGGCTTCACCGCCTCTTTTAGCATTTCAAGTTGTAACAAACGGACTCGCAGGCCAGCCCTGACGGCCCTCTGTACCTCTCTTAGCCATGAAATAGAACTTGATGTAACGCTTTATTAAATTGATAATGATTATCAAGTTGAGAGTAATTACCATTAACATCAAGATTAGTGTCCCTATTTGTTTTTAGTGTCCCTATTCCTTTGCGAGAAGCCCGCCATGACTTTAGCGACTAATAATGCATCAAGTAATAACGCAGCCAATAATAAAACAGCCCAATCAAAAACAGTCAGTTATGAAAATTATCAGCAAGCTAAAGAACAAAATCCCGGGAAATATGCGCGCGACCTCGCCGTCATCTTAGGCACCAGCGAAGCCGGGCTGACTCAGGCACGCGTGGGGCAGGATGCCGTTCGGCTTGATATTGATGCCCGCACTTTGCTTGCGGCGCTTGAAAATGTGGGGGGCACCAAGTCAATTACCCGTAATGAATTCGCCGTTCATGAGCAGCAGGGAGAATACAAAAATCAGCATCTGAATGGTCATGCGGGATTAGTACTGAATCCACGCGCGCTGGATTTACGCCTGTTCCTTAGCCAGTGGCAGTCGATTTTTGCGCTCACAGAAGCTTCGCCAACAGGTCCTCGTCACAGCTTGCAGTTTTTCGATGCACAGGGAAATGCCGTGCACAAAACCTATGCAACCGATGAAACTGACCTGCCAAAATGGACCGCGCTGGTTGAGCAATATGCCGCAAAATCTGCATTGCCGCTTGTTGTACAGCCCGCTGAAGCCGCTACGACGGTTGAAAGCAATGTGGAAGGATTAGACGCAGAATGGCGTGAAATGACTGACGTACATCAGTTTTTCCAAATCTTGCGCCGTCGACAACTCACCCGCCAACAGGCTTTTCGCGCGGTTAAGCAAGATTTAGCTTATCAGGTTGATAACGACGCGCTGACGCAAATCTTGAATCAGGCCCAGCACGATCAAAATGAAATCATGATTTTCATCAGCAATAAAGGCTGCGTGCAGATTTTCACCGGCAAGATTGAAAAAGTTATGCCTCATGGCGATTGGATCAATGTCTTTAACAGCCGCTTTACGCTGCACGTGGTGGAAACGGCGATTGCCGAAAGCTGGGTAACGCGTAAACCGACCAAAGACGGTTTCGTCACTAGCCTTGAGCTCTTCGCCGCCGACGGTAGCCAAATTGCCCAGCTGTTCGGCCAACGTACCGAAGGTCAGCCGGAGCAAAGCGTGTGGCGCGATCAGATCTCTGCGCTGGGTCAGAAATCCGCTAACAGCCAAAATTCAGCTATCAATCAACAGGTTGTCGACGCATGAAAAAAATCGGCAAACTAGCCCTGACCGGACTGCTGCTGACGGCAATGGTGTCGGCACAGGCCGCTGAGCGGGTGGTCAGTATCGGCGGAGATGTCACCGAAATCGTCTATGCGCTTGGCGCAGGCAATGAACTTGTCGCCCGTGATAGCACCAGCACCCATCCCGATCAGGCAACCAAATTGCCTGATGTTGGCTACATGCGCATGCTCAATGCAGAAGGGATTTTATCGACCAAACCTACGCTGGTGTTGAGTTCCGAGCTGGCGCAGCCTTCGCTGGCGCTGCAACAGGTTGCACAGAGCGACGTCAAAGTCGTGCGCGTGCCGGGTAATCCAACGCTCGATACCGTCGTGCAAAAAATTGAAGTGGTGGCCGCAGCGCTTAACCGTCAGGCGCAGGGCGAAAAGTTGATCAGCGATTATCGCCAGCAGATTGACGCCGTTAAAGGTGCACCGTTGCACGCCAAAGTGCTGTTTATTATGAGCCACGGCGGAATGAGTTCGATGGCGGCCGGACAAAACACGGCGGCCGACTCAATGATAACGTCGGCAGGCGCGCAAAATGCGATGCAGGGATTCAGCCGTTATCGCCCGCTTTCGCAGGAAGGCATCGTGGCCGCCGCGCCCGATTTGCTGCTATTAACCAGCGACGGCGTCAAAACGCTGGGCGGCATCGATAACGTCTGGAAGCTGCCGGGCCTTGCAATGACTCCCGCCGGACGCAACAAACGGGTATTAATTGTTGATGATATGGCGCTGCTGGGCTTCGGACTCGAGACGCCTGCGGTGCTCGCCAAACTGCGTCAGGCGGCGGAACAGGTAGAATGAGCAGCATGAGTACGCCGCACGCGCGGCGTCTTCCTTCTCAAGTCTGGGTGTTACTCGGGCTGATTTCACTGCTGATAATTCTGGCGCTCATCGCCGCCAACAGCGGCGCAATTGCCCTTTCAATCTCTACCCTGCTGCATCAACCTTTTGATCAACAGCTGTGGCAGATTTGGGTCACTATTCGGCTACCACGCGTTTTATTGGCGATGGTGGTGGGCTGCGGGCTGGCGTGCTCCGGCACCGTCATGCAGGGGGTTTTTCGCAATCCGCTTGCCGACCCGGGCCTGCTCGGGATAAGCAGCGGAGCCGCGCTCTTTGTCGCGCTGATCATCGTTTTTCCCCTGCCCTTGTTCGGCGTATTCGCCCTGTACAGCCAGATGATTGGCGCTTTTTGCGGCAGTCTGGCTATCTCATTTATCGTTTTTCTGCTCAGCCGTATGGGGGATAACGGGCTTTCTCGCCTGCTGCTGGCGGGAATTGCCATCAATGCGATTTGCGGCGCGGCGGTTGGCGTGCTGACTTATGTGAGTAATGACAGTCAGTTGCGACAGTTTTCGCTCTGGAGCATGGGCACGCTCGGGCAAGCGCAGTGGTCAACGCTGACCGTCGCCGCCTCCGTGATTATCCCCGCCAGCATCGCCACGCAGTTCTTGGCCCGCAAACTCAATCTGCTGCAATTAGGCGACGAAGACGCGCATTATCTCGGCGTTAACGTACGCCAAACGCAGCGCATTTTGCTGTTACTTTCCGCGCTGCTGGTTGGTGCGTCAGTGGCGGTGTGCGGCATTATTGGCTTTATCGGGCTGGTAATCCCTCACCTGTTGCGGATGCAAATTGGTGCCGATCATCGCTGGTTGCTGCCCGGCTCGGCGCTGGGTGGAGCCTGTCTGCTGTTGCTCGCCGACACGCTGGCACGCACGCTGGTCGCGCCTGCCGAGATGCCGGTTGGCCTGCTCACGGCACTGCTTGGCGGACCCTATTTTCTGTGGCTGATTTTGCGCGCCGGAGGACAACGTCGTGGCTGAATCGGCTGAACGCGGGCATCTTTCGGCCCACAAATTGAGTTATTCGACAGGCAACAAACGGCTGATAAAAGACATTTCGCTTGAGTTGGCAAGTGGCGAACTGGTGGCGTTAATTGGCCCGAACGGCGCAGGAAAATCCACCCTGTTGCGGCTGTTAACGGGTTATCTATCGCCGGAAGCGGGCGATTGTGAACTGCTAGGCAAACCGCTCAACCAGTGGGAGCCGCTGGCGCTGGCACGCACCCGCGCCGTCATGCGTCAAAACAGTGATTTAGCCTTTGGTTACAGCGTACGCGAAGTGATTAGCCTTGGCCGTTCGCCACACAATAACGCCCAGCTACAGCACGCCCTGCAACAGGTCATGCAGCAAACCGACTGTCTGACTCTGGCCGATCGCGACTATCGCCAGCTTTCCGGTGGCGAGCAGCAGCGAGTGCAGCTTGCGCGAGTGTTAATCCAACTCTGGAGCGCTACGCCAACGCCTCGCTGGCTGTTTCTGGATGAGCCCACCTCGGCGTTAGACCTTTATCATCAACAGCATAGCCTGAGATTATTGCATCAGCTGACGCTACAGTCGCCACTGGCGGTCTGCTGCGTGCTGCATGATTTGAATTTAGCCGCGCTGTATGCCGACCGAATTTTGTTGCTGCATGAGGGCGAATTAGTCGCGGCGGGAACGCCGCAAGAGGTGCTGCAAACCGAGATATTACAGCGCTGGTATCGCGCCGATTTAGGGGTTATCCATCACCCCGAAAGCCCGGTACCGCAGATATTTTTACGAAAATAAAAAGCGACGACGATAAAAGCTTCGTAAATAAAAAGCTAAGACGATAAAAAGTTAAGACAATAAAAAAGCGCCCGAAGAGTCAATTCCAGGGCGCTTTTTTGTCAGCGGTATTAGCGGGTGGGATCAGTTTTTACCATTAGCTTGAACAGGAGACTTCAAGATGTTTGCCCCAATCCGGCGGCAGCGCGGCCAGCGCATCAAAGCGCGGGTCATCGCTAAACGGCTGTTGCAGCGCCTGATGAAGGAGTTCCAAAGCAGTAATATCATCTTTTTCGGCCCCTTCTATCGCCTGCTGGGCCAGATAATTACGCAAAATAATCCGCGGATTAACCTGCTTCATCGCCGCCTGACGGGTCGCGTCGTCGACGTTTTCCTCGAGCAGTCGCTGACGATAAGCCTGATACCAGTTGTCAAAGGCTTCGCGGTCGATAAACTCATCGCGCAATAAAGACTGCGCCTCGTTTTGCCTTGTTTCACTTAGCAAACGGAAGGTACGCGTATAATCGCGCCCTTCTGTCGCCATCAGGCTAAGCAGGCCCGTGAGGATGTTATTGTCCTCTTTGCTTTGGGTGAATAACCCAAGTTTGGCGCGCATCAGCTGACCATATTCGCTCATCAGCGCCGGTTCATAGGCCGCCAACGCCGTCTGTAACTGCTCGGTTGACATTAATCCTGACAACGCCTGCGCCAGTCGATGTAAATTCCAATAAGCTACCGAAGGCTGATTATCGAAGCTGTAACGCCCCTGATTATCCGTGTGATTGCAGATAAAATCGGGCTGGTAGTCATCAAGAAAACCATAAGGGCCGAAATCGAGCGTCAGGCCAAGAATCGACATGTTATCGGTATTCATCACGCCGTGCGCAAAGCCCACACTCTGCCATTTGGCCATCAGCGTCGCGGTGCGCTCTACCACCTCGGTAAACCACAGTTGATAGGCATCATCTTTACCTGTTAACTGTGGCCAAAAATGTTCGATGCAATAATCAGCCAGCTGTTTGACCTGCTCCGGCTGTTTGCGATAGTAAAAATGTTCAAAATGACCAAAACGAATGTGGCTCGGCGCAACGCGAATCAGCATGGCGCCGCGCTCGGTTTGCTCACGATAAACGGGATCGTTACTGGTTACGATAGTTAGCGCTCGGGTGGTCGGAATGCCAAGATGATGCAGCGCCTCAGAGGCTAAGAACTCGCGAATCACCGAACGAAGCACCGCGCGGCCATCGCCCATGCGCGAATAAGGCGTTAATCCGGCCCCTTTGAGGTGCCAGTCCATAACACGGCCATCGGGCAATTTCTGCTCGCCAAGCAGCAGGCCGCGCCCGTCGCCGAGCTGTCCGGCCCAGACACCAAACTGATGGCCGCTGTAAACTTGTGCCAGCGGTTTCATGCCGTCAAACAGCTTTTCTCCACTCCAGTAAGCCGTGTTTTCGGCGCTAAACAGTTCTGGATCCAGCCCCAACTCGGCGGCCAGCGGCGCGCTGTGATACAGCAGGCGCGCGCCCATGAGGGGCGTTGGCTGGAGCTCGGTGTAAAAACCGGTGAGCCGGTCGAAATAGTGATGTTCAAATTGCGGCATACTTTTCTCCTTGAGGGAGGCCTCTTTACAGCCATCCTTTTCGTCCGGCGTGCCAAAATAGCGGGTCTATTTAACCTGCCAGCTGCGCATCAGGACCTGACACTGTTCGCGCACGGTGCTTTTTATCAGCGCCCTTTTCTCTGCCAAAAACTGGCTGTTTTCCTGTTCCGCGCTGCCATTTTCCGGCTCGGCGTTATAAAGCGGATGTTTAATGGTGTAAAAAGTCGTCGCTAGACCAAACAGCGCCAGCGTTCTGATTTGCGTGAGCTCGTCATCAGCAGAGGTTCCACAAACGCGCGCCACCAGCGTTACGCCAGCAAGATGAATATGATTAATCAACTTCTCGTTGAAAACACCGGCGGCCTTTTCCGGCCCCTGCCCCATCTTGATGCGCACATGGAACAACCGCCGTTGATGCACCGAATTATTGTTCAACACCCGTTCAAGAACGGTTTCGAGCATTTGGCAAAACATCTCGATGCAGGCTTCGTTATCAGGCTGTTTATTTAGCTCGATACGCTCCAGCAAAGGGGCAAACCATTGGTAGCTCTCCGTCGCCAACGAGTCTGCGCAGGTGATGTAAAGCCCCTCTTTATTTTCAAAATAATACTGCAACGCCGGCGTGTTAACGCCCGCGTGACGGGCGATTGCGCGAGTTGATGCCCCTTCGAAGCCCAGCTCGCCAAACAGCACGATAGCGCTGTCGATAATGCGTTGCCGAGTTTCATCCCCCCGGGCATAACCGCCGGACGGAGGATGACGCAACAGTTTGGGAAAAGCGTTATCAGTCATTAATCCATTCCTGTAGCAAAACATGCGAATTATAACAGTCAAATGACATAATAAAACTATATCACTTGACACAAATGTACCGTTTGGAATATTTATCTCAACCGGAATAATTTCATCGATAAGGTTTTCACTTTGCTACTTGCCTCTATTAACGCCTCATCGGCGCCAACACCAGAATCCGTCGAGACGCCTCAGCCTCGTCCGCAAAAAAGTAAAAAGCGTCGAATCTTGCTGCGCCTCGCCTTGGGTGTCGCGTTAATTGCGGTGCTGGCTTTCGCCTATTGGTATCTCTTCGCTCGTTACAATGAATCGACGGACGACGCCTACATTCAGGCCGATAGCGTGACCCTCGCGCCAAAAATTTCGGGCTATGTCGCTAAGGTGCTGGTGAAAGATAACCAGTGGGTGAAAGCGGGCGATCCTGTGGTGCAGATTGAAGACGACCAGTATCAGGCGCGACTCAATCAGGCGAGCGCCACTATTTTGGCGGATCAGGCGGCTATCGATCAGGCCAATGCTGAAATTAATCGCCAAAATGCTCAGATTGAAGAGGCGCAGGCGCAACAGCGCGCCGCCAAGGTGCAGCTCAACTATTCAAATCATGAATATCAGCGCTATTTGCCGCTCGCGGCCAGTGGCGCAGAAAATCAGGAGAAACTGGCCGAACTACGTCGCAGTCGTGATCAGGCACAGGCCGATTTTGATGCCAACGTGGCGGCGGTAAAATCGGCGTCGGCGCAGATTCAATCCATGCACGCGCAAATCGAGCAGGCCAAGGCGCAGTTAGCTTCCGCGCAGGCGAATCGCGCGCAGTCCAATATCGATTTCCGTGGCACGATAATTTATAGCCCGCTCGATGGCCGCGTGGGTGATCGCGCCGTTCGCGTGGGTCAATACGTGCAACCCGGCACCCGTTTGCTCACCGTGGTGCCTGAACATGACCTCTATCTAGTCGCCAATTTTAAAGAAACTCAGCTGACCCACATGCTGCCCGGCCAGCCTGCCACGCTGCATGTCGATGCTTTCCCAAGCCATGATTTTACTGGCGTGGTCGACAGTTTCGCGCCGGGCACGGGTTCGCTGTTTGCCCTGCTGCCGCCGGATAACGCCACCGGCAACTTTACCAAAATCGTGCAGCGCGTGCCGGTACGCATTCGGATTACCGACAACAGCGAGGCGGTGCAACGCCTGCTGGCGGGGATGTCGGTGACGGTTGATGTTAATACTCAACCGCAGCAGCAACAGCAACAGGCGCAGCCATGAGCAGCAGCGCCATTGTCGGCCAGCAGGCGCCACAGGAAAGCGCCTCGATCACTGACTGGATTGCCGTTTTTGCCGGGGCGCTGGGTGCGTTAATGGCGACGCTGGATATTTCAATAACCAACTCCGCGCTGCCGCAAATTCAGGGCGAAATTGGCGCGACGGGCACGGAGGGGACCTGGATTTCGACCGGTTATCTCTTGTCGGAAATTGTGATGATTCCCCTCGCTGCCTGGCTCAGTCGCCTGCTTGGCCTGCGTAATTTTCTGTTGTGGTGCGCGCTGTTATTTATCGTATTTTCGGTGATTTGCGGCACGTCGGGCAGCCTTACGCAGATGATTTTTGGTCGCGTCGGACAAGGTTTTGTGGGCGGCGCGATGATCCCGACCACGCAGATGATTATCCGCACCCGCCTGCCCCGTCGACAGCTGCCGCTCGGGATGTCGATTTTTGGCGTCATCGTGATCCTCGGGCCGGTGATGGGTCCCGTACTCGGCGGTTGGCTGGCGGAAAACGTCTCCTGGAACTGGTGTTTTTTCCTCAATCTGCCGGTCGGCATTGGTTTGATGGCGCTGCTGTTAGGTGGCCTGCCGAAAGAGAAACCGCACTGGGAAGGCTTCAAAGAAGCCGATTGGCTGGGCATTGCGGGCCTTAGTCTGGGCCTGAGCTGCCTGACGGTCGTGCTCGAAGAGGGTCAGCGCGATCGCTGGTTTGAGTCGACCTTTATTGTCTGGCTGACCATCGCCATGGTAATCGGTTTTATCCTGCTCGGCATTTCGCAGTTTACTGCCAAAAAGCCGGTGATCCGCCTTTCGCTGCTGCGCAATGCGCGCTTCGTTAGCGTGTTACTGATCGTCTTTGTGGTCGGCATGGGGCTTTACTGCGTGCTCTATTTACTGCCCCAGTTTCTCAGCAACATTGCGGGCTACAACGCCCAGCAGGCGGGCATGGTGCTGCTTATCTCGGGAATTCCGAGCCTGATGCTGATGCCGGTGCTGCCCAAATTACTGCGCAATGTCGACAGCCGCATGCTGGTGATTACGGGCATTGTGCTTTTTGCGGCCAGCTGCTTTCTTGATATTACCTTAACCACCCAGAGCACCGGCGATGACTTCTTCTGGTCGCAGTTACTGCGCGGTGCGGGGCAAATCATGGCGATGATGCCACTGAATCAGGCGTCGATGGCGGCGGTAAATGATGATGAGGTCGCCGACGCCGCGGGGCTATACAACATGATGCGTAACCTTGGCGGTTCGGTCGGGCTGGCGTTGATGGGCATCTTTATCGACAGGCAAAGAAAGCTGCATGACGACATTATCCGTGAATCGGTGACCGCCAATTCACCGCTGGCAGAGAGCCGAATGTCGGGCAGTGCGGGACAATTTTTCAGCCAAAGCGGCGACATGGTGCACGCCAAAATGCAGGCTTTCGGCCAGCTGGCGAACGAAATTTCACAGCAGGCGCTGGTGATGACCTATTCCGAATCGTTTTTCGTATTGGGTATCGCGCTGGTGTGCTGTATTCCGCTGGCGCTGCTGCTGCGCGCGCCGCGACTATCAAACAAGTGAAAAAAGATGAATAAAAACCTAGCTAAATTAGCATCATTAAGCGCCCTGGCCTTGCTGCTGGCGGGTTGCGCCGTGGGTCCCGATTATCAAGGCGCGCCCAAGCTGCCTCTAAGTGATAAATTTGCCCGGCTGCCAAACGCCGGAGTCAGCACGGGTCAGGCGCAATCGCAGTGGTGGCTGGCGTTTCATGATCAACGTCTCAGCCAGCTCATTGTGCAGGCGATGCAGCATAACCCGGACATGGCCATTGCCCGCGCACGGCTGCAACAGTCGCGCGCCTCGCTGGCTGGCGATCGCGCCCAGCAGCTGCCGAAACTCGATGCGACAGGCACTGCCGTACGTGCCGGTCTGCCTAACAGCACCGCCGGTTTGCCTATCGATAATCCGTTGAATCTTTACAGCAGCAGCTTCGACGCCAGTTGGGAGTTGGACCTGTTTGGACAGCAGCGTCGTACTACCGAGGCGGGCCGTGCCAATCAGCAGGCCAGCGAAGCCAGCCTTGCCGATACCCAAGTGGCGATTGCGGCAGAAGTCGCGAGCAACTACCTGAAGCTTTGCGGCGCACAGGAGCAGCTCGCCAATTTGCAGCAAAATATTGCGCTGCAACAGCAGATGCTGACTCTGACTCAGCAGCGGCAGGCGCGCGGCGCGGCAAACGAGAGCGACGTGAATCGTCTGCAAACCCAGCTCGAAAACAGTCAGGCAACGTTGCCAAACCAGCGGGCGCAAATCACTGATTACAAAGACCAGCTGGCGTTTCTGTCCGGCCTGACGCCGGGTGCGCTGGATTCCGTGCTGGCGGGCGCGGTCAAACTTCCTGCTCAGCCGCAGCAGGTGAATGTCGGTGATCCTCTTGCGTTGATACGCCATCGTCCGGATATTCGCAGCGCCGAACGCAAACTTGCTGCCAGTAACGCCACCATTGGCGAGCACGTTGCCGATCTTTATCCGAAAATCACCCTGCGCGGTATTCTCGGCTTCAGCAGTGACAGCGGCGATAACGTCTTCGACACCAACAATAAAACCTGGTTACTGGTGCCGATGCTACAGTGGAATATTCTCGATTTTGGCCGAATTCGCTCGCAAATCAACGTTGCCAAGGCACAGCGTGACGAAGCCGAGGCACAGTGGCGAAAAACCGTGCTCGATGCGCTGCGTGACGCTAACGGCTCACTGTCGCGCTATGGCGAACAGCGCCAGACGCTGGTTAATTATCTCAACGTAGAAAGCAGCACCGATCGCGACCAGAAGCTGATGCAGCAACGTTACAGGGCGGGCGTTGCCAGCCTGATTGACGTGCTGGACACCCAGCGCACCCAGCTTGATGCGAGCCAAAAGCGTATTCAGTCGCAGACCGATTTGGCGCTGGACTATGTGGCGTTGCAGAAGAGTTTAGGATTGGGCTGGCAGGCTTAAGAGATTGAAATGCTTTGTCAGGGTAAAACGCTATATTTACCCTGACAGAGCCAGATTTAATGCTGAAACGTGTGTGAGTTCAAAAAAAATACAACTTTGTTAACAGATGCAACAGTCGTTGAATTTCAAAATTAACGCTTTTAAAGTAGAGAAATTACCACATTATTATCAGTGAATTACTCATGACTACTGGCCAAATGCTCGTCCCCATCGCCGTGATTCTGGCCTGTGCGGGATACTTGCTTCCCTTTCTGATTGCCGATCACAAAAAACATTCCAGGTTGCCTGCTATCTTTGGCTTGAATCTACTCTTTGGCTGGACGCTTATTGGATGGATTGCCGCGTTAGTTTGGGCGTTATCCCCGTCAAACCTCTCAAACGACCAACAGGCCGAAGTCAGCCGTTAATTTTTTATTCTCAAACTCCTTAATGACAAAAGTTTGATAAGAATAGGCTGGGTTCTCCTTTATATTCTTGACCCACACCAGCTTGAATCTTTCCGTCGGGATCTTGGGGCCATAAACGTCGCCAATAACATTAACCAGCACGGTGGATTTGTATATTACATGACAAATCTTCACCGCCTCGTTATACAGCTTGGCACCGCCCGTAATCACCAGCTCCGTTCTCCCCTGCTCTTGAGCAATCAATAAAGCCTCGTCTAATGAGTGCGCCCTTTTAACCTGCGGATCGTCTATAGGATGAGAACTTAGAACGATGATGTTTTCACTGGGGACCCTGCGAAAATGGGTTTCATAGGTGAGTCTTCCCATTACAACCAGCTTGTTTTGCGTTGCAGCAATAAAACGTGCCTGTTCACCTTTAGCCTGCCAGGGAATGGTTTTTTTATGACCGAGTATATTGTCTTGCGATGTTGCGTAAATCATTGAAATCAATATCATAAAGCCATCTCGTTATATATTAGCCTGCCAGAAGCTTGGTTGATAGATGACTATACGATAGTTCCTAAAGTAGAAGTAATCAATTACCTTACATATAATTGCGAATTAGTCGTATTATTTAGAAGATGTCTATTTTTCAGAAAAGTATTATGTTGTGATTATCTAAACCAGACTAATAAGCTTTTCAGCTTGCTGTTTGAATAATATACAATTCGTACAGTTTATTAACAAAAGCCGCACATTTATATTTAACTTAAGCTTAGTGATTTGTTTAAATATTAGATTAACTTAATACACCGATTAACTTTATCAATACACCCATTACTGGTGGGAATGAATGCATTACTTTCAGGAATGAATTAGTCATTCGGCGCACTCTTCAACTTGGTAGATAAATAAAGTTGCGCCAATAGTTCTTGTCAGGCGCTACCTTATACAACTCGCCATCCATTCGGCCAGCTGTTGCAGTTCAACCCGATGCTGCGGAAACGCCAGCGAAGACAACTCGCATACCTGCATGACCTCTTCGGTGTGATATTTTCTTCCGACTAACCGCTGGGCAAAATCATTTAACGGCTCGGGATTAAGACTGTCGGTAAATAACTTGGCGCGACTGATAAACCCTTTTTCAATATCGAAATAGATATCTACACCGCCCCAAATAAAGCGTTCATTTAATTCGTGACTAAAAGCGGGCGCTTTACCAAAATTCCATTCCCAGCTGCTTTGTTTGGCAAACTGTTCGGCAAAGCCGGGCAGATCAGGATAGACGTCAGGGGAGATTATTTCGGGCTGCACCCGCGCGCCGTAATAGTCGAAAAACGCCTCGGCGATCGCCTCGCAGATTTTTAGATGATCGATGCCCTGCGCCAATTCGCTCAAGTTAGCCACCCGCGAACGCACGGAAGCAATCCCCTTCGCGAGCAATTTTTTTGGGTCCGGATTCAGATAATTTGCCAAACGGCTTAAATCGGCATCAAGTAATAACGTGCCGTGATGAAAACCGCTGTGCTGAGTCTCGCGATAGGCCGAACCGGAAATTTTGCGTTCGCCCTGCGCCGTAAGCGCCACTAAATCGTTACGCCCTGAAGCACTGGCGGTTATACCTAAACTTTTCAGCGCGTTAAGGATAATCTGCGTCGATACGCTTTTATCATATTCGGGCTTGCCCGCCATAAAGGTGAAGCAGGTATTGCCCAAATCATGAAATACCGCCCCGCCCCCGCTGCTGCGACGCGCAAGGCGAATGCCGTCTTGCTCCATGCGCGCGGTATTACACTCTTTCCACGGATTTTGCGCCTGTCCGATGACCACGGTTTTGACAAGTATTAAACACAAGATAATGCGTATCATTATTATTTTAAAATTATTAAATTACTGAAACCGCTTAATAGTTAAGAAATTTTTAAGTACTTGATTGTTCTTTTATGAACTTAGCAATACAATAAATTCAATGTGATTTATAAAATAAAATATTTCCTTTGATATGATTGGGTACTTAAATGGTCTTTAAAAAAGCAATGAATAAACTTAAAAAATTTGAAAAATTGAAAACATCTCACGTAATTTGTTTCTGTCTAGGTGCTATATTACCAATTTATTATGACTTGCTGTTTTTGAATTATTTTACAGCTCCCATCGTAACGTCAATGATGGCTTGTTTAACAGCAAGCACAGCAATAGTTGCTGCTTTTAAGGCATTAAATTGGTTTTCAACTAAAACAAATGATAAAGCTGTTGAAATTGCTGCTGACATTTGCAGTTGTTACAACAAAGTCTTCCTAAACAACGCTATGTTGATTGGAAATTTAGAATTATTGAAAGATGCAATCGATAACGACAACGAAATGCAAGTGCAGAGAGCAACAAATGAAATTAATAAAATTAGCTCAATTATTGTCGAGGCATCCTATGAAATACCTCACCATCTAGTCTTACTCGGATACTGGAAAGCACGTTTAAATGATGAGACAACACGACTTCAATACGAAGTAATGACAAAGTTCGATAAATACATGGCAAGTACTCAAACTCTAGCAATAGATCTGATGGAATCAAACAAGCAAACTCGCCATGAGAATTATAATAAAAATTTGAAAAAAATTAGAGAGTATGAGGCACTCACAGTCAAATTTCTAACGAAATTACGAGGTGGTTTTAATGACGCTTTTGAATTTATTAAATAGATTTGATCAAAGCATCCTTACTTACAGCACAAGTACTATACATGTCTTGCCACTCTTTTAGAGTACTGACTAAATCGGCACCGGTTATACCCCTTGGTATAGGGGTATCTCGTGTACAAGGTACGAGTAATGACTCCTGGACTTCAGGCTTCTGTACTTGTACTACGGGGCTTGTACATCCAACTAGACAAAGTACTATTATCATTCCAATCACTTTAATCATTTCCCATATCCCTGAGTTTATTTGATTCATCCTTGTATTTTTGAAGTACATCTATTGCAGTTTGATCTATACATACAGTCTGATATATAGGCTGCTTCACAATCGTTTGTACTTCATGGGTAACAGTATTCTTGTTCTGCTCAAGTACTATCTTTTGATCTTCGAACTGCTTGGCTATGGTTGCCTGAATTTTGTCATTCTGTTCTGCTACAATTGTTGCGGCTTCAAGAGCTTTAGTACTCTTATACCCATCCCAAATTGTATGGGCCTTCCAGCCTCCAAAAATGCAGACTAAAATCAGCAGTCCTAGGACTGTTGATTCCTTATATAATGCGGTCATTACCCCTACCCTTTTGTTCACGTATCTTATGCAGGAGGTCTTCAGATTGCATATCGGTACAATCCGTGGAGGCCCAATATAATTTTTCAAGCTTATCTATCAGGTCATCATCTTTAGTATTTTTGGTAAGCTTCACCATTCGATGAAGTACCATAAAAAGTACTTTTCCAATATTCTGCTTTGAGCAAATTGTCAGTACTATCTTCATTAATACCTGTAGAAGCATTTGCAGGAGAAAATTAATTATGATTATCATTTTTCCCCCTTAAGTACTGGCAAACGAAAGCGTATGCTCGATACCCTTTTTGCGTATAGTGAAATTGATTGAGAACCTTTACTTCGTAATCAACATCTTCAACACTGAACTTTGTAGTACTCCCGTCTAATAGCAAAGGATGATTATCATGCGTAAATGAAGTAACGAATATATCTCCTTCCTTTTTATTAAGTATTTTCTTGATTAATCTATGAGTTACTAATCCTTTCTCATAAGGATATGTAGTACTAATAGGCTTCTCGCCCGAGAAACTTTGTAGTACTAACTCATTGTGGGGGTAACAGGGGAACTGTAGTAATGCATCTTCCATTGAATTCATAATAACTTCCTTACTTTGTTATTTTATAATCGTATTATCTAAATGTGTAGCGGAATGAGCCTCTCATATCCTGTATTGCAGCTTCTGATTTATCCTTCGCTCTCTTGTAGAAATCAAAGATATTCTTTCGCTTCTTTTTCTCAACGATACCAATCACTCTTAACATTCGATTTCTTTTAGAAGCCTTAGTTTTGATTGAGGTATCAATTAAGTAAGTTTTTCCATTGTTGCCCTGTACTTTTTTATAGGCACCGCTTGCAAGTTTTGTTCTGAGGCTTCGTATATTACCTTGCTGGGTGAGCTTTGCTGAGCTTGTAGGGACAATATCCTGCCCCGCAATATTTGAGTACTTTGTATCGATTACATATCTCAGGTATTTGGCTTGGTTCTGCTTGACGATGATATGATTGTCAGCCGTACCATTACTATTGCGAGTAAATGTAAAGAATATTGCCTTACCGCTAAAAGCCACTCCCCCACCTTTGATATCAGCATTTAGTTCTACCTGCATCTCTTGTGAAACCTTACGGATCCTATTTGAAAGTTCTTTATTAAATGCATTTCCAAATTGAATACCATTCCTGATAATGAACTGTCCGGCTTCTCTAGGCGTTTGACCTTGCCATCCTGCGGTTATACCAGCCATCCCAAAATCTCCCTGATTACACCTATAGTACTTCTACTTTTCTTTATCTTGGTTTTAACCATAATTGCTTTATTGAGGCAATTTAGCTCGCTACCGTGTAAGGCAATCAATGCGGTTTCAACTTGTAACGCTTCTTGTAGAGTTTTGAAACACCATAAAATCTGTTTATTATAAGTTTCGCCATTTTCTATATACTCTTTCACGGTTGTTGAGCTACTCACGTAAGTTACCCAATTCGATTGAGTACTATCAGGTGTTATATTTCTCGCATCTTTAATACCTTTGTATACTTGTTTGATCCCGATGTAGTACTCACCGCTATCAGGAAATGTGATTAGGTATACGAATGCTGCATGATCATATACGTCATTAATACTCCAATCTTGAGGATTGAACATGGACCAAGGGGATAAATTCATAAATTACCCCTTAAGTACGTAATCAAACATGGAATCAACACGATTGGGCGTTTGTCTATACCAGTTAGAGTTTCTGATTTCTGCCACCGCTGTTGCATAATTACTATTGGTCATGGCTGCCAGGAATCTGTGAAATTCTTTGGTTTTAGTTAGTCCAAGTTGAAACACCATGAGTACTAAAAAGTCATTCCATCGTGAGTAGGTTGGTAGATTTAATTTAAGGCTTACGGCTCCCTTTCTAGCTTCAGCTAAATCTTCTTCTAGAAATGCATCAGCCTGTGCCTCAGTAATACCTTCAATATATAAACCGGCCTTGATTAATCTTCCATAACCGATTGTCCAGTACCCCAGACTGTCTTTATAAGGGTAAAATTTGTTATTACGAAATATCCCTCTTTTTTCCTGATATAGTTTAGTACCTTCATATTGTTTTAATTGTTCTGTAATATCCATATTATTCATTCCATAAATTAATTATCTTGCACTCTTATTTATGGAATCAAAATAAAAAAGCACTGAAATGAATCAGTGCTTTTGATTAGGGTTTCTCAAGAATAGTAAGTATTTTTTGCACATTCAAATTTAGAATATTAATTGATTCTTCAAGTTTTTTCAGTGATTGTTCTTGATCGGCCTGTTTTTCCTGAAGTTGTTTAAGTTCAGCTTTAAGTAAGAGATAATTAGTATCTTGTTGTGTAATTCTTTTATCAATATCAACACTATCGAGTCGTCTATCGCGGTAGATAGTCCATATACCGATCGCTATCGTTGCAATCAACGATATGGTAGTTAAGTCCATTTATATTATCCTAGGGATAGTACCAGCAATAGAAATGCCCACCACGGCAAACCGTAGATCACAAGTATTGCTAGTATTATTATTGTCATTGAGTTTATTAAGTAATTCATGATATTTTTACCTCTAGTTTTAGTTAATTCACGAGGTATTTATTTATTACTATGAAATTTGGTATGATTTAAAAATAGTCTGTACTCCAAAGGAATGGCAGTGGTCTTGAATTATAAACTACCTGCACATTTGGACTTGTCGATCCACCTGCCCCTAATCCTTTTCCACGTGCAGTACTGAGTATTCCACCCCCCATACTAAGGTTTCGATCATTGAAATCAAAAGTTTGTTTTTCAAGGCCAATTGCTCCAAATAATGGGATCATCGGTTGCTGTGCCCAATCTGCTGCACTGAAAGACGAAGAGTCATTGTTCAAAGCCGGAGTATTGATATATCCCCGATGTAGCATCGGTGTTTCATAGGAGGTGAATGAGAGACGATTATCAGCTCCATAGATAGCCATGCCATATGAGGGCATAACAGGCTGTTTAATGGAGAAAGCACATATCTTCATCGCGGTACTGATACCCGAAGTACTCCCATTTTGCCAACCCGTAATGGTCATGTTGTTCTGATTGAGCTGCAAGCCAATGTTTGCATTATCCCACCCAGCGAAAACTATTGAACCAGACGCGACCGGTACAGCGAATGAGCCAGTAAACGTGAAGCTGTTTTGATAACTTAAGAACATCCCTTGAGTACTGTCTACTACGCTAGGAAACGCCCCAGCGTCAGACGTGTAGAGACCAAAACCATTCAGCGAAACCGTATTGTTATAGATACAAAAAACATTAATATTATTAGGACGTGGCGTACTGATTTGATAACTATCACCTTGGTCTGCATTAAATGATGCCGTTACGGTAAGCCCATTAATTGAAATTGAAATTGGCTGTACTTTGACTGTTGTATATACAGTAGAATGAGCAACGCCTAATACGTATTCAGGGATTGCTACTAGCGTTGCATCGGCTGGACATCTTCCCGAGAAGTTTTGGCTAATAGTATTATTCGAGGCACTTTTATATAACCCCGTCATACTACCAAGATAACAAAGCGGCTTTGTTTGATTCATACCGTAGGCTTTTCCATTACTGCCATAGGTTACTAGTCCGTAAGTACTCATGATAACCTTCCTAGCTTAACTTTGAGTACTCCACTTGCGTCATAAATCGTAATACCGTCCCCATTTATTTGCACACGCCCGCCACCGCCGGTGCCCGTAATGTCAAAACCGCCGTTTTTATCTATTGCCCAACCAGAAGTACCAGCGACATAATTATCAGAAGAAATTAACCCTGATATTTTTGCATTTGTTATTTGGCCGTTTCCTAGGTGATAGTTCAAAATTGAGCCTGTAGCAATTTTCGCAGATTCAACTGCTGCTGTACCTATCTTGGATGCAGTCACTGAAAGGTCATTGATCTGTGCAGTACCAATAGCACCATTTTGGATCATGGCATTCTGAATATAGGTAGTACCATTTTGCACGACGAATGGATAAATCTTGGTATCAGCACCCGCCGTAGCTGAACTAATAATACTGAATCTATCTGCAACAACGGTGAATACTGATTGTTGTTCAACCCCATCTACTTTAATTGCAATGCCAGAAACATAGTTATTATTGTTTACAGATAAGTACCATGCAGTATCACTTTCATCAGTAATAATTTGAGTAACAGCATCATTGAATTTTGAATCACTAATAATATGGTCCACGGTATCATTTGCTAGTTTACTATAGGGCACTGTCGAGTTTTGGTTAAAAGGTAAAGCAGCCGTAAATTTGATATCGTCGTATCCAAACACATCTGTCATGCCGCATCGTACATAGTACTGACCATCAACCAGATTGAATGATGCCGAGTACCTTGCAGTACTGTCAAAGTACTGAACGCCTGAGCTGAAATCACTTGAAGCACTGCACTGTAATAGGATACCGCCATAATCACTGGGCTGGTTACTGTCATCCCATGATACAAATACAGAATCAATACCGCTCTTGATAACGAATCCCTGTAGTAATGGTGCCTGATCGTTCTTCACGGTTAGCTGAATTTCTTGGGAAAACGTTGCACTATCCTGCCCCCAAGCCACCAAACCGAACGTTCTTTTACGCCCCAACCCATCAGCCTTATTCATATCAAACGTGTATGAGAAGCTGTTAGACGTCGTGTAATATGACTTTAAGTATGTACCTGCACTATTATAAACCCTCACCTCGTAGTACTTGAAGTAGTCAGAGAAGAGTCGATCATTCACCTTTACGCTAGTCTGCACATCCCATGCAATATTGAAATCAGTACCATCAGTTGTATTCAAGTCACTTGAGTTGTTCACCAAGTGAAGATTTGTAACTGAGGGCATATCAAATTGCAACTGAGGAATAGTACCGGTTATGGTTAAAAGGCTACTCGCATAACCGATTGTGTTGTATGCACATACTCCAAAATCATAGGTAACCGTGCTGTCTAAGTTATAAATTGAATAAGATGTATTGTACTTATTGACTGAACCAGCATTTATCCAAGTACTATCACTACTCTTCTTATAGCGAATGCCATAAGACGTGACGGTACTATCTTGACTGGCTGTCCAGCTCAATACAACAACTCCCCCACTGGTAGTCGTGCCAGACTTGCGAACAATCAAGTTAGTTGGAGGTGCAACATAGGTCGCACTGGGTAACTGGTTGTCAGAAACGATTGGAAGAATACCGGCATCAGTACCAGAATATACCTCATCATAGTACTCAACACAGGTTAATTGAATTTGCCCAATATCAGTTGCCGCAAGGGGTATTTCTTTACTAATAATACGGTACTTCTTATTCACAAAACCAAGTTCTGCAAATGTCACGCTGATTACATCCCATACTGATACGCTCATACCATCTTGAGTAATAAACGAAAGTGAACTCTGTGAGTACTTAGATTTTAATAGTTCGCTATTACAAAGGAATGCCAATTGTTCGGGGTCTTGTACCCAAGTGTAATTGTTATCTTTTTTAATTACCCTACCATCACGTTTGAGTACATCTGAATTATACAGATTAGATGGATACCTAATTATATTTGAACTGTAAGCACCATTTAGATCATCAGAATCGTAATCATCGGATTCTTCATCTACCCATGTACTTGTTACGCTTGGATCTGTATAAGTAGCATCGATGCAGTTAATGTAATCATCGATCCCACCCGTAGTTAATGATACAGTACCAATAATATTACTTTCATTAAATGAATGGCTTGGTAAGGTTGCCGTATCAATTGCAAGGTGTAATTCACCAAAGGACTCATATAAAATACCAGCAAACGTACTTAAGATGTTTTCAACGTTTTGTTTAAAGCTGTCCGTATAAGATATTGTACCATTTGCGAATAATCCATGACTATTACAGTACTGAGCCGCCACTTGAAATGATTCCAAATTAATAGTATCTGTACTCAAACCGAAACCATATTCAGAATTTGTTAAAAAATCATATAAAATACTTGGTGGGTTACTCGTCGCTTTCTGAGAATTATCAGTCAAATCGTTAATTATCTTACCCTTCATGAGTACTGAAAGGCTGTAATTAAGATTAGTTAGAATACCGTCAATCAATGAGTCTTCTGTTTTCTTAATGACGACACATATTTGTACTAAACCATCGCCTCTATAATCATCAGTCCAATTACAGTACTGTTTTGCTAGGCTCATGCCGTTTGAATAGGATGATTTCCCAAAGCGAACTTCAAGCTGTAGATAAGGTCTGAATTTTGCAATCAAATAATCTGAGGTAACAATACCTTCACTCGTAATGGGTTTAACAAGTACTGCTACGTTATCAAAGTACAGTTGAGCAATTGAATTTTGTACTTCACCCACTGATACACAATGCACAGTACACAAGGTATCGCCAACGTCATTATAGACGTTCTGATCTGCAATAATTGAACCTGTTTTTATGTAGGCTTCATTTTGCTCACTTCGATACTGACCACCATAGATAATTGAGATACCCGTACTTGGAGATCGTGAAGTAGTGGCCGATGCCGAGGTACTTGGGTATTGTGTCCCCGTATCTCCAACTTTCATCATTGCTGAAGTACTGATATAGCTTAAGGCGGCAACGCTAACGCCCACAATAATTGCCCCAATCAATCCAATAGTACTATATACTGCGGCGGCAGCTGAGATGCCTGCCAATATTGCCGGTACTGCGACTGCTAAAGCCATAAATCACTCCCTGATTCTGTAATACTTCATCCCATCCGTGGGGTCGTATTTTTCTAATTGATATTTTTTGTTTAATTCATTGAGTACTACAATCTTACCTAACCAAAATATAGTACTGTTACTGCTATTAATTATGATATCGCCTTCACTGGGTACATCTACCGTATCCCCATAAGCCTTACATAAATCTTCGAGCATTGGATAATCTGTAGTTTTTGCGTATTTCAGTCCTTCCTTGGCGGTTGAGTACTTTCCCTTGTATGTAGCAAGATGATTTGTATCAGCAATAATATCGAGTACTCCAATTGCCAAGAGGTGACAATCATTAACTCCATATTCAAAATCCTGCTCCATGAGTTGTGATACATAGGCGGTAATCTTTCCGTGTTTACCATTTTTAAATTTCATATTTATGGTACTTCCTTGTTTAGCTCTTCCATTCCTGAGTTGCCTGTACTGCTCCAATTCGATTGAAAAAGAGATCACCATTATGCATGGATTGATGTACTGAGTTTGATGATAGAACGTTCTGTGTTTGATCTAACTTCTTCCATATAGAATTTAGATTTACGGTAGTTGTATTCTCAATACTTCCCGATGTATTATTCATGCTTGTCTGGAAGGTATCAATGTATCCAGTGAATACCCGCTCGAATGAAATGACGACCCCCGATGCGGGGTTGATAATTGCAAGGTACAAGTTAACTTTAGAATTATTTAATAATCCTTTTAAAGCCAATGAAAGATATGATTGATTCACATTACTGACTTTAAATGAAGTTGTATTATTACTAATTTGATTCTGCTGAGTCATGGATGAAAAGCTGGTATCGAGGAAATCTGGCACACTGGTATATGTGGCCCCATTAATTACCAAGTCTACATAAGCATCTGTTAAAAAGAGATTGGTTGTTTGACTATTTGTAGGATAGATATCTATACATTTGACCACTATCCCCATTTGAAATATTTCTGATTCTGTGAGTACTGTCTTATTACCACCTCGTGTAATATTCCAGTACTTGATGAGATCTGCATTGGTTAGTACTGAACTGTCTATCATGCTGTAACATCCTCAATTGCCTTAAATGTCATTTGGATCAAGTTTTCAGAGGGAGTTGCATATGCATTATTGTCCATCTGTAACTTAAACATTCCCGTCAATGCATTGTACTTAATATTTTCACCCACCTGTACGGGCTGTTTTAAGTTCGGAAAGATTGATAGTACTGAACCCGTATTTGCAATGACTTTGTATAGTTTCTTGTGATTGGTGAATTGAATGATACTTCCCACTTCAATCTTATTACCGGCTGCTACTGATATCTGATAGGTATTTGCCCCTGCCGCTTTACTTGCTGCAATGGCCCCAGTTTGAGCACCCGTGTAAGTACTATACCAACCTAGAGACATTTCAAAGGGGGCACCCTGCCCATACTGAGCAATAAACTGCTGTAGTTCCTGCCTACTTCTAGTATGTAAATTTACCTGAAATGAAATACTGTAGTACTGCACTCCAGTACTTCTAGTTATTAATTCACCCGTCCAAGATTGATTACTGAATAATGGGGCGTTATCTGTCAGTACAAATGTGTCTATTTTTATATTATTTGAAAACACTTCAGATTCCTTATGTTATATGATATATTTATTGTTTTTTATAGGAGAAATACAAAATGGACTTTGAAAGCTTAATAGGTTATGTCGGAAAGTTTGATGTGTTAATTAACACCATCACCACTATAATAATAGTCAGCTTTTTAGCATTTTATTTTTATAAGAGGTCTGGTAGTTCCTACAGTATAATCAACAGAATATGGTCGATCTTCTTTTCACATAAAGAATTTCATAACCATTCGCTTAAAACAAACCTTTTGGATAGACTGGACATTGACAAATATAATGCCTTATTCAATGTTAAAGCAATTAACATTAAGCAAATACATGCTTTTAATGACTGGCTTGAAAAATACAACATCAATGTGAAGCTTATCTCCAAGATTAAAGGTTGGTTCGACATCCAAGAACTCCAAACTATATCTCCTAATAATAAAGAAACAGCTTTCTTATTTGCTTCAATTTTACCTGTATTATTAGTGGGGGTTTTTTCTTTAGCAATAGGTACATCAGATCAAGCTATAGTTAAAACAGACAGTGACAATGTTTGGATTGCCATTTCACCTAAGCATATAAAACCTTTATTCTCTCACGAGGTAATTACCCCTTCCCTTTGTGATAAGCCAAATTTAGATTACTCCTATTACCAGAAAAATACAGGTCTTACTCCCGCTTCACTAAAAATATTATGTAACTCATTTACCGATTCTGAAGATCAATCATCTATCGCAAGAATTATCCATAGTCAACGCCCCCTCATAATATTCGGATTAATATTCATCACTTTCTCATTAAAGATTTATAGAGCTATCATGAGAAGAATCAATGTAAGTACCGCTGAAAAACACATCAAAGAATCTTATGAAATTTATCAAAGAAAAGCCCAGCAATAAGCTGGGCTTTTTTATGAGTTTCTCGATTGAGCAGATCGTACTGCCTGCAAAACATTCGTTTTATGCTGATCCAGCATGGCTTGGAATTTCTTGCTGTCATCAATATTTGAACCGCCTGATACAACTAACGGAGCAGAAATTTCATAGTTATGAGTTGCCCCAGTACTTCCAGTATTCTGCTTGAGGTACTTGGTTAAATCTTGGTTCTGGTCTTTTTTAATGACTCGTTCGCCCCCTTGGAGTACCCAAGTGCTATTACCGGAACCAGGGACTTCATCAATACCACTATGTGCTTGCCCTGATATGGACGTCCCTTTGATGGTACTCACGATGCTGGCGGTACTGGAAAGTACGCCTGCTGCGGCTGATATTCCTAGAGGCCATCCAAGTGACCATGCTTTCGCCATCCCCTGCTGTATATTGACAATAGCCTGTGCAATGGCGATCCCTTTACTAAGGGCGAATGCGGCTTTTGCGGCTGTATTACTCTTGCCAAAGGCACCTTCAAGAGTAGTCCCCAAGTCTCCAGCAGCAGTACTCATCATGGACATCTGAGCCATTGTATTTGCACGCTGCAAGGCAATGCTCTTATCACCATATGCCGTTTCCAGTTGCTGTTTACGCTGCAAGTACACAGTCAAACTTTGTGTTTTATCATCCAGCAATTGATGATTCAGTATCATTTCATCATTCATTTCTTTCTGATTACTTTTTAGAGAATCATCAAGATTTCGTGAATCAAATGGATTACTTGCATCGGGCTGATTTATACCTACACGCTTGTTCTGGTCCATAATCATCTTCTGCCCCTGTTCGGGAGTGATCGCAGTATTAATAGCAGCCAGATTACTCTGTAGTTGTTTTGGGTCACTTACAGACAACATCTGATCAGTCATCTCTTTGAACTTGGCTACGCGGCTTTGATTCTGCTTACTAAGATATTCTGAAGTTTCCTGAGCACTAAGCTTAATAGTTTTGGCACTGTCCTGAATCTTCTTGGTTATGGCATCTTGTTGGTAGTTGAACTGGGTAATTTGTACCGCTGCGGAATCAATACCAATCTGAGACATTGCGGTATCCAAATCCTTGCGAGCCTGTAGTACCTTGCCGGCCGCCGCTTTTGCTGCCGCTTCAACCTTACCGGTATCAACCCAACCACCCGTAGGCGTAGCTCCATTAGTCTTATTCTCTTGGGGAGCATCAGAGTTTGCTTCGTCCTGACTTGCCTTGATTTGGTCTCTCATCTTCTGTGCATATTCTGGGGTATAGATACTATTTGCACCCATCTTGTAACCCCATTCGCCTACAGTAATCTGTGACTCTTGGAAGGTATTACTCCAGTTTTTCACCTGATTATTGAGATCAACGAATGTATGAACAATATCGACTAACCCGCCGTACTTATCCTTGAGTGCATCAATTTGCTGTTGAGACTTTTCGGTACTAAATGAATCCATCAGCAGGCTAACCGTACTGATACCCTCTCCCATATCAGTTAAGGCAACAACAATGGGCGTTAAAGTATTAGCCAATGTACCTTTAGCTGTAGTACTAAAATTACTGATAGCATTATCGTATTTCTGATATGCCTTGGCATTTTCATTACTTAAACTGGCGGTTTGACTATTAACATTATTCCACAAATCTTGTTCAGTACTAAATTTCTTCATGGTAGAGATGAGTTTAGATCCGTCCGATCCCATAGTTTCTAATAAATTTGTAATTACAGCAGTATTCTTACCGGCTGCTTGAAGTTGATAAAATGTATGTACTAAAGCCTGAATACCACCATCAGTCTGGTTCAAGTACTTGTTGTATTCTTTAATATCAAGACCATTGGCTTTCATATCTGCTAATGGTCCACTTCCGTCCCTAAAGGAGTCGCCTAAATGGTCTAAAACATCACGGTTTAGGTCTCCAAACTTTTCAACATCTAATCCAACACCTTGGAAAGCTTTTGATAATTTTTGAAGTTCTTCTACTGAAACACCACTAGCTTTAGAAACTTCGTTGAGCTGCTTAGCATATTCATTACTTTGATTTACTAATTCTAGAATTCCGCCAACAGCAATACCTGCTCCAGCTGCAAGCCCTACTAATCCAGTACCAGTAGTACCGAACCTGTGTTGTAATTCATTGAATGAACTACTCAACTGCCCTAGTACGCCTCCAGTTTGTTGACCAAATTGGTTCAACGCCTGACCGGATTGATTTAGAGCATTTGTAAGACCTGTTGTATTACCCGTGATGGAAAATATGAGTGACTGTAAACTAGCCATTATTTCACATCCTTATTTTTATCATCAGTATCTTTTCCAGTACTCAATTCTGCTTGAGGGAAAATAGACATGATATTTTTATGTATTGTCTTTTTATGATCGTTACTACGTTCCTCAGTACTTTTACCTGTAATCAAACCTGCATAATCAAAGTTCTCGATACTGAGACTTTTCATACCCTGTTCAGTTAGATTCCCACTACTTTTATACATTGCTTCCATTTGCTGGGCGTGACGTAGTTGGTCAACCTTTGGCCCTTGGGGTTCAATGATTGCATCAAAAACATAGAGGTATTGGAATAGGGAAATAGGCATGTATTTTAATTCATCAAAAGATAAACCACGCCTAGAGAGCATTTTGAGGGAAAATTGTAGTACTGGATCGTTTCTTACTTTTTTTCAGTATCGCTACCAATTTGTTCAAGAAGGATTTTATTAATTTCATTACTCATTAATGTATGGTATTTGAAATCAACTTGTTCTACTTGTTCTTCATCCTTAAATATTGGCTTACCCTCTTCATCAACAATACAATGGAGAATGGTTGAGCTTGAACTATTACATTTAGCATAATCACGTACTGTTGGAAGTTTGATGTATACCGTAAATTCAGGTGTTAATTCAAGTGGAGTATGTTTAATTCCAATTACTCTAATTAATTCATCAAAATTCATGCTGTTAGTACTCCCTGTGAAACTGGGGCACCATCAACTGATAGTACAAACTCTTTTGTTACCACACTGTCCTTATCGCCTGCCACTTTATCTGAACTGATAAATCCATTGTAAACAACGAAGTATCCAGAAGTTTCAGTAGCATTTTCGAAGTACGAGATCTTTACTTGAATACGGGTTTGATTATCACTTGCAGTCTGTAGCATTAACTGAGAAACAGAATCAGGGATCCAGTTTACCGTAAGAGTAATATCAGCCACTGATTTAGTACCGACAAGTTTACGGTTATATGTACTTGAAAATGTTTTTACATCAATAACAGTACTGGTACCGCCAGATGTCGCGAAAGCTGCGAGTTCATCTAATTCAGTAAATGTAGTACTAACAGTTGAGCCAGCAGTATTTGATATTTGCACCTTAAGATTTGAGCCGGAAAAGATATCCTGTGCCATATTTTATATCCTTATAATATATTTAATACCTCCATCCTTGGAGGTATGTGTTATTTCTATTGTATTTATTACTCTGTAGTTGAATCAGTACTAGACATTTCATCACTTGCATCAAAATTTTCGGTACTATCAGATTCAGTACTTTCAGATTGTTGCAATGCAATCAAATCTGCCTCTGCCTGTTTCAGGTTTGTATTGTATATAGAGTCTTCCGGCATAATTAAACGCAAGTCAATCCAGCGACCATCTGGTATATCCATCGCATCGCCAGAAACAATCATTGCTGTATCAACATCAAACTTACGTTTAGTCACGGTTAAAGTAATTACAGCACTCTCATCTTGAGATGTTTCAACAAAACATAAGCGATTACCGTTCACGTCTTGAGGAATTTCTATTTGCCAACCGTCAGTACTTAAACCTAGTGAACCTGATACCGTATATACTCCAGTACTGGTTTTTTTGATTACAACCCCTTCTGCTTCAACGTTCGCTGCACCTGAGCCGGATACTTTAAAATTATTTTCTGTAAATCCAGTTGGCATTAAATCAACATCATTCGTTACTCGAACAATGGGGGATGCACGTTTGATGAATCCATTGCCATCTACCGTAGTATTGGCTTCTGTCCACAATCTGTATCTGCTAGCTCCGCTACTCCAGCCACCAACAGCCCATTGGTTATCTGTATCAATGCCAAAAAAATTAGCAAAGGCTCCGTCACGTATAAACGTCACTACAGCAGACGCAGAGTTATTACCGCCATTAGATATCACTATAGGGGACATCTTAGAACCATCCGCAGAAGCGGAAATAGTAGGGGTGTTGCTTGATGCAAATGTAAATGCCGATGTATTAGCGGTAGCAGTATACGTTGAACCTAAGATAGGTAGTTTACCTGCCCCACTAGACACATCAGTACTTCCAACTGCGGTATACACGCCTGCACTACCAATACCTAAATTCCCTCTCGCCGTAGCTGCTGTAGTCGCTCCAGTACCGCCATTGGCAACAGGCAAAGTACCGGTAACGCCCTGTGTAATATTAGCCGTACCATTAAATGAACCTGCTGTAGTACTGCCAAGGTTAGTGACAAAAGTACGAGCCGTTGCGAGTTTTGTAGAAGAGGCTGCCAAGCCGGTAGTATTACCAGTGCCACCCTGTGAAATGCTTAAGGCGGTTGTTAGGCCGGTAAGTGCGGTAATGCTGGAGTTGCTACCAGCTTCCGTGTATTGCTTCCAGCTTCCCCATGTACCTTGAAGCATCACACGCTGGAAGATTTGCGGGTTAACTGATGTTCCAGATTGCCCAATGTGGAAAGCCATTTGAGCACAATAACTAGGACTATAAGGCAGATGAAGTACAGTACCTGACTGCCCAGAGAATGGGCTATTTGTAGCTGTACTCGTATATCGATACATACCGGCAATAGTGATGGCATTGAAATCTGTTATTGGTGCAAGTGTATCTGTCCCTAATCCTAAAGCTTTAATACCAAGATTAGTTAAAGCTACATCTGAAGTACTTGCTCCAGTACCACCATTTATAATTGGTATTACTGAACTTGACGTGAAAATTTCAGCCCAATCAGACCACGCACCAGAAGCATATGTTCTCTGGAATGTTCGGTTGGCGGTTGATCCAGTTACTGTCTGTCTAATGGGAGTAACGTTTGCATATTGCTCGATTGAAACAAAGACATATGCCTGACCTAAAGCAGCTGGGCCATTGCTCATTGCATTGCCGTAAAATCTGGCGGCGGTTAAAGCTGTATTTAAGTCCTGGCCCGAGAGATTAGCGTAAGTATTGCCGACAAGATGCCATGTGTCCCAAGGTTGAGTAGTGGCATTCCAACTCGCATTTAGATTGCGTATATAAACGTTACCGTACCGATCAGTGAACTTCTGAGAACCCGAGTACCAGCCCGTCGCAGTTATTTCTAGAGTAGCCGGTTGAGCTACCGGTACATTTGGTAAACTATAATTAGCAGAATTGGTAAGATTCCAGATCCCGACATAATCTGAGGTCGGTCCCATCTGATTCAAATCGGTCACACCTACGCTTGTTGGAGTACTTCGCAGAGGCATTGCACCAATATCATTAGGGGTCAAAGTAACATTACTGCTTAAAGTTTTGCCGTTAATAGATGTCGTTTTAGGAACTAATGTAGCGTTCTTTGTATCGCTTTCTGTCTTACTGTAGCTAGCCACATTTAGAACATTCCCAATGCCTAATTCACTTAACGTTGGCTTTTCTGCGGTACTGTATACACGTGCAAATGCACCCTGAGATGTACCCGTAAGATTACGCACTCTGATTAGTGGACTTCCGGTAGTCGCTACCAGTACCTGAGTACCAGAATCTTGATCTGTATTGGTTATACCCAACATATCAATACCAAGAGGATTACCGGATACACTCCCACCGAACTTGAGGAAAGCGTTACCTGATAGAGTGGTAGTACTTTCATATTGGGGATAGTTGAGGGTATCTGCACCAAGGCCAAAATCGCCAATTTTTAAATCTGCCGGATCTTGGGTAGTTCCACGAGCTAGGATCTCATCTACCGCAAAAGTATAAGTGCGTTGTAGTGCCGAATTTTGATCCGAGGTATCCGAATAACCTGTAATGGCACCCTGCAAAATGATGTAATGCTGATCTACTGATGTCTTGGAGGCGTAGAGAGAAACTTTTATCGAAAATTGAGTACTTGATGATTTGAAAGCATCAAGTGCAGCGTGACTTGCATTTGAAGGTACATAATTCACCACTATCATTACGTCATCAACAGATAAACCTGCGGCAATAACGCTATTGTATTCCTGATTAAAAGTACTGATAGTTGTAGTACCACTCTTCAGAGTAACTTGGGGGAATTCAGCAAGATTATCAACTGGCAAGTAGTTGGGCGAATTTGGTAATACATTTTGTGCGTCTGATGTATAGAAAATCTGTGTTTGATTCCCTAAGAATATCCCTGACATAATTATCCTTATTCTTTATTATTATTCTTTGTCTGTTTCTGGCGTGTCTGGCGTATCTGGCGTGCCTGTACTAAGGCTAAGTACTTTCATGGTACTTTTAGAACTGCTATTAGCCGTGGTGGTTGTATAATTAACTTGAATTGTTAATCTTGTGCTATTAACAATATCAGTACTTTGGCTATCTATTTGAGATTCAGAACTTACAGGTTCAATTGAACTGGCATTAACACCAATATCTAAAAGTGCTACCAATGAAGTTTTATCTATAATCAATTCCAGCACTTGAGTAATAACGGAATCATTCTTTTCCTCATCATTACCCACTACTACAAAATCAATCTGTAATTGTGTTTGTACTTTACTACCACCCATTGGTACTGCCGTATACTGTTCAGTCATATCACCAATGAACAGAGTATAATCAGCATTGTTAACACTACTGCGATATGGATTGGTAAGTACCAGATTATTACCCGTCAATAATTGAGTGAGTAGCTGTTTAATTTCATATCTTTTCATAACTACTACACTCCTGACTGATGATAATAGGCATTAACAATGCCTGAGTGATCATCAACGACATTCACTACTTGATAGTTCTTGCCATTTAGGGTGAACGTATTACCAAGCTGAATATCAATTGATTTACAGGTAAAATAATTCTCGGTACTTGCCATATCTTCAAATACAACTTGTTCAGTTTCAAACAGCACAGTAATAGTGCTGCCAGAATTAAGAACAAGTTGTTCGCCAAATGCCGCCAATAATGCTAAAGAATCTTTAGTACTGAATTGGCGAGACATAATTAAGCACCAATCTTGATGATTTGGAATGCTTCTGGACGAGTTAGAACATAGTCAATATCAGCCCAAACACGAGCGATAACACTACCTTTATTTCGGTTAGTAGTATCATCAAGGTCAAGCTCAAGATCACCCCACGAGGCAATTGCAACGTTGCTGAAGTCGCCAAGAATAACAAAGTCGCCAGCACCGGCTAGTACTGATGAGCTGTAAGCAGGTAGACCACACAGATCGCCATCATCTAGCAAGTAAACAGCACCGGTATTAGCACCCACAAGAGTATTACGTAATTTTGCACGAGTAGTTTCACTCATGATTGCTGCAACATTTGCCATGTTTACGGATCGATCACCCAGTACACCTTGTGCAGTTACGAAAGTTTCATAGTCGTAGGCTGATACAGTAGTAACGTTACCAGCAGTCGTAGCTTGAGCCACGATTTCTTGTAAGATTAGAGTCTCAAGACGAATAGCAGATCCGGCTACAATTGCCTGAGAAATAAGTTGTTCAACTTGCGGCATTGATTTTACAACAGTGCGTGTTAAAGGTACTGAGCCAGTGAAAGAACTAGGAGTCATTTTTACCGCTTCAAAGTTTGCTGATACTTCAGGACTAGTGCCATCTTCTGCAATAAAACCGAAAGAGGAGGTAAAATCAGCTGACAATTTAGGGATACTAATTTCAGAAGTTAGACCTGTATACATCTGAATAGGGAAATTCTTTAAAATACTGTTTGCACGTAGTACATCTACAAATGAACCGTAGAGTACATCATTGTGAATTGCATCACCTGCTGTGGCAGTAGTAACGCCAGCACGAACGCTGTTCAATGCACGTTGAAACATATCATTAGAAATTTTCATGCCGTTTTTACCGGTTTCAACTTCTACTTTATCGCCATTGAGTGCCGAGCGAATTACTTGGTTTAGGGAAATGTTTTCCATTTTTTTATCATCCTTGATAATTTTTTTATTATTCAATTGGCGAACTGAGTTTTTAAATTCTTCAATACTCATGCCTTGTTTAATTGCTTCTTCGGCTAATCCGTTAGCCAAATTAAGAGTACGGGCAATAGCTTCTATTTCTGCTGCACGTTCTACATCTTGTGAATCTACCTCTGTATTTACTTCTTCTGAATCTTCGCCTTCTTCATAACTTACGGCATTATCAGGTTCAGTACTTTCATCCTGTTCAGGCTGATCGCTATCAGCTTCATCATTACTTTCATCCAGTACCCTATCTTTTGAATCATTATCATTTGTTTCAGTACTTTCATCTTGTGCATCGCCATTGGTACTATCCTGTTCCAATTCACGTACATATTTGAGTACTGAATCAATATCTTCAAATTGAAGAGAACGCCCTACTCCAACTGAATCGTCAGCAGGAATACTTACTACCGATATTTCATAAGGCATCCAACGGGTAATATTTAAATCATTACCTAAAATTTCATATTCCAGAATTTCATAGCCAACAGATACCTTGGTCAGAGTACCTTCCTGTACTTTTCCAAAATAATCAGGGCCATCACCATATGTGGAGAAACGAACTAAAGCACGCCCGACCATATCAGAACCAATGCTTGCTGTTTCAATCACACCAATGGGTTTGTCACAGTCATGATTGAATAATAAGGGGGCAGAGTTGACTAGACGTGATAAATCAACGTTATCAGTACCATGTAGGAGTACTTCATTGTAATCCACACCATTAATATTACGTACTACTGGAGTTTGGGAACTAAAGCTAAGGAGTACTGTATTCTCTTGAGGGGCATTATCAGCATCATTTAGTTGAGGCTGTATTCTCATCTCCCGCGTCTGGTTTTTGAGTTTGATTGTCATTATTGTTCATTCCTTGAACGTTATCCATATTGTTATTTATCTTTTGCTCATGTTCGATTTCCTCGAATACTTTATTTGGCTCATATCCCAAATCGCGAATGACCATTGATTTTGATTTAACGCCCATATCAACTAATGTTTGTTCATACTGAGCATCTTTATTAGGATCAAGTGATATTTGTTTTGGGAGAATATAAGTACTATTAGAAATACTATCAAAGTCTTTGAATGATAATCCATTCAGCTTAGTAATCATGACATCTGCCAACCACAGTTTGTATATTGGCTTGAGTACTTTGCTAATCATGAGATTACTTTTAGTTTTCATTCCATCGCGTTGAATGCGATCTGACATCTTAGCAGCTGAGAAACTCGCGTTAGATGTGTCGCCCGTGAGATTCATTTTTGTCACACCGAGACCAACTGAAATAGTTGTTAGTACTGAATCAGTAAACGCCTGTAAACCGTCTGTTCCTGCACTTGGAGAGACGGTTTGTATATTCTGCCCTGCTTTCAACTCATATATCTTCCCTGGGTCAAAGAACTCAGTATGTTCTCTTTCTTCTTCCTGCCCATCATATAAGGGATCTACGGTGGTATCCTGATTGGTAATGAATGCCATTGCACTTGAGGCAATTCTCTTTTGAATAATGCTGGCTTCATGAAATGCATTAAAGTCATGTAATGTTTTTATGCTTGCAATCAAATCAGGAATACCTCTTTGCTGAGAAGCATATTCAGGAATGAAATAATGTATGATTTCATCTGCTGGTATGCGTACTAAATCGTTGGTACTAATGGTGTAATTTAAGGGATGAACATTCGCTATCCAGTATGCCTGTACTACATTGTCGCTATTAAACTCAATTCCGTTAGAAATATAAGCACCATTTTTGAGTAACTCATTTTTAGTGCTCGGTACTCTGGCACTGTCTATGATTTCAAGTTGTAAGCCCTTACCCTTACGGATCCTAATGAAAGATTCCCCGTCGATCGCCCGTGTACGCTCAACCGTTTGCTGAAAGAGGTCCAGACTCATTGAGCCATCAAAGCTGAACCGGCTAGCGTCTTGTGCCCAGTCGTAGAACAGCTTTTCAAGAGTATCGGCGAGCTGTTGATTTACTGTGGCATCCAGCAAGGGCTGTGGGCGTACTGTAATACCATCAGCCCCGCAAACTGAGCTAGATGTGAGTACTACGTACCTACGGGCGTATGGGTTGTCAATACTGAGTTGCCGACAAGCTGAACGTACCGCAGTTAGTGACTGCCTTAGTACTGCATTGATTGAAACATTGTTGAGTCCATTACCGTATTCACCCAGTACCCTTGAAGGTACGCCGCCCAAATCATGTGACATACGTACATTATCAAGGACTCTATTCTTAGCATTGTTATGATAAGCACGGCGTGGTCGGTATGGCTTTACTACTGGCTGAGGCGTTTCAACCTCTTTTTTTCTTTTAAACCACATCCTTGTGATCCTCTTTTATCGTGTGAAGCGGCAATGAATGGTACTTTTGAAAAATGAACTATCCTTTTTCATAGACTTCCTGATTTCATTTACCTGCTTCTGATAAGTGTTTTTCATTGAAATGAGAGTACTCAATTCCTCTCGTATTAATGTCTTATTATTAATTGTAACTTGTGAATTATCGCCTAATATACGAGCAGTGATTAGTGTGTTGATATCATCGAGAATGGATTGATACTCGCTTAATTTATCAGTCTGTGCCAAAGGATTAATAACAGTCGTAATAGTTGGAGTTACCTTACCATCAGCAATAAGTACGACACTGTAAGTTCCGGCCTTCCAATTATTAGTATCAATCGTCTGACTTACTGTTTTATCAGTATCATTTGAATATTTATCAATTGTTTGAGTACTATCCCCTACTATCAATTTTGAAAATGATGGTAGTACTTCCTGAAATACTTCACCTATATATATCTTATCTTTCATCAGAATGAATCCTTGTTTTATCCGAACCAGCTTTTACCAAATGATTTGGTACTGGTTGTCTTTCTTGAATATTTATCATTATTTAGTTTTGGTGATTCAGGAGTACTTACAGGCTCATTCATTGCTATCTTATCTGGAGGTATAATGATTGCATTGGCTGCCGTAGCAGCTGTAGTTTTTTTATAATCACGTAAACGTTTAAATGGGTCTGTACCCAATTTATGTATTGAATAAGTCATTGCACATATTGCATAGACTAAACAGTCAAGCGATTCGTTACGTTTTACACCAGTTTTTAGTATCCAGCGGAAACCATCGCCTTTTCTTTTTAATTCTTCAGAGTTTAATTGGTCAAAGTAGTCTGCTGGTAAATCATGAGAAAAAAGCACTTTAAGCGGGGCATCATCGGGGTTGTCACTTAACGCGTTATTTAGAAGGCTACGTACCATCTTTTTGCCTTCATGAACATTCAATACCCAAAGTGGGTAACCTTTACTGGTTGTTGGGATACTTGGTACCAGCACGCCAGTAGTACTACTAGAACCCTTGATAGCTCCCAGTACTTCCATTGTCTGGCAGTAACTCATAATGGTATTGGTAGCTCTGCCGTTGCCGCTGTCTACAAACGTCTTGAGTACTTTCAGCTTGCGTCCCGTGACTGTCCTAAAATCGCCCTGTATAAACTTGCTCAGGTCGTTGTATGCCTTTGCTCCACGGATTTCACAGTTAGGTGAATAAAAGAATCTATGCCCTAGTACATAAATCTTTTCCTTGGTAAACCCGATTACAGTTGTTTCCAGACGGTCGAGCTGCTGATCTACGCCAAGGGTAAGAGCAAGTACTTCATCGGGAATATTATCCAAATCAAAAGTGGTATCACGAAGGTTCTCAAGGGCAATATTTTCAATATCGTTTTGGTACTCGTTGTAGTGAAGGCCCAACACCGTGTTGTAAAACGTCTGGTTCTGATACTCAAAAAAGGCCATACGAAATTCTTTAACGAGATCCTGTATGGTTGTAATGCTTGAGTACATGCGGTTCATATGGAAACCGGCAACATCCTTGATTTCTGGTCTTGTGATTATCCATCGACCGTTACCAATGGCTTTCAGTCTTTGTGATTCTGTAATTTCATCCCTACATTCGGGGCAATGAAGTTTTCCACTTACGGGTAGTGGTAGTTTACGGTTGCCGACCTGTTCAAAATCGAAAAGAACATTGGCCCATTCAAGAGTATGTTCATGCTTACAATGAGGGCACTTGATGAAGTACTGGCGTTGATCCGAGTTCTGGTACTCAATATCAATTGAGTCGCCCTGAAACGTAGGAGTACTTGATAAGATGATTTTGGCTTCCGCACCAAAGGTACTGGCACGTTGTTCAGCAAGCCTGACTACATTCCCTTCATCCCCATCAGTTTCAGTTGCTGCGATCTCATCGAGTAGAATGTACTTGGCACTCTTACCACGTAAGTGTTTTGCAGAACCGAGGGATACGTAGTACCAGAAGCTGCCATCTTTCATTTCTGTCTGGCTAGCGTTGTTGGTATGTTCTTTGGAATTTTTTTCAGTTACCAGTTCAGCAAGTTCTGGTACGGCATCTATCATTTTTTCAATTTTGCCAGATTTCCACTGGTTTAATTCTCTTGTAGTTGTCTGCCCTATTACGATATTTGAAGACTCTGTGTACAGCCAGTACAGAAGCATTGAGTTCATTAGCGTTGTTTTCGACACCTGTGCAGAGGTTTTGAAAACAACTTTTTGATATTGTGGGTTATCAATGATATTGAGAGGTTCGTACTGCCAGTTGTATAACTTTATTTTCTGCCCTGCACTTGGGCCATCGGGTAGAATTAGAAATTGTTCCGCAAAGTCACTTGGCAATATTTTTAGTGGTGGTTTCAACTTCTGTACTGACTTTTTCAGTACTTGATTTAACTTTCTTAGATTGTTGTCCATCCTTGGACTCCTGTAATTCAAACTCTGCTATTTCATTTAGCATTTCATCCATACGTTGATTGATAATTCGTTTAACGGAAATTGCAGAATCTTGTTCAAAGACTTCAACATATATCTTCTGCCCCAATGTTCTTAAGTAGTCTCTCTGTTTTTTAAAATATTTAGACAGTACCTGTTCAACATAATCAACATTGATAACATTCTTATGAGCCTCTGCTACTTCCATTTCTGCCAGTTCGGCAGTTGCGAGAGCAGTACGTAATTTTGCCTTTTCGATTTGTTCTTTGTAATCGGTATTACGTAATGGGTTAATAATATTATCAATAATCCACTTTCTAGTTTCTTCTTCTGGAATATCCTTGTCATGCGGCATACCCTGCCTTTTCCAGTTTCTTAAAGTACTTTCATCATACCCGTACTGCTGTGATAATTTTAAAATTGATATTGCCATTGATGCCCTTATTAATTAATGTACAGCCCTATAAGGTATTTATAAATTTAATGAGGATATAAAAGTGGCAGATTATCATGTAGATTTTAGAACTATAAAAAGTATTATGAAATTATTTCTGGATCAGCCAGAGATTATCAACAAGTTGAGATATATCAATAGCAAGAAAATTGGTGATTGGGAAAAATGGTTACAATTAGAACTTGAATACTTTATTCAAGAGTTGGATGGCATTGAAGTGGAAAGGGAATTACATAGCTCACTCGATAAAAGAATGGACAAACTTAAAAACAACGCGTTTGTGGATTTAATTTTTAGAAAGAATAAAACCATAAGAAACAGTTATTTTTTTGTTGAGTTGAAATGTAAGCCAAACCCAATGAGTTTGCTTGATGCTATGGAGGAAGATTGGGAGAAAGTCAGAAAAATAAAGTCCAACGCAAAAAATTACAATATGCGTACATGTTGGTTTATAGGTTTCTATCAAGATACAACTCGTTATAATGCAGCGGAAATAAAATCTCATTCGAAACTATGGTTTAAACGTCATAATGAAATTATTAATTTATGTCAATGTGAGCTTAAAGAAGGCGTTGATTTATTATGCGAACATTCTAAAATTGGTATGTTAATATTAGGTCATCCGGTTCGGGACTGATTAAAAACCAGATATACAATTTAAAGTACTCGCTCGTGAAACCATTCGTGAGAGCAGAGAGGCTGGAGAACCTTACATTTTTATCAAAAATGATCTAAAATATATTCTCTCTTATCTTGTGAGATCTTTATGAGCAATCAACTTATCGACAAAATTGTAGATGAATGCCATCGTATTGAAGAAGATGCATTGTACTCTTCTAAATCGCACTACAATGTATCGTCTAGATGGGAGAAATTTAATCTCATACTTGGGGTACCATTATCAGTTTTAGCCGCGGTAACTGGAATTGCCGCTTTAAAAAACCTACCTAATGCAACTATAATCATCTCTTTTATTCTTACAATTTTAACAGCCTTGAACACCGCACTTAACCCAAGCAAAAAAGGGAGTTTACATAAATCAGCGGCCGGAGATTATAATATTCTCAAGAATGAAGTCCGCGTTTTTCGTGAAATAGATTTGCATGATACTGTACTTACAGAAAAAGATTTGAGAAGCAAACTTAAAGTTTACTCTGACCGTAGAAACCAGTTAAATCATAGCTCCCCTAATATACCTCAATGGGCTTATAAAAAAACGCAACAAGATATAAAAAATAATTTTGCTATTTATCAAATTGATAAGGAGTAGTTATGACTGTAAGAAGCTACCTTGATTCATTGGCAACATATGCAGTACTGAAAGATGCAACAGTAAACACATCATTAAGTACTCTCAAGAAAAGATTAAACTATTATTATTCTACTGATAAAGTAAATGACCACTTTGCTTTTGGATCGAATACTAGATATACAATGCTGCCAAGAAAATATGATCGTTACTCTGATATTGATTACATGATCGTATTTGAAAATACAGGATATCAACCTCAAACTTACTTAAACTCATTAAGGTCATTTGTTAACGCTCACTATTCGAATTCAGAGGTAAAACAAAGTCATCCTACTATAAAATTAGACCTTAATCATATAACATTTGAACTAGTCCCAGCAGTATATAATATCTTTTATGGCTACCAAATTCCAGCACCAACCAATAACTATGAATCATGGTTGAATACCGATCCAAATGCTTTCAATAAAGAACTAACAAATAAAAACACCCAAAACAATTATTTAATTAAACCTCTTATTAGAATTTTAAAATATTGGAATGCAAATGCAGGTTATGTATTTGATTCTTATACTTTCGAGAAAAAAATAGTTAACATGTATTTTTATGGTTGCTATAACATAAAAGACTATTTTTATTCCGCTGTGGATCAAATTCAGGTTTCCTACCTTGAAGCAAAATGGAAAGAAATTGCAGTTACGAAACTTAAAAATACAGTTAGTAATGTAAAAAATTTTGAAAAAGATGAAATGCCATATTCAGCCGAAATAGAATTAAAAAAAATACTACCTGAGATTTAAAAGTATTTGAATAAGTACTGGCACAGTCAACGCCCCGTATCCTGTGCCAGTACTAGCAGTAATACTACTGCTTATTAATACTATAATGTATATTCACATATATCTAAAGCTTTAATAGCCCAGTAGAAGATAACTTTGATTTTGTGTAAGGATCTAAAGTATAGGTTTGATATGAGTGTGATGGATTTCCTTTATAGTTCCTTACCCAAATTAGCTGAAAGTTAGTAGGTATAGTTGGGGCATATACATTACCCATTGGCTCGACAAGGATAGTACTTTTATATATGACATCCGCAAGCAGCATTGCCTCAATCAATAGTTGACGACCACCTGAAATGACCATTTCCTGATACCCGCCAGCTCTGCCTATCTCCATCGCTTCAGCTAAAGATGCCGCAAAATGTATACTGCCCTCTGATGTAGTTTTAGTGGTACTCAAAACTAGCAAATCACATTCTAGCTTTATCTTAAGGGCTTCAAAGCTATGACGCCCGAGTACCAATAACCTTGAGCATGAAGCTCTAGTGAATTCATCACAACGTAACTCATTAAAATTCTCCCAAGGAATAGTATTTTTGTGACGAATAATTCCGTTTTGGGATGCTGTAAAAGTAACTGAAATCATCATTTTTATTTTCCTTTATAATTTTTACTCGGAAAATCTTCTCTAAGTTAGTGAAATCATCTTTTAGGAATTTTTAACTTCAGTTTGTTATGTTTAACATCCCAACAATTGCATAAAAAACATACTGGTACAAGTGCAATGAGTTATATTGAAGTTCCAGTCTTTTTAAGACATTTAAATCAATCAGTTGAGCTTAACTATGAGCATACCAGCTAAAATAATTAAAAATTTACTCAATGAAAACTACGATTTTTCGAAATTCCTAGAAGGGAATGATGACAAAAGAATGGTTAACTCACTGAGTGTACCGAAGTTGGTAGTACTTATGCTTACTCTAAAGAGATTCATACCCGATGTTCGTTTGTATCAAACAAAGCAAAAACACGAAAAAAACCGCAAAAGTGTATTGAACCAGCAAAGACTCACTAAGCTTCTAATTGATAATGACTTTGATTTGCAAGACATTGAATCACTTATAATAAGTAAAAAAGAAAAGGCCAAATCTATCATTATAGAAAGTGCTAATTATAAGGTAATTCAATATAAGATATTTTTTGATGAAGACACTTTTTTGACATTGAATGGAAAAGTTTTACCGAATAAATTGAGAAACAATCCAAGGTTTGTTGAGTTACTTGATAAAAAACCAAAATATCTGAATGTTGATCGTTTTCTTCGTGATTATTCTCCACAATTCCTTGAAAAATATCCTATAAATGCACAATTCCTCTCTGATACTTTTCATTGTAACCTGAAAGGCCGTCTTAACTCAGAAGCCCAGTTTTACTTTGAAAAATGGCAAGAGAAAAACCATACAGTCAGTCTACCCGAATTCAAGAAAGCCGTTTTAATTGGTAACGCTATGTGATTATTAAAATTACAACTTAATGCAATGCTTTAAGTCTTTAATTACAGTTGTGACTCAATGTAACTTGAGCCATATTGGAGAAAATCACTCGCTTGAGTACGACTTAATATGGATAGATTGTTAAAAATAGGTTTTATTAAAATTGGGTACTGGGAACTTCAGGATGATCAGTTGCACTACGTTATGACCGAATCATTTACAGATGGATGTAATAATCTTTATGCCTTTGTATGTGATGGTGAAGTGAAGTACATCGGTAAAACTACAAGATTGCTCAAGAAGCGTATGTATCATTACAAAAGGCCAGGTGCGACCCAATCAACTAACATCAAAAATAATGCAAATATTAGAGATGCATTATTACAAAGCATGGGGGTAGACATTTTAGTACTTCCCGATAATGGGCTAATGCATTACGGTCAGTTTCATCTAAATTTAGCAGCCGGTCTCGAAGATAGCATGATAAAGATCATCAATCCTGAATGGAATGGTAGTACTCGTATTACAGGGGGCGATAACATTTTGAGTACGAAAAGCATTATTGATGATGAAAGTGAAATTTTAAGCGATGAAGTTTCAGAGGAAATGGTGATTTTGGAATCAAAAGATTATACCTTCAATATGGCACCTACCTACTGGAAACGGGGTTTTTTCAATGTATCAGTGGCGTCTTCTGAGGAGTTTTCTTATGATGGGGATAAACTTACTATCGTTAATCATGATGGGTCAGTTATTCTCACAGCAATTATCAATCGAACTGCGAACAGAACTAAAGCACCAAGAATTATGGGAGGTACCGGATTGAGGAATTTTTTCCAAGAAAATTATAAAGTAGATGATGTTGTTAGCTATCGAATGCTTTCAATGAATACCATGCAATTGTATTAACAATGGAGACTTTATGTATTTAAATTTTTGGTATATCTCAGCTTTAGTAGTTATTGTTATTAAACTTTGCATGTACTGTTATTCAGCGGGTTTTAGGAAAGCAACAAACACAACCACATCGAATTGGTATAAATTCCACCTTGATACAAAAGAGTTATATTTAAAGAATTTATCCGATATAGTTTCAGACTCCTCAATAACTATCATTAAGCATAACAGTTCAACCACAAATGCCATCTTATCCAAATCTGAAAACGTTTTTAATCAATATTATAGACAATTGACAAATGAAATAGCTGAATGCAATTTATATCTTAACGAAATGGAATCGATAACTAATTTATTCTCACTTCATTATGATGATAAAGATGCAGAATGGTATGAGTTATGTTGCAAATATAATGAAAAGCACAACGAGCTTAGTACAAGATTATTTAATTTATCTGTTATAGATGAAAACGCTGATGACAAAAGAGTTTTTTCACATACAGCTCTCAACCAAGTTTATCAAAACTCATTAGCAACAGATAAACATTTCGCAACAATATTGACGTGGTTGATTGATGAAACCAAGTCTTTTGCAAATGAAGTTGATAAAATAAAAATTAATATCAACCCTTCAAATTACAAAAGCTTCGCATCTAACAATATTGCACGATTAAAGAAAACAGTGTGGTTAGATACATTATAAAATTAAAAGGGAGTTATTCAAGCTCCCTCTTATCAATTTAATAGGTTAGGAACCACAAGCATAACTAAGCTTCATTATTTAATTTTGTTCAACCTATGAAGTTTTGCAAACGACCTTAATCACTTCGTCATGTGGGCAACATGGACAAAAACTAGTGTTATAAACATACCATTGGCCGTTAGCTTGGAATGTTATGTCATTACTAGTAGATAATGCAATTGAGAAACTATCTGTATTGATTGATTGTGGCACATAGGTTTGTAGACCTTTTACCTTACAAGTCTCAATAAACGCATTAAGATATGGTTCAAAATCTGTATCTTTATCGATTATAATTTGACCGTGCTGCTTTGTTGCATTTGACAATTCGATTTCAATCATATCAATGGTATAATCAGTGATGAAAACATGTTTAAACAAATTAGCAAAAACTTTCATTGAAGTTTTCATTGGGTGTCCTTTATTCAAAATTAGCGATGGGTTAATTAGCATTAATTAATACTTTTTATTTCAGTTGATCGATACTGCTCATGTTTAGCTTAGTAAAAGAGGAATCTCTTCCCATTTGCTGTCTGATTTTTCAAAAACTCTTTCTTCCGTTGGTTGGTTTTTTTTTGTAAGTGTTATAGTTTTATTTCCATCAATTTCTTTAAACATTACAGTGTATTCTATTCCTTTTATTTCCGTCATGCATGGATACCCATTCACATTGCACTTCTTAGCTTCTTTAAATAACTCATCTAATGCACTTTGCGTCAAAAAAATATTAACTTGATTCATTACTAACCTCAGGAGATATGAATTTTATTTCTTACAAGGCATTAAGCAGCCCCGATGAATTGCATAGTAATAACCAAAAACTCATCTGTCAATTTTATTTTCTCAAAAAGCCAAGAAGACAATAAACTAATTATCAAACTTTTAAACTTATATATAAAAATTAAAAACCTTAATAGTACCTATACCATAAAATACTATTACCCAGAGTGCATGGTAATTACCTTTATAACTTTTACACTTTAAGAGTATTAGTACTATTAGATAACCATTCGATTCTTTATCATATCTTAAAGTACTTAGTTCTTTTGTTTTAGGTATAAGTACTTGCACCGGTAATGCTTGGTTAGTTACTTTGAGTACTTAAATGCTAGTGACTGTGGTACTAGATGCCAACTCTGCATTGCTGTAGCAGAAATTTACTGTTGTTAAAACACAATAAAGGAGATTAGTTTGTCGTACATCACCACACTCGAAATTATTGTTTACTGAGTTATAGTACTAATTAGCTACTACATTTTGACTCAGATTTTAAGGGGAATGCTTGCATGAAGTACATAAGTGAACGAATAGAGCATGTTGGAAAAGGTTATGGCTACTGTGTGATATGTGGTACTCAGGGGCGGTTATCTAAAGATCATGTACCACCTTCATGTGCTATCGTGCTTGAACCTATGCTTCAAAAATCTGTGAGTGAGTTTTACAGTCCTAAAGAGAAAATCAAACCGTTAAATGCTAAAACCGGATCTTACTTTCAAACTGTATGTGAAAAGTGCAATAACGGAATTAATGACAACTCCATTGCGTCTGTTACAAGCCAATTTAGGGCAAAGCTACTTAGGTACCTTTCTGGTGAGCATTTTATGTACAACACTATTAGGGTTGAGGTTGATTCATTAAATTTTGCGAGGGCCATGATAAGCCACGTACTGTCAGCTACTTCTGCTCGAGACTGTGAAAAAAAACCCAGCCATTCTGAATTTTATACTCCTCTCAGAGAATTTGTCCTCGGAATTAGGGGAACATTAGAAGATACTCACGACATTTATTATTGGTTCTACCCTTTTAGAATGCATATTTCAGCTCAGAATATAAATTTTTATAATAACGGTCATCATTGTTTCTGTGCAGTTCTACATTTTTTCCCCATAGCCTTTTTGATTACGCTTGCCAAACAAGGCACACATCCTGTACATGCTTCAAAGTTGGAAATGCAAGATAAGAATTTACATTTCAACATGATCCAATCAAATATGGACTATGCAACTTTCCCTTTTGTTCGCTTAGAAGGTAATCAAATGAATTTGTTCAGTAGCGGACATACATGTGTTAGCTATCCAATTAATAAAAATTAGGGCGTTATTTGTCAAATTCACTATCATAAGGGGATGATGAGGGATCGGGTTGGCTTCGCCGTAATGTATTAAACCAAGTAAAATTAATTTTTGTATTGCATTTCATTTAGAAGGTTTTAATACCGAAAAAATTTAAAGGAAAAAGGAATGCATTTGATTGTTTATGTAGTGAGGTACGAACGAAGTAAACAATCAAATGCAACAAGTCGGTAGGAACGTAGTGATACCGGCTTCTTATTATCAATTATGTATATCAATTATTTAACGAGGCAAGTACTCGTACCTCGTACTTACTCGGAAAAACCCTTTTCTTTTCGTTCCTCAAGAAATGGGTTTTCTTTTTCTATTTTCTTCTTTTTAATTTCTATAAAAAGATCAGAGTAAGACCTATATACTATAAGGTACAAATCTGATTTTTTTCCCATTTGGATTACACCTTTCTATGATGGTGAATTTGATTATTTGTATATCTGCTTATCAAAATTCTCGAAATCTTTATTTCCAAGTTTTTTATACGCTTCAAGCTGTTTTGTTTTCCACTTTTCATAACGTACTAATAAATCACTTTTCTCTTTATTACTTTTCTTCCATTGACTGAAAGCATCTTGCAATTTTTTTGGTACATCAATCAAAGATTCTTTTACCTGTCCACCAGATTTCTTAGGCTTTTCACCTTCATTATCATCCAATCCAATATCAATGTACTCAATATCTCCTCCCTTACTACACAAGCTCATTGCCTGTTTTTCATCGAATACATATACAGTCATGATTTCATCACTATCAAAATCCCTCAGTACTCCACGTTGAACGAATTGCTCCAATGCTTCGTACTCTCTGCACTGAACAATTTGTTTACTAGTTATGTTTAAGAATAACTCGACCATTTTCTCTTCTACTGGAGCAGGATGTGCACTCGACAGCCATACAGCAGTATTATACTTTTGCAAATTATTCATCCCCCTTGTTATGAATGGTACTTTAAGACCATTTAGCTCAAATCTTTCCTTCGAATTTTTTGTGTAATAATACTCAATTCCTTTTAGTTCCTTATTAATATAGTTAACTACCCTGCTAAAATCCTCTGCAAATGATGTTCGGTAATTCTTAGTTAATGAAAAACTTTTACAGAAGTACTTTACTTTCAGTCTTTCAGATACTGGTATTTTCCGTGCCCGAACAGGGATTTCCTTATGTGTAAAAAGGCTTGGGTTAGATAGATATAACAAGCTTTGTTTAAAATTATTTGCCATAAAAGTTAACTTGCACTTTGAGTACTTATTAATATTCGTCCAAGCTAATGTAGTTAATTGTGTTATCTCAGGGTTGTAATCTTTATTTTCTAATTTTGAGAAATATGATGCATTTAATGCAAAGTAATCATTACTTTGAATAACATCAAATTTCTTCGAAATCTCTATAAGGAAATCCCCTTTTATTTTTTGTTTTTTATTTGCTAACAAGTACTTTTCGCTAGCTAATGTTTTATTAAAATTTGTAAAGATATCATTTTCTAGTATTGCTTTTACTTTTGGATCACTTTCATTAAATGCATTGTAGTCATGAAAACTAACGATGTCATCTAAGTAAATATCCCAATTTAAAAGCAGATTAGGATCAATTTTTGCAAATGATTTATGTGTTATTCCCAAAACCCTAGCATTTGGAAATTTTAAAAATTCAACTATACTCATCTCAACATTTTTTTCATCAAAATCATTTGAGTCAATAATTTTACCGCTTGGTATTTCCTTGAAAGTTTGCACTAATAAATCTAATTTAGTTTGTACTATGATGTACCTTTCTTTTGTTGCATTTATTTCATTAATTAACCAATGAGTTTTTCCACTACCACATCCTTCATCAATATAATTATAAATATTAGACATTATTAAATTCCTTTTTAATTTTTACGCCTACATCCTTGCAGGCATTTTTTTGGTTAGATACTTTTGATTTGATGTTCATTCAACAAGTACTGAATTGCTGCTGATTTAGATTTTAGATTCAATTTCACTTTTAACTCTTCGACATATTCTGATTGTCTTTCTGATAATCTTACGCATATCGTCGCTTCCTTGATTTCCTTCTTTTTACTCATGGTACATCCTTCTGTATTACAATATATTGAATTATAGGCATGAAAAAACACCCGCTTTTTTATGGCGGGGTTATTTCAAGGAGAATTTATTTCTTACTACTTAGTATAACGCATAAAACACTTCTGTTTCATATTCTTTAATGGAGGATAATAGAATGTCAATTACTATTCTATTTATCATAAAATAAAAAAGTACCGCTATAATGCAGTACTTTCAAGCACTATAAATCATGAAGGTTACAATTTAGTACTTTTAACTAACTGTTCATTATTTTCAGATGCTCATTACTACCGAGGAAATCCACTACCCACTGTTTGTTCTTTAACCCACCAATGTAATTTAACAAAAGATAATAATCATTAGTGCTATACTCTTTGTAGGGGTTAAATTCAAATCTGCAAAGTTGGTCTAATACATGCTCCCTTACAGCAAATGATTCAGTTGCATAAGTAATTACATCACTTTCATTTACTATCGATATCTCATTAAGTACTTCAAAGTCTTTATTTATTATGATTACGTGTCTATAAACATCATTTTTGTACTTAAGTTCAATTAAGCAGTCCTTACCTATGTAATTAAAAGTAATAACGTCAAGTACTTGCACAAGGAACTTTCGAAGGCTCATACGTAGCGGTACATTACTCGCGTCCATTAGTTGTTCAACTTCTATCATTTGTATATCAGGCAGCGGTTCAGTAACTTTAAGTTGAGATAATTCTTCCTGTACTACTTCAATACGATCCTGAATATCAGTGAGAGCATTTGCAAGAGGTAATGATACCCGCTGCTTAGATTGTTTTCTCGCCTCAATCTGGTCAATACATTCTTGCTCTTCACTTTGAAGTACTAAAAGTTCAGATATTAAATTAGCTTCATCAGAAGTATCGATATCCAATGAAAGTACTTTAGCCATATCCACTTGCTTTACGTGATTGATAACTATCTTTTCAACCTCAAAAAGCTTAATACTTTTCTGACCACATATCTGGAAGTTCAAACGTGAAAGACATTTGATGTACTTCACCCCGCGGCCGTTGGTACTTGTGGTTACCCTAGATCCGCACTTCCCACAACGCACAAAGCCAGTAATAATATTATTAACTTCTCGAGTTTGATTGTTTTCTCTTGGTCTACCTTTCTTACCAATAGCATTAGTACTCAATATGCGATTAGCTAATACAAATAATTCATCATCAATTACCTTCGGGAATACATTGGGTATCAATGTTATCTTCTCTCTAACTAGATTACCTCTGAGGCGTTCATCCTTTATCAGTTTAGTAACCGTGTTTGGCCGCCATAAGGAAGTACCAGTACTTTTGATACCTTCCTCATTTAGACGGCGTGCAATCATAGGAGAAGTCATACCATTAATGTATTCACGGAAAATGCGTTTAATAATTTCTGCTTCATGCTCCAGTACTTTGTATTCGTCATTATTGGCTGTGAGCCATCGAGGCAGCTTTTTTGTGAATATAGTACCAGTTTCGACTGTTTCTTGAAGACGTTTACTCCACCCTGCTATTGATCGTTCTGATTTAATTTTACTTTCGTTATTGCCACGGGTAATGATTAATTCCATGATGATTTTAGACATGGAATCATTCTTGTTCAGTACTACAGGCGTTGATACATCATGGATTTCAACACCGTGCGATACGAGCATTTGTATGGTTGTTTCATCCCAAGATGATCGCCTACTGAGTCGGTCAAGCGAATAGATGATTAGTGCATCATCCTCACCAATCTCCCCTGCTTTCACCTTTATGATGAATTCGGCAAGCTGACCATCAAGTATGTTCTTATTCTTCCAAGCAGATAAACCTACATCCTGCCAGTACTGTACCTCCCCTTCAAAGAGATGACTTTTAACTTTTAAGTACTCTTCAATTCGGGAGGTTTGGTCCGTTAAACCGGCACCTTCAATCTGATTTGTTTTGGAGATTCGAGTATACACATGGGGGCGACGCTTCAACATATAGCACCTAATTAAGAATAGTTATCATGTGTCTATACTAAACCAAAACCACGGTTTCGGCATTACGCCACAAGAACAGCACGCGCTGGCTGGTCATTTGGCGGAAGATACAGTCTTCCACCGCCAGATTAAACCACGGGTCATATGAATCGGAGAGGAGGAGACGTAGAGCGGCCATAATGTGTTGTCCTGAAGTGTGATGCTTGAACCGATTAAATCCGTCGCGCCTGCCAATACGCCTTGCGCCAGTAGACGTTATCTAGCGACGAACGGATGACGCCCTGACTGGTCGAGGCGTGGATAAACTCGTCATCGGTATCGTAAATGCCAACGTGAAGCCCGTTCTCTCCGGCACCGGTCTTGAAGAAGACCAAATCGCCGGGCAACAACTCTTTACGGGAGACTTTGGTGCCGATTTTGGTTTGTGCGGCCGTGCTACGAGGAAGTACGACGCCAAAACGGTCGCGGAAGGTTCTGAATACGAAGCCCGAACAGTCGATTCCGCCGCGACCCAAACCGCCGTAGCGATAAGGCGTGCCGTGCCACTGGCCCAACTGATCGTTAAGCTGCGCCACTACGGCGACGGAATCGGCCAGATTGCCACTCGGCGGCGGCGCGTGGCTGCTACAGCCGCTGAGAATGAGGGCCAGCAATGCCAACAGTGAATACAAACGTTTTGAGTGCGTTAACATTTCTCTCTTTCCCTGGCTGACATCCAAAATCTTTTCGCACGCGGAGCGGGCAAAGGATAACGTGCAGTTATCTAAGGATTAAAAGAATCTAACGTCATTTCATCGTAGGTCCAACAAAAATCGCCTTTTGCTAAAGTAATTCTTAACGCACCCGCTGATTATTGGACCTTATCATCTTGAGTCGCGGACGTTGAGGTTTGGTTAATCAGCACGATGCCAGCAATAATAAAGATGACCCCCAACGATTTCAGCCCGTGCAACGGCTCGTTGAAAACGGGCACCCAAGCCGCCGTCAGATAAACCAGCGCATAACTCAGTCCTAACAGGCTGTAGGCGCGATTTAGCGGCAATCGCCGAAGAGCAAAAAACCAGCACAGCATTGAAAGCCCGTAACAGGCGATACCTCCAAACAGAGCAATCAGGGCAGACGCGGGGCTGGAGGTAATAGCAATCAGCGAGGTCGAAAGCAGTTTCGCAGGCAGCTGCATCATGCTCCATTTCATCAGCAGTTGCGCCACGCTGACCAGCACTACACTTCCGCTCGCCCATCCGTAGCCTTTCATTATCCGACTCCAATAAGAGTGATGCCGAGCATAATAAAAGCGATGCCTAACCATTGGCCTCGCCCGATCGGCTCGTCAAAGAAGAGGCGGGAAGCGATAGCAATCACGATGAAGTTGAGGCTAAGCATCGGATAGGCGGTGCTTAATGGCAGATATTGCAACACGTGCAGCCAGCTCAACAGGCCACAGCCCATAAACAGCAACGCCAGCAGCAGCCAGCACAGCAGCACTTTTTTGTGGGTCAAAGCCTGCTGCGCCGCGCGTTTCTGGCACAATTGCCCCGCGCAGGTCAGCAGGCTGGCGGTGATAAGCCCTAAATAGTCGCTCATGGCCGCGGTTTGAATATCAACAATCTTAAACGATTAGCCCAAATCACCAGGTCAGCCTGTGGGAAAGAGGCAGAAACATCATTCTCGCCATCGACCTTAAGCAACAGCACCACCTCACCTTGTTTACGCGCCTCAGTCAGCCAGCGCGAAAAGTCATCGCGACTGATAAATTTGCCCTTGGCGTCGGGATAGCCCAGCCCATATTCCAGCTCGCCTTTTTCGTCATAAAGCAGAATGTCGTCACGCTTGAGTTCCCACGCCAAGCCAGACGCTAACCCAACACTGTTGGTCATCACATAACGGCTGTGCTGCAACGCAGGAAGATTGAGCGCAATAAAAGACTGTGGCTGCTTGGAGTACACAATCCGTTGCGGAATAATTTGCCCCACCAGCAGAGAAAGCACCACCGGACAAGCCGCCGCCCAGTACCATCGACAAGGCGCAGAAGCACTCACTGCGCCCGCTAATGCCCAGCCAATGCCGCTTAACAGCGCCAGCAACAGCGGTAATTTTTCATATGGCGCATAAAGCAGGCCTTGAAGCGACGGCAAAAAGGCGGTTAATAACAGCGCGAGAGTAATGAATAATCCAAACAGGAGATTAATTAATCCATTGATTTTCAATATCCGCTGATTAGCTGACTGCCTGATTTGCTCGAGATAATCGGCCATCAGCAAGGCGATAGGGGCGAAACACGGCAGAATATAGGTCGGCAGCTTTCCGTGCGCGATACTGAAAAACAGCAGCGGCATGATGGCCCACGCCAGCAGGAAAAACAGCTCGCCACGTTGCGATCTGCGTTGCCATCCGGCTTTCAGCGCGCCGGGCAATAACGCCAGCCACGGTAACGTGCCGATCAACAAAATTGGCAGGTAATACCAAAAAGGCGCAGCGTGCTGAGCGTTTTTTTCGGCGAAACGCTGGATGTGTTCAATCCAGAAAAAGTAGTGCCAAAAATCGGGCTCACGCTGGCCAATAGCGATAACCCACGGCAAGCTGAGTAGCAAGGCGGAAACGATCGCCAGCGGGCCCCAGCCAAACAACGTTTTAATGCGTTTTTCGCGCCAGACGATTGGCAGCAAGGCGATCACCGGCAGCGCCAGCGCCAGAAACCCTTTGGTCATGAAGCCCATTGCGCAGGCTAAACCTAGAGCTATCCAGCTGATTATCTTGTGTTTCACCGCCGTCACGCGCAGGCAATAATAGCTGCACAGCATCGCGGCCGTCATCCATAGCGTAAGCATCGGGTCCAGCACGCTGTAAGTGCCGATGCTGAATACCAGCGTGCAGGAAAGATAGATTAGCGTCGCGCTGTAAGCTTTTTTTCGATTGCTCCACAGCAGATTTGCCAGCCAGAACACCAGCAAGGCGCTGACGGCGGTCGAAAATACTGACCCAAAGCGAACCGCAAAATTGGAATGGCCAAACAGCAGCTGACTAAGATTATTGATCCAGTAACCCGCGTCCGGTTTTTCGAAATAACGCAGGCCGAGAAAATGCGGGACAATCCAGTCGCCTCGTTGCAGCATCTCGCGGCTGATTTCAGCATAACGGGTTTCATCGGGCATCCACAAAGCGCGCCAGTTAAGCGGCAGTAGATACACCACGGCAAAAAATAGAAGCAGCCAAAAACCGTAGACGCGTTTTAATCCTGCGTGCATCTATTCGCCTCCTGCTGATTGCTGACCCAGCCAGCCTTCACGACCCGCAAAAGGCGCGCGAATCACCTGTCCTGATGGCAGCGAATCGAGGTCATCAGGAAGCAGATTGCCCAATGGGCAAAAATGAATCCCGCGCTGTTTTGCCTGCACCAGCAAGCTTTCAAACATCGCGGCCAGCGACATTCCCTCTACTTCTGCATGAATGGTGTAAACCGCCGTGCCTGTTTGTTGTTCAATCAGATCAAGTATATAGGCGTTATAATTTGCATTACTGACCTTGGCATTGGCTGCGCTAGTTTTATCATTGGCTACGTAAACCTTGCTGCCGATCGCTTCGTCATAGGTGGGTAAGGTAACGGGAATTTGCGGAGTTCCGCTTTCGCCATTGACGAGCTGCGGCCTAAAAATCCGCTCGCCTCGACAGTCGCTGTTATAACGGAAATTGAACCGCTCTTTTGTTTCAATAACACGCCGATCGGCACGCCAGCCCGCCACGGCCGAACAGTCAATCGGCCTGCCGAGCGCCCTTTCCAGCGTTTCGCGCCCCTTGCTAATCTGCTGTTCTAGCTCGGCGTCGCTCCATTTTTCGACTTTCGCCTGCCAACCCTGATGATCCCAGGCGTGCAGGCCGATCTCATGACCATGAACCGCGGCGGCCCGCATAATTCCGGCGCAGGCGTTAGCAATCACTCTGCCAGGCCACGCCGTGCCCGCCAGCAAAATATCAAGCCCATACAGCGACGCGGCATTTGAGCGCAGCATCTTCCATAGAAATTTGGGCCGCAGCAGCCGCCAAAGATGACGCCCCATGTTGTCGGGGCCGACGCTGAAAAAAAAGCTGGCGGTAATCTGCTGGCGCTCAAGAATACGCAATAATTCTGGCACCCCTTTTTGGGTGCCGCTCAGCGTATCGACGTCGATCCTGAGTCCGACATGTTTGATTGTGCTCAAGGCGTTATCCTTCCCTCGCCAAACTTTTTATCACTGCTGACATCACCTTAACGGTCAAAATCAACCGATCGCAGGAAAAAGTCGAGCGTGGCCGCGACCGTTTTATCCATACTGACTTCCGGCTGCCAGTCGAGCAGTCTGCGGGCGTTTTTAATGCTTGGCGTACGGTGCTCAACGTCTTGATAACCTTTGCCATAATAGCTGCTGCTTTCGACCTCTTTCATGCCGGCAAACGGCGGGAAGCGATCGCGAAGAGGATGCGCCTCAAAGCTTTCGAGCAGCATCTCGGCTAATTGGCGAATGCTCGCTTCGTTGTGCGGATTACCAATATTTATGATTTGACCGTCACACAGGTTGTCGCGATTTTCAATAATTCTAAACAGCGCTTCGATTCCATCGTTGATATCAGTGAAACAGCGCTTCTGCTCGCCGCCGTCTACCAGCTTAATCGGCGAGCCTTCAACCAGATTCAGGATCAGTTGAGTAATGGCGCGCGAGCTGCCCACTCTGGCGGCATCAAGATTATCCAGACGCGGCCCCATCCAGTTAAACGGCCTGAACAGCGTAAAGCGCAACCCTTCTTTCGCGCCGTAAGCCCAGATAACGCGATCCAGCAGCTGCTTGGAGATCGAATAGATCCAGCGCTGTTTGTTGATAGGCCCGACGATTAATCGCGAGGTATCTTCATCAAACTCTTTGTCGTCACACATGCCGTACACTTCAGAGGTGGACGGGAAAATAATGCGCTTTTTATACTTCACGCAGTCGCGAACGATTTTCAGATTCTCTTCAAAATCAAGCTCGAAAACGCGTAGCGGATTGCGGGTGTATTCAATAGGCGTGGCGATAGCGACCAGCGGCAGCACCACGTCACATTTTTTGATGTGATATTCAATCCATTCCGAATGAATGCTGATATCGCCCTCAACAAAGTGGAAATGCGGATTGTCCATGAAGCGGCCAATTGCATCGGCGCTGATATCAAGGCCATAAATTTCATAGTTATCATCGCGTAACAAACGCTCGCTGAGATGGTTACCGATAAAACCGTTAACCCCGAGAATAAGCACTCGCGTGCGACGTCGAGTTATCGCCGTGGGTTTGGCAGACAGGCAGACGTCGGGCATGATGCCCATTTCGGCCGCCAGACGCGCGCCCTGCACGTAAAGACCTGACTCGTTTTGGCCCGTTACAATCTCGACCGCCCCTTCACCACAGGCGACTATCAGCGGATCGCTGGACAGCACCGTACCCGGACGTTTTTGATGTTGAATCTCAAGCACGCGACTGCGCCACACGGTTAATTTACGCTCACCGAGATAGCTAAACGCGCCGGGATAAGGCTCGGTTACGGCGCGCACCAGATTGTGGATTTGCTGCGCTGATTGCTGCCAATGAATTTCGCCGTCGGCCGCGGTTCTGCGACCAAAATAGCTGGCCTGAGATTCGTCCTGCGGCGTCAGCGAAATCTCGCCCATCAACAGAGTGGGCAACGTTTTCTGCAACAGCGTTTGCGCAGCGTGTTTTAACTTGCCGTGCAGAATCAGCGCCGTATCCTGCGGCTCAATGGCGACAGCCAACTGACTGACGATATCGCCCGCGTCGGGCCTTTTGACCATTTTATGCAGCGTCACGCCCGTTTCTGTCTCACCGTTAAGCAACGTCCAATTAACCGGCGCGCGTCCGCGATAGCGCGGCAGCAATGAGCCGTGCAGGTTAAACCCGCCGACGGGAGCCAGCGCCAGCAGCGCCTCGCTCAGCATATTTCGATAATAGAAGGAGAAAATAACGTCGGGCTGCAACTGACGAATGCGCTCGAGCCACAGCGGATGATTGACATCTTCCGGCGCGTATACGGGCAGGTTGAGCTCGGCACCAAGGCGGGCAACCGATGAGAAAAAGTGATTTTCATCAGGTGCGTCGGCGTGCGTGAACACTGCCTGCACCTCGTAACCTGCAGCCACCAGCGCTTCAAGAGCAACACAACCAATATCGTGATAGGCAAAAACGATCGCTTTCATGAGTTATTTTCCTGATCTGTAACGTTATCTTTGGCCGTAGCCCCGATAACTTTTTGAACGAAATAACGGGGACGCGCGCGAACATCGGTGTAAATACGCCCGATGTATTCGCCGAGCAGACCCATGCCGACAAACTGCGCGCCAATAAACATAAACAGCACGGCAAAGAGCGTGAACACGCCTTCGGCCGCCCATTCCGAGCCAAATATCAGCCGCATAAATATCAGTGCCAAAGCCAGCAGGAAGCCGAACAGCGCAATGACGCTGCCGACCACGCTCAGCAAACGCAATGGCGTGGTGGTTAAACAGGTGATCAGGTCAAACATCAGATTGACCAGCTTCATAAAGCTGTATTTAGAATCACCAAATTCGCGCTCGGCGTGCAGCACTGAAATTTCGGCCGTGCGGCGCGCGAAGGTGTTGGCAAGGATAGGAATAAAGGTGCTTCGTTCGCGACACTCCAGCATGGCGTTGACGATGTGGCGACGATAGGCGCGCAGCATGCAGCCGTAGTCACCCATAGCTTTTCCCGTGGCCCGTTGAATCGTTTTATTAATAATTTTTGAGGCTTTCTTTCGAAACCACGAATCTTGTCGCTGGGCGCGCACGCTGCCGACCACGTCATAGCCTTCTTCGGCTTTCTGCACCAGTCGCGGGATCTCTTCGGGCGGATTCTGCAAATCGGCGTCCAGCGTGATGATCAGATCCCCTGAAACCTGATTGAATCCGGCCATAATGGCGGCGTGCTGGCCATAATTTCGATTGAGCAGCACGGCAATAACGCTATTTTCAGGCTGTTCAGCGGCGGCGGCCAACAGCTGCGCCGAGTTATCCGTGCTGCCATCGTCAATCAGGATAATTTCAAATGACTGCGTCAATTGATGGCAGGCCGAAAGGGTGCGAGTCAGCAGCGCAGGTAAACTCGCTTCCTCGTTAAATACGGGAATAACGACCGAGACTTTCTTGATTTCATCAAACTTCAACACGAGACGTCTCCGGCAGGGATTTTTCTAACATTGCTTTCTCAAGCTCTGATTTCTCAAACATTGATTTCTCGAGCAGGGATAACAGTACGCCCGTGACGCGGTCGACATCGCCTTCCTGCATGTCAGGAAACAGCGGCAAACTGCACAGACGCGCGCTGTTCCATTCGCTGTGCGGCAGGCTCAGCGCAGGATAGCGATCGCGGTAATATTTTTGGGTATGCGCTGCGCGAAAATGCAGGCCGGTGCCGATCCCCTGCTCTTTCAGCGCCTCCATCAGCGCGTCTCGAGTGATGCCGCAACTGGCTTCGTCAACGCGGATCATAAAGAGATGCCAGCTGTGCAAATGTTCATAATCAGGGCGTTGCAACGGTAAAAATGGCGTGCCTTCTAGTCTCTTCAAATAGCGTTGGGCCAGCTCTTTTCGTCGGGTATTCATTTCTGTTAAACGTTTGAGCTGCACTACGGCGATCGCGGCATGAATATCTGAAAGGTTGTATTTGTAACCTGGTTGAATAACTTCGGCCTGTGCGCGGCGGCCCTGTTGCTGGCGATCAAACGCATCGACCGCTAAACCGTGGAATTTCAACATTCTGACACTGGCCGCCAAGGCGTCGTTATCAGTGGCGACAATACCGCCTTCTGCGCAGGTCATATTTTTGATGGCATGAAACGAAAAGATAGCCGTGCCCTGCGCGCCAATCCAGCGGCCGTGATATTGACTGCCCGCCGCGTGCGCCGCGTCTTCAACTATTGCAATGTTATGCTGCTCAGCCAGCTGATAAAGCGGGTCGAGATCCAGCGGCGCGCCGGCGTAATGCACGGGAATAATGGCTTTGGTTTTTGGCGTAATGGCGGCGGCAACCTGCTCGGGGCGGACCATGAGCGTATGCGGATCGACGTCAATCATCACCGGTTCAGCGCCTAACAGCACAATCATGTTGAGCGTCGATACCCAGGTTTGCGAAGGCGTAATGACCTCGTCACCCGGCCCGATACCCAGCGCCAGCAGTGTCAGGTGCATGCCGCCCGTTGCTGAACTCACTGCGATGGCATGTTTACAGCCGAAACGCTCACAAAAGTCTTGTTCAAGCTGATGAGTTTGCGGGCCAGTGGTAATCCATCCGCTGCGTAATACCTGCTCGACGGCAGAGATCTCATCTTCTCCCATCGATGGACGTGAAAAAGGCAAAAAATTTTCCATGATGCTTATCCTGTAGTTAGCAGTTATGAGTTAACAACCAACAATTACGGGTTAACAATTATGAGTTAACAACTAACAATTAAAAGTTAACAAACAACAATTAACGAAGATTCGTTGACGCATTACAGTTAACAATCAACGAATATAAGCTGGACCGGTAATGCCGTTATTAATAAGACTGTAACGTCTAATTAATTAACAGTAAGTAAACGGCAGTCGTTAATAACAGGAGGATTATTTTCGTTTAAGCTTAATTTAACCTTAAGACAGCATCGTGCCGAACCAAGCCCGAGGGCTTAATATTTTAACCAATAAAATCAATAACATGAAAACAACAAACTGATAAACCTTCTTTTTTCGAGCAGTTTTACGCTCAGTTTATTAAGGTTTGCATCTCGTTTTTTTGATTCTGTTAATTCACCGTTTAATATAAATACGCTTTTTCTGATTATTTATAAAGAGAGTGAACTTCCTACTAAAAAAGAAACGTAAAGATTATCTTAAAGATGTTGAAGATATATTTAGACTGTCATCAGCCACGATTTTCCAGCAACCCGATGCTGCTCAAAATTAACGCCGTAAACCGGCTGCAAGGTGGCTGGTTGTAAAACCTCATTCGGCGTGCCCGTTTTGATAAATGCACCTTCTGCCATTAGCCAAACCTGTGAGGCGTGGTGCAAGGTATGATTTAGGTCGTGATCGCTGATAATCGCGACGCCTCCTGCTGCACAAAATTCTGCAACCAGCAGGTCGGTCGCCTGCTGATGGGCAATGTCCAGACTGTTTGCCGGTTCGTCGAGCAGAAGAATACGGCCCTGCGGATTAATTGTCGGCCACACCTGTAATAATGCCGCGACCAAACGCACGCGCTGCCATTCACCGCCAGAAAGTCGGGTGATGGCTTTACTCAGCTTGTCGAGCAGGTGCAGGCGGCTGCACAGTCTGGTTAAAGTACTTTCAAGCTCGGCAGGGCTGACACCCAGCGGCTGATGCAGTGAAAGATATTGATAGACCGGCATCGCCGAAAGCGGCAAATAGTGCTGACACAGGTAGCTTCGACAGCGGGAGAGTGCCTGTCCGGAAAATGCTGACAGCGGCTGACCCTCGATAAAACGTTGCCCTTCAGCAGGCAGCATTCCGGCAATGCTCGCCAGCAAGCTGCTTTTACCTGCGCCGTTCGGCCCGATAATATGCACGCGACTGCCTGCGGCAACCTCGGCACTAAAAGGCTGAAAACGGCCCGCAACGGCCAGTTTCTCCAGTGTCAGCATCGGCCTACCTCAACAAATTTTTAATTAGCTGGCCAGCGCGCGATTAATCGCCTCGACCAGAACTGGATCTTCTGGCGTCATATCAGGGGCAAAACGCTGTATGACCTGACCGTCACGACCTATCAGGAATTTTTCAAAATTCCACAGGATATTGCCGGGTTGCTTCGGCTCGCGTCCCTTGCTCGCCATACGCTGATAAAATTCGCTGCCTTCCGGTCTCATCGCTTCAGGCTGGGCGCTTACAAGAGCTTTGTAGAGCGGATGACGACCTTCGCCGTTGACTTCAATTTTGCTGAACAACGGAAACTTCACCCCAAATTGGGTGCTACAGAAGGTTTGAATTTCCTCTTCCGTGCCCGGCTCCTGCGCGCCGAATTCATTGCACGGGAAACCCAACACCTCAAAACCCTGCTCGTGACAGCGCTGATACAGACTCTCCAAGCCTTCATACTGTTTGGTCAGTCCACACTGCGAGGCCACGTTGACCACCAGCAAGACCTTGCCTTCAAACGCGCCCAAGGTGGTCGATTTGCCATCGATGGTCGTCAGAGGGGTGGCATAAATTGCATTACTCATGAGTCATATCCTGTTGTGATGGTGTAGTTGAATACTCTTGTGAGCGTTGAGACGAAACGTTAATCGCCTTTTTCGGCCCGTGATAGCAACCAGATAAACAGCGGCGCACCTAAAACTGAAGTCACCACGCCGATGGGGAGCTCGGCAGAATAGAGCGCGACGCGCGCGGTGACATCGGCCAGCAGCAATATACCGGCCCCCGCCAGCGCACAGGCGGGCAGCAAACGTCGTTGATCGGTCATGCCGATCAACCGTAATAAATGAGGAATAACCAGCCCGACAAAACCGATGACGCCCGCCAGCGCGACGCTAATCCCAACTATCCAGCCCATCGCCAGCACCAGCAAATTGCGCCACAGGGCGATCGGCAGCCCAAGCTGCTGCGCCTGACTTACGCCCAGCGCCAGTAAATTCAGCGTTTTTCCCTGAAAGCAGAGCCACAGCAGCACGGGTAATAACAGCATTCCTAACCATGACTGACGCCAATCGATGCCGCCAAAGCCGCCCATCATCCAGTACATCAGCTGACGTAAATCCAGACTCGAACTAAAGTACACCGCCCACGTCATGATGGCGCTACAGATAATGCCAATCGCCACGCCGACCAGCAGCAGCCGTGAGTGCGCAAACAGCCGTTTGCGGGCAAAGTGCAGCAGTAGTAACGTCACGGCCAGCGCGCCTGCGACAGCGCTCAGACTCATCATCCACACCGGTAACAGCCCGTGTCCGAGCATTACGCAGGCCACCAGCGCGACCCCGCCACCGCTGGCGACGCCCAGCAGCCCCGGTTCGGCCAGCGAATTTTCAAACAGCGATTGCATCACCGCCCCGCTCACCGCCAGACCCGCACCGACAAGCATCACGGCCAGCGCCCGCGGCAGACGAATCTGCCAGACAAACAGTTTTCCAGCGGGCGTAAGCCATTGATCGGGCCAAAGCCAGCTGTCACCGGCACACAGGCTCAGCGCCAGCACGCAAATCAACAGGCCAAGCAACAACCACAGCCGTTGGCCGTCGCGACGCTTTTGGCGAATTTCGAGCTGCGTGAAGGTAGGAAGCGATGACATAGGCAGAATACAGACTCCTTGCTGATTATCTTCCTATATTAACCAGTTAACGGGCTATTTGAATAATTTTGCGAGGCTTCGCGGAAAATTGACAAAAAAAACCGCCGCAGAATTTTTTACGATTCTTTGCGACGGTCCAGATTAGCGGTGTTTTCACGGGCCGGATTAATTAGCGCCCGAGATAACTCACCGGTATTCGCTGTTAGTGGTGCTGATCCTGCGGCGGCACGGGTTGGCCGTGTCCCTGATTGCCCTGCGGACCCTGTTTATCCTGTGGACGGTCGTTGCCGTGGTTCGGCTCACCGTGCGGCTGCGCGTGTTGCGGCTGCGGATGTGGTCGACCCCCCTCGTGTTTCGGTGGCGGCGCAGCTTCCCAACGGTTGCCATGCCAATACATGCCGCGATTATTGCGCTCGCCCATGCGTTTGTTCTGGTGGTTACGCCACCACTGCGGGGTACGCCAGTCATAGCCATCCCAATAGTCGCCGCGTGAGTTCTTATCGCCAATGTGAATGGATCCACCCGGGACGTTCAAATCGACAGAAACATTAGCCTGCGCAACATTAATCTGAGCGACGGCAGGCAGGGCCAACGCGAGACACAGCATCAAATGAGATTTTTTCACAACGTTCACCTTAATTATTTTTGATTCTGCTGAATTCATATTTTATGACTTCCTGCAAAATCCAATTTCTGCAGAATCTGAAGCTCTGCGGAATCAAAAGTTCTGCGATTACAGTTTTGCTGGAGTTTTTATAGCAGGGGGAATTTTGGCTGAATATGAGAATAAAGGAGTTTTTCAGTTAACTTGCAGCTTACTTACAATAAAAAAACAAATGTATCCTGACTGAAATATATCAGCAGGATCTTGCGTAAATATTATTCAGTTTTCATAACTGCGCTAACATCTCTTAACGTTAGTCTGACAACAGTTAAGTTTTGTTTTATCTATAATCGAACTGTTTAATCAAACAAAGGAATAATTATGCGTCGTATATTGGCATTTGTTACCGTAGCTCTGGTCGCCTGTAGCCTCAGCGGCTGCTTATTCCCTCCATTCTGGGGTCCAGGTGGCGGCGGTGGTCACGGTGGTGGCGGCGGCGGCGGTGGTTGGCACGGCCGTTAATTTCCACTAAAACTATTCTCGTACAACAACTTGCTCGTATTAGTTAACGTTATTACAGCTATTATTGCAGTTAAGTTGTTTAAAATGAGAATCTTTATCGCATGAACTGTTGTTATCAACGTGGGTGATAAACCCAATGATGCTGTTAAATCGAAAGCGTTTCATGCGAATAATATCAAAAGGGGCTTCGGTCCCTTTTTTATTGTCTATTTTTCGCCGGCGCACTATTTGGCTTAATGTAATTTTTGACCACGTTTATTAATGTCAAAAAGCAAAGTCTACTAAGTCAAACACGCTAGGTTAAATCAGTCTTTCTGCTACGAAATTTAATCTATCAGACTATTCTTGAAGATCCCAACACCTTAACAATATCTTTTCATTTCTGCCGAATACTTTTCAAACGACACATTTGGCTCATACTTTCGCGCCCTGCTGCCCTGAATTTTGCCCAAAAAAAAGGCCGCAAGAAGCGGCCTTTTTATTAGTATTGCTTATTCCTTCGGAGTGGCGTTTTCCACTCTGCTTTTCAACTTCTGTCCTGGACGGAAGGTCACCACACGGCGCGCCGTAATAGGAATGTCCTCGCCAGTTTTCGGGTTACGCCCCGGACGTTGGTTTTTGTCACGCAGATCAAAATTGCCAAAGCCAGACAATTTAACTTGTTCACCATTCTCTAAAGCACGACGTACCTCTTCAAAGAACAGCTCAACCAGGTCTTTGGCATCCCGTTTGCTCAGCCCGAGCTTCTCAAACAGGTGTTCTGACATTTCAGCTTTAGTAAGCGCCATAGGTTCAATCCCTCAAGGATGCTTGGAATCGCTGTTTTAGAGCCTCTACACATCTTGCAACAGTAGCGGCGATCTCCTCTTCTTCCAGTGTACGAGCGGTATCCTGCAATACCAGACTGATAGCTAGACTTTTAAAACCATCCGCTACGCCCTTGCCACGGTACACGTCAAATAAGTTTACGCCAACTACCTGATTTGCGCCAACTTTCTTACACTCGACCAAAATATCGTCTGCGGCGACGTTTTCAGGGACCACAATTGCGATGTCACGACGGTTCGCAGGGAAGCGAGAAATCTCGCGCGCATCAGGCAGGACGCGGTCTGCGAGCTTATTCCACAACATTTCGAACACGACAGTACGACCATTCAGGTCAAGCTTGCGCTCGAGTTCTGGATGCACTACTCCAATGAAACCAATACGTTCGCCGTGTAAATAAATGGCAGCACTTTGCCCCGGATGCAGCGCCGGATTCACTTCGGCCTTGAACTGAATGTGGTCCAATTTGCCGGTAAGCTCAAGAATCGCCTCAAGATCACCCTTCAAATCGTAGTAGTCAACGGCATTGCGCGCCAGATCCCAATGTTCCTCATTTCGGTTGCCCGCAATCACGCCAGACAGCATGACATCCTGACGGATACCCAAATAAGCTTCAGAATCAGGCACAAAGCGCAGGCCACTTTCGAACAAACGCACGCGATTCTGCTGGCGATTCTGGTTATTGACTACCGCAGAGAGCAGGCCCGTCCAGAGTGAGAGGCGCATAGCGGACATCTCTACGGAAATCGGGCTTGGCAGCATCAGAACTTCTTCACCCGGATGCAACCACGCTTGAACTTTAGGGTCCACGAAGCTGTAAGTGATCGCTTCCTGGAAACCGCGATCAACCAGCAGATTTTTAACGATTTTGAGAGATAGATCGGCTTCTCGATGCTGGGTCATGACCAAATCGGCTTTAACCGGCACATCAGGGATGTTGTTGTAGCCGTAAACGCGCGCCACTTCTTCAACCAAATCTTCTTCGATTTCCATATCGAAACGCCAGCTTGGCGCGATTGCCGTCCAGCTACCCGCCTGAACCTCAACCTCGCAACCCAGACGCTGCAGAATATCGGTAACTTGCGCATCTTCAACGTGGTGACCAATCAGGCGATCGAGCTTTTCACGACGCAGCGTGATTTTAGCCGCTTTCGGCAATGCCGAATCGGTAGTGACATCGATAACCGGTCCTGCCTGCCCGCCACAAATTTCCAGCAGCAGCGCGGTAGCACGCTCCATCGCCTTGTATTGCAGCGCAGAGTCAACGCCACGCTCGTAACGGTGTGACGCATCGGTATGCAGCCCCTGACGACGCGCGCGGCCCGTGATTGACAGCGGATTGAAGAAGGCGCACTCAAGCAGCACGTCCTGCGTCTCTTCGTTGACGCCAGAATGCTCGCCGCCGAAGATTCCGCCCATTGCCAGCGCTTTTTTATGGTCAGCAATGACCAGCACGTCTTCATTTAACTTGGCGGTGGTCCCGTCGAGCAAGGTCAGCGTTTCATCTTTCTGCGCCAAACGCACCACAATGCCGCCTTCGATACGATTCAGATCGAAAGCGTGCATCGGCTGGCCCAGCTCGAGCAGCACGTAGTTGGTGATATCGACTACTGGATCGATAGAGCGAATTCCGCAACGGCGCAGCTTTTCGCTCATCCATAGTGGCGTCGCGGCGGCAACGTTAATGCCCTTCACTACGCGACCCAGATAACGCGGACAGGCTTCTGTCGCCTGAACGTCGATAGGCAGCACGTCGCTGATGGTTGCTGGCACAGCGTCCATGGCAGGCGCGTTCAGCGGCAGCTGGTTGATTACCGCCACATCGCGAGCAACGCCTATAATGCCCAGACAGTCGGCGCGGTTAGGCGTCACGCTGATTTCGATGGTGTTATCGTCGAGTTTCAGGAATTCGCGAATGTCGGTGCCGATTGGCGCGTCCAGTGGCAATTCGATAATGCCTTCGCTTTCGACATTGATACCCAGCTCGGAGAACGAACACAGCATCCCTTCGGACGGTTCGCCACGCAGCTTGGCCGCCTTGATTTTGAAATCGCCCGGCAAGACTGCACCAACGGTCGCTACGGCCACTTTCAGGCCCTGACGACAGTTTGGCGCGCCACAGACGATATCTAGCAGGCGATCGCCGCCGACGTTGATTTTGGTCACGCGCAGTTTGTCGGCGTTTGGATGCTGGCCGCACTCCACCACTTCACCCACGACCACGCCGTGGAAAGCGCCGGCAACGGCATCGACGCCGTCAACTTCCAGACCGGCCATGGTAATTTGTTCGGATAATTCTTCGCTGCTGATGGCTGGGTTTACCCACTCGCGCAACCAGAGTTCACTGAATTTCATGTGATATTCCCGCCTTACTTAAACTGTTTGAGGAAACGCAGATCGTTTTCGAAGAATGCACGCAGATCGGTCACGCCGTAACGCAGCATGGTCAAACGCTCCATGCCCATACCGAAGGCGAAGCCTGAATAGATTTCAGGGTCGATGCCTACGCTACGCAACACATTTGGGTGAACCATGCCGCAGCCCAGCACTTCGAGCCATTTGCCGTTTTTACCCATCACGTCGACTTCAGCGGAAGGTTCGGTGAACGGGAAATAGGACGGACGGAAACGAATTTGCAAATCGGCTTCAAAGAAGTTGTTCAGGAAGTCGTGCAGCGTGCCTTTCAGATTGCTGAAGCTGATGTCTTTATCGACGATCAGCCCTTCCATCTGATGGAACATCGGCGTGTGGGTCTGGTCGTAATCGTTACGATAGACGCGGCCCGGCGCGATGATACGGATTGGCGGCTGCTGGTTTTTCATGGTGCGGATCTGCACGCCAGAGGTCTGGGTACGCAGCAAACGAGTAGCATCAAACCAGAAGGTGTCGTGGTCGGCACGCGCCGGGTGATGACCCGGAATATTCAAGGCATCGAAGTTATGATAGTCATCTTCGATTTCAGGACCGGTCTCGACGGAGAAGCCCAGTTCGCCAAAGAAAGTCTCGATACGGTCGATAGTGCGGGTGACCGGATGCAAACCGCCGTTTTCGATACGACGGCCAGGCAGTGAGACATCGATAGTCTCCTGTGCCAGACGCGCATTCAGCGCGGCAGACTCGAGCTCGTTCTTGCGCGCGTTAAGTGCGTCCTGAACTTCCTGCTTGGCCTGGTTAATCACCGCGCCGGCAGCCGGGCGCTCTTCCGCTGGCAGTTCGCGCAGAGACGTCATCTGCAGGGTCAAATGACCCTTCTTGCCTAAATATTCGACGCGAACCAAATCTAACGCGGCGACGTCGTGGGCACTCTCTACGGCTGCCTTGGCTTGGGCAACCAGTTCTGCGAGATGTGACATTGCTTTCCTCTTCTTCTGGCCGATATGACCCGATGTGAAATAAAAGTTTGAGTAATTCTTTTTTTAGTTCGGCATTAGCAAAAAAAAAGCCTCCACGAGGGAGGCTTTAGCGCTAGTTTCCGTTTCTTCTCTTACGCGCGAAAGCCTTCCTGAGTTAGGCGCTAAAGTAAAAAAAGAAGCGGAAAGTAGCAGCATTCATGCGTGCAGAACCTTAATAAAAGAAATGCGATCGGTCTTTCAAATATAAAAGAGGGAGCAAGCTCCCTCTTTCACCTGACTTACGCCAGAGCTGCTCTCGCTTTTTCGACCAGTGCAGAGAATGCCACTTTGTCGAATACTGCGATGTCAGCCAAGATCTTACGGTCAATTTCGATCGAAGCTTTTTTCAAGCCGTTGATGAACTTGCTGTAAGACATGTCGTTCTGACGAGCTGCTGCGTTGATACGCGCAATCCACAGCTGACGGAACTGACGTTTCTTTTGACGACGGTCACGGTAAGCGTATTGACCAGCTTTGATAACAGCCTGGAATGCAACACGATATACGCGCGAACGGGCACCGTAGTAACCTTTCGCCTGCTTTAAAATTTTCTTGTGACGTGCACGTGCAATCACACCACGTTTTACGCGAGCCATATGCTCTCCTGAGTTTTATTCTTGATTAAAAAAAAGTGATATATCTTAACGATATATTTTTAAGCGTACGGCAAACATGCAGCAACGAGACCCAAATCGTTCTTGGATACCATGCCTTTTGGACGCAGGTGACGTTTACGCTTAGTCGATTTTTTGGTCAGAATGTGACGCAGGTTAGCGTGCTTACGCTTAAAACCGCCATTGGCAGTCTTTTTGAAGCGTTTAGCGGCGCCGCGTACTGTTTTGATCTTTGGCATTATTAATAATTCCACTTCGCATTGTTAATAACATGAATCAGTAAGGCGAACATGACCCACAGTGTGCGAACACACCGTGAGCCAGGCTACTTGAGAGCCTTATTGTTTCTTCTTGGGTGCGAGCACCATAATCATCTGACGGCCTTCGATCTTCGTAGGGAAGGATTCGACCACTGCCAGATCAATATCTTCACACAGGTCTTTACGGACGCGGTTAAGCACTTCCATACCGATCTGCTGGTGCGCCATTTCACGACCGCGGAAACGCAGTGTGATCTTGGCTTTATCGCCATCTTCCAGAAAGCGAATCAGGTTGCGTAGTTTGACCTGATAGTCGCCATCATCGGTACCAGGTCGGAATTTGATTTCCTTAACCTGAATGACTTTTTGCTTCTTCTTCTGTTCTTTGGTCGATTTGCTCTTCTCGTAGAGGAATTTGCCGTAATCCATGATTCGGCAGACCGGCGGCTCGGCATTCGGACTGATTTCTACTAAATCAACACCAGCTTCCTCAGCTTTTTCAAGAGCTTCATTTAAACTCACAATCCCAATTGGTTCGCCATCGATGCCCGTTAAGCGAACTTCTTGCGCGCGAATCTCTTTGTTAATGCGATTTGGACGCGCCGGTTGAACTCGTTTTCCGCCTTTAATACTTTATTCCTCCAGTTGATGAAGACTTCTGTTGCGGATCTCCGCCAACAGTTTGTCTACGACTTCGCTAACGTCCATGCTTCCCAGGTCTTTACCGCTTCGGGTACGAACGGCAACTTTGCCTGCTTCGACCTCTTTATCGCCGCAAACCAACATATAGGGAACACGACGCAGCGTGTGTTCGCGAATTTTAAAGCCAATCTTCTCATTTCTCAAGTCGGCTTTAGCGCGAATACCTGCATCTTGCAGTTTTTTGGTCAATTCTTCGACGTAGGCAGCTTGTGAATCGGTAATATTCATTACCTCCACCTGTACCGGCGCAATCCAGGTTGGGAAAAAGCCCGCGTATTCTTCAGTGAGAATACCAATGAAACGTTCCATTGAACCCAAAATTGCTCGGTGAATCATAACCGGGGTCTTACGGTCGTTGCTTTCAGCGACGTAAGTAGCGTCTAAACGCTCCGGTAATGAAAAGTCGAGCTGCACAGTACCACACTGCCACGCACGATCCAAACAATCATGCAAGGTAAATTCAATTTTTGGTCCGTAGAATGCGCCTTCACCCGGCTGATATTCGAAAGCAATATTGTTTTCGACTAACGCAGCAGCAAGGTCTTTCTCGGCACGGTCCCACATTTCATCAGTACCAATGCGTTTGGCCGGACGGGTTGATAATTTAACCGCAATCTTTTCAAACCCAAAAGTACCGTACACATCATAGACCATTTTGATGCAACTATTTACTTCTTCACGAACTTGCTCTTCGGTGCAGAAGATATGGGCGTCATCCTGAGTGAAGCCACGCACGCGCATCAGGCCGTGCAATGCACCTGAAGGCTCGTTACGGTGACAGCTACCAAATTCAGCCATACGCAGCGGCAAATCACGATAAGACTTCAACCCCTGGTTGAAAATCTGCACGTGACCCGGGCAGTTCATTGGCTTGATACAGTATTCACGCTTCTCGGAAGAGGTAGTAAACATCGCATCTTTGTAGTTGTCCCAGTGCCCGGTCTTTTCCCAGAGCACGCGGTCCATCATGAACGGGCCTTTAACTTCTTGATACTGGTACTCTTTCAGCTTCATGCGCACGAAAGCTTCCAGCTCGCGGAAGATAGTCCAGCCGTCGTTGTGCCAGAACACCATGCCCGGCGCTTCGTCCTGCATGTGGTAGAGGTCAAGCTGCTTGCCGATTTTACGGTGATCGCGCTTGCCCGCTTCTTCCAGACGTTTCAGGTAAGCACCCAGCTGCTTCTTGTCAGCCCAGGCCGTGCCGTAGATACGCTGCAACATTTTATTGTCGCTGTCGCCACGCCAGTAAGCACCGGAGGTTTTCTGCAGCTTGAAATGATGGCAGAAACGCATGTTCGGCACGTGCGGACCCCGGCACATATCGACGTATTCTTCGTGATGATACAGGCCCGGACGATCGTCATGGCTGATGTTTTCATCAAGAATGGCAATTTTGTACTGCTCACCGCGACTTTCAAAGGTGTCGCGCGCTTCCTGCCAGCTGACTTTCTGTTTAACAACGTCGTAATTCTTTTCAGCCAGTTCGTGCATGCGCTTTTCAAGCAGATCGATATCTTCCTGAGTCAGCGTGTGGTCCAAATCAACGTCGTAGTAGAAACCGTTGTCGATGGTAGGACCGATAGCCATTTTGGTGTTAGGCCACAGTTGCTTGATGGCGTGGCCCAGCAGGTGCGCACAAGAGTGACGGAGAATTTCGAGTCCGGCTTCATCTTTTGCGGTAATAATGGCTAATTGAGCATCGTTCTCGATGAGATCGCCGGCATCAACCAGCTCACCGTTTACTCGACCGGCGATACAGGCTTTCGCAAGACCCGGACCGATATCCAGTGCTACATCATAGGGAGAAACGGGATGATCAAACTGACGCTGACTACCGTCAGGGAGAGTAATAACTGGCATGTTCTTTCCTTACCTACAGTGGTGCCCCACACGACAGAGCACATATAGAAAAAATATATGTATTTGACTTCATCTGGTTGATCGCGCTATTCGACTTTACCTTGCCAAATATGTACACGTCTGAGCTCAAAATACGGCAGAGCGTAGAGTGCGACGCGAAAAACTGGGTAGAGTGTAGCATCCGTAAAGCGCATTTTTCCAGCAACTTACGCGGATGCAGCACGATTTATTCGTTGGACCACGTAAACTTAGCGCATCGCCAGATAGGCGTTGTTCACTTTCCAGAGGTAACGCGGGGCCTGTGCGGCTGGATGGTTTTCCTGAATGTGTTTGTAAAACTGTTCAGGGGTCATCTGATTGATTTTCGCGACGGCATAAACCCTGTCTTTCGAGAAGGTTCTCAGAAGCGCGCCAGCGCCGTTTGCATAAGCAACTGTGGTGGCATAACGCAGCGTTTGCGGATTGTTAATCCCGGCCAGCTGCTGCTGCAACATGCTTAGGTAAGCGGTACCCAAATCAATATTTACGGTCGGATCTTTTAATGCCGAGGTTGAAGGCTGTCCGTTGCGCCCTTTCAGTCGGTAGGCGTCGCGCCCGGCGGTCGAGGCCTTGAGCTGCATTAATCCGACGGCATTCGACTTGCTCACTGCACCGGGGTTAAATCCGGACTCAACCTGAATAATCGCTTTAACGAGAGTTTCATCAACGCCATAAGTGCTGGCAGCCTGCTTGATAACACTTCCGTAAGGCCCCTGATGCATTAACGAAGGGGTGTCGGGAATACGCTGTTGAGGGAGCAATTTGCTTGTTTGCGTTGGGGTTTCTTTTGCGCACCCAACTAGAAATAGCGCTGTCGTCAAATAAAGAAATTTGAGTTTCAAATGAGTTATCTCGCAACCAGGACGAAAGCAAGCATATACATATTTTTTGAGCACCTAAATAAAATTTTCGACTAAAATCGATAATGGTAGATGAAACAAGGATCTGAGGTTTTAGTCGATCGGATAAATCCTGTATTAATGTCAGGTTTGGTATAGAAACGGCTATTCAGCACGTTTTAATCTTCAAAGCCTAATATTTGAATAAATTTAACTGCGATTGAATCTGCACATTCAAACTACACTGAAAGTGAAAATGAGTTGAATTTGAACTTATGCTTGAACTTGAAAAACTTGAAGTGAAACGGCTTATCTGCGGATTAACCAGTTTTAATTCAGGCTGTGCGATCGATCGGCGTTTTCACGCGGAATAAGCGCTAACGTAATGAATTATCAGGCCAGTCAGAAGGGGTGAAACCATGTGGCAAGCCGTTAATCGTCTGTTGAGTGAACATCTGGGCAGTGCCGAAATTCGTGAGCGTGTCGAGCTTCCCGGCGGTGAAATTCACGCAGCCTGGCGTCTCAGTTATGGCGATCGCGAAGTGTTCGTGAAGTGTAACTCCCGCGAATTATTGCCTATTTTTGCTGCCGAAGCCGATCAACTGGCGCTGCTGGCAAAAAGCCAAACCGTGAACGTTCCCGAAGTTTACGGCGTCGGCAGTGATCGCGATTACAGCTTTTTGCTGCTTGAATACTTCCCTATTGACTCGCTTGACGTTGATAATGCTCATCTTTTAGGCCAGCAGCTGGCGGCACTTCACCAGTGGAGCGAACAGCTTGAGTTTGGTCTGGATTTCGACAACGAGCTGGCGACGGTGCCGCAACCCAACGCCTGGCAGCGTAAATGGTCGACCTTCTTTTCGCAGCAGCGCATCGGCTGGCAACTCCAGTTGGCGGCTGAAAAAGGGGTTATCTTCGGCGACACCGAGCTGATTATCGAACGGGTGCGGGCCAAGCTGCAAAACCACCAGCCTCAGCCTTCATTGCTGCATGGCGATCTCTGGCCGCACAACTGCGCGCAAAGTGCCTTGGGTCCGCTGATTTTCGATCCCGCCTGTTACTGGGGTGACCGGGAATGCGACCTTGCGATGCTGCCGCTTTATCCTAATATTCCGCCCGAATTGCTCGACGGCTATCAAAGCGTGACGCCTCTTCCGGCAGGATATATCGAACGTCAGCCACTCTATCAGCTCTATTATTTATTAAATCGCAGCAACCTGTTTGGCGGCCAGCATAGCGTGGTGGCGCAGCGGGCAATCGATCGTTTATTGCTAGAAACCTAATATATATCTCAGCTAATATGCATAAAAAAGCCTGAACATAATAATATGATCAGGCTTTGCTTTATTCAGGTTTTCTTCAGGTTTCTATCAGCTTTTAATCAGGTTTCACTCAGACCGAATTCACTTTTTTCCAGTCTGGATGAAAGCCAAAATCAGTGAATCAACCCTAATAATTTCAAGACGAAATAGGCCACGACAGCAATAATTAACGGCAGAATATACAGCGGGAAATATTGCAGGAAAATAGTGTGGCGAGGAATGACAATTCGCTCTTCAATTTGCTGCTGAGTACGCGCATCAACGCCTTTAGTCTGCTCCAGAATCAACTGGTCCTGCACGCCTTCACGAATATGCCTGACCTGCCGCGACATTCGCGCCCCGCTCGCCTGCAATGCCAGCCCGACAAAAATAAGCCAGTAAATCAGGATGAACATCAGATTAGCGCTGGTCACGCCTTCGCCCAAAACCGGAAGCGGCGCGTTATTCCAGAAAACGTTCAGGAACGGCGTATTAAATTTCGCCATGTCCACCATCACGTGAACAAAATCGACCATTACGGCATTAATGCCCTTTTCTGCCTTGGCCTGCTCGTAAAAGAAGTTGAGCAGTGAAATTATCGTCGACAACAACGCCGGAATAAAAATTACCCATCCCAAGATACGTTTAATGACGGCGACGCGTCCTGCCTGTTGATACGTCATGAATTCCCCTTGTTAGGACGTCTCGTTAGAGAGGTCAGTTTAACCATAGTTAACGAAACGCGCCCAAAAAATTAGTTAACATCTTTTAGTCCCTCACTATTTCCCTCCTGAGCGGCCAATATCTCTGTGTTATGCTCAATTCACAACCCGCAAATTCAGTGTAATAGGGAGTGGTAAAAATGAGTCAGGTAAACCCCGTTCAGGCCGCGATTTTTGACATGGATGGTCTGCTGATTGATTCGGAACCGTTGTGGATGCAGTCGGAGCTGGAGATTTTCGAAAGCGTCGGCGTCGATATTTCTAAAAAGGATCTGATTCCCTCTACGTTAGGTCTGCGCATTGACCAAACCGTGCGTCTTTGGGCGCGAGTATTGCCGTGGAAAGGCGTGAGCGAGGCCGAGGTGACGGCGCGAATTATTGCCCGCACGATTGAACTGGTCGAGCAAACCCGCCCGCTGCTGCCCGGCGTAGAAGACGCGCTGAAGCTGTGTCAGGCGCGAGGCCTCAAGATTGGCTTGGCGTCGGCGTCTCCGCTGCACATGCTCGACAAGGTGCTCGAGATGTTTAATCTGCAATCCTATTTCGAAATTCGCCAGTCGGCCGAGCACCTGCCTTACAGCAAGCCGCACCCGGAAGTTTATCTACGCGCCGCCTCGGCGCTCAACGTTGATCCGCTGGACTGCGTCACGCTCGAAGATTCGTTTAACGGCATGATAGCCACCAAGGCCGCGCGGATGCGCTCGATTGTCGTACCCGATCACCTGCTGGGCGACGATGCCCGCTGGGCGCTGGCTGACGTGAAGCTCTCCTCTTTAACAGAGCTTAAGGCTGAGCATCTCGGCTAGGCGTGGCTGTGCGAAAATCGCTCCTTACTAAAGATGATTTCAGCGGACTTTCGAGTCCGCTTTTTTTGTCTCTTTTCCCTTCAGCTTGTCCCAATAATCCGAAACATTGACCCCGCCCACAAAAATTAAAACAGCATTTCATTTTTATTGAATTCATTTCCCAATCGTCCTATGCTTCTTTCATCAGGGCGATTCGGGCTGCCTTTTATCCCGCTTTGCCCCCTTCCATTCCGATCATTAAGAAGAGGCAATGACATGCAAGTTCGTCAAAGTATTCACAGCGATCACGCGAAACAGCTCGATACTAGTGGCCTGCGCCGCGAGTTTCTGATTGAAAAAATCTTCGAGCAGGATGCTTACACCATGACCTATAGTCACACCGACCGCATTATCGTCGGCGGTATCATGCCCGTGAATAAAACGGTGTCGGTAGGTGATGAAGTCGGTAAGCAACTTGGCGTGAGCTATTTTCTTGAGCGCCGTGAATTAGGCGTGATTAATATCGGCGGCCCCGGATTAATTGTGGTCGACGGTAAAACCTATGAAATCGGCAATGAAGAAGCGCTGTACGTCGGCAAAGGCGCGCAGCAGGTTGAATTCAGCAGCGTTGAGGCGAGCCGCCCCGCCAAGTTTTACTACAACAGCGCGCCGGCGCATTCTCGCTTCCCGGACAAAAAAATCACCCTCGCCGAAGCTTCACCGCAGACGCTGGGCGATGCCGCCACCAGCAATCGCCGCACCATTAATAAATTTATCGTGCCGGACGTGCTGGAAACCTGCCAGCTGACCATGGGCCTGACCAAGCTTGAAGAAGGCAGCCTGTGGAACACCATGCCTTGCCACACCCACGAGCGCCGCATGGAAGTCTATTTCTACTTTGATATGGACGACGACACCGCCGTTTTCCACATGATGGGTCAGCCGCAGGAGACGCGTCATTTACTGGTTCATAACGAGCAGGCCGTCATTTCGCCAAGCTGGTCAATCCACGCGGGCGTCGGCACCAAACGTTACACCTTTATCTGGGGCATGATTGGCGAAAATCAGGAGTTTGCCGACATGGACCACGTCGCCGTCAGCGACCTGAGATAGTTTTTTTGAAACGAAAATAGAAAGAGAGTTTGCGTGTCAACTAACGGGCGGGATAGAGCTATGGTGCTTAACAGTTTTGATTTGCAAGGGAAAGTGGCGCTGGTAACCGGCTGCAATACGGGCCTGGGACAGGCAATGGCGATAGGTTTGGCGCAGGCTGGCTGCGATATTATTGGCGTCAATCGCTCTGAACCGAACGAAACGCTCGACGCGGTTCACGCCCTTGGCCGTCGCTTTCTCGATTTACGCGCCGATCTGACCAGCATCGAGGCTATCCCGCGTTTACTTGAAAGCGCAGTCAGCGAAATGGGTGGCGTCGATATTCTGGTTAATAATGCCGGAATTATCCGCCGCGAAGATGCGCTGAATTTTAGCGAAAAAGACTGGGATGACGTGATGAACGTTAACAGCAAATCGCTGTTTTTCATGGCGCAGGCGGTCGCGAAACAGTTTATCAAACAGGGCGGCGGCGGCAAGATTATCAATATTGCCTCGATGCTCTCTTTTCAGGGCGGGATCCGCGTGCCGTCTTATACGGCGTCGAAAAGCGCGGTGATGGGCATTACTCGCCTGCTGGCCAACGAATGGGCCAAACATCACATTAACGTCAACGCAATCGCGCCCGGATATATGGTGACGAACAATACCGAGCAGCTGCGCGCCGACGAAGGACGGAGTCAGGAAATTCTCGACCGCATTCCTGCCGGACGCTGGGGCGAGCAGGAAGATATCATGGGTCCCGTGGTATTTCTGGCGTCGCGCGCCTCGGATTATGTCAACGGCTATACGCTGGCGGTAGACGGCGGCTGGCTGGCACGTTAAAGGCGTTTTACCTTAGGCATGATCGCAGAGTGAACATAGCGTGTCCGAGTGTGAATAAAAGCGTCATGACACTGTCACGGCGCAATAATTTTTGCATTAATTATCAACGCGTTGACAAATAGTTACAGCGTAACACCTACCGCGCGAAAAGGCTTTCACCTATACTGGATAAAATAACAGTTATTCAGTTTCGGAAGCATTATGACTGCGGAAGGTCACCTCATTTTTTCTATCGCCTGCGCAGTGTTCGCTAAAAAGGCACAATTATCGCCTGAGCTCGCTCACGGTGACTGGTGGCATATTATTCCAGCCTCGCTATTGATGTCGCTGGTGCCTGATATCGATCACCCAAAATCCCTGCTCGGACAGCGGCTCAGGTTTATCTCCGCGCCGATTGCGCGAATATTCGGCCATCGGGGCTTTACGCACAGCCTGTTGGCCGTGGCCGCTGGCGTATTTTTGTTAAAAACCCGTTTGCCTCAAGATTGGGTCATCCCGATTGACGCCCTGCACGGCATGGTGATTGGCTATTTGAGCCATATTCTGGCCGACATGCTGACACCCGCCGGCGTGCCGTTATTGTGGCCCTGCCGCTGGCGATTCCGTTTTCCTATTATTACCTCGCAAAAAGGTAATCAGCTGGAGCGGATTTTCTGTTTGATAATGGTCGGACTCACCCTCTTCTGGCCCGATTGGTCGCCCATCATTGGTGCAATCAATCCGCATAGCCTAGACTTTATTTTGAGGTATTTGACTTAATTGAGTCTACAAAACAGCCGGATCGTTCACTCTACATACAATATTAAACGAAAAGTAATAGGCCATTCTTTTTGGTTATAAGAGCTCCCCTTTTTGATCTGTTAATCTACGCCCATCGCAAGCGCCGCCAAAAATTCTTCTGGCGGCCTTCTTAAATATACTTTTTCTGGAGTTCTGGGTATGAATCTTCCGCTCATTCTGAATGTAGTGGTTTTCGTCGTTCTCCTGCTGCTGTTGGCTAAATCAAGCCGCGCGCAGTGGAGTTTGGCGAAAAAAGTTCTCGTTGGCCTGCTGGTCGGCGTGGTGTTTGGTCTGGCCTTGCAGCTCATATACGGCTCGGACAGCGCCGTGCTGAAAAGCTCGATTCCGTGGTTCAATATTGTCGGTAATGGCTACGTGCAGCTGTTGCAGATGATTGTCATGCCGCTGGTGTTCGTCTCGATTCTCAGCGCGGTGGCGCGTCTGCATAATGCGTCGTCGTTGGGTAAAATCAGCTTCCTGACCATCGGCACGCTACTGTTTACCACGCTGATTGCCGCGCTGGTTGGCGTGTTTGTCACCAAGCTGTTTGGCCTGACGGCGGAAGGTTTGGTGCAGGGCACGCAGGAAACCGCGCGTCTGGCGGCTATTCAAACCAACTATGTGGGCAAAGTGGCCGACCTGACCGTGCCGCAGATGATTCTTTCCTTTATTCCTAAAAACCCGTTTGCCGACCTGACTGGGGCAAGCCCGACCTCGATTATCAGCGTGGTGATCTTTGCTGCCTTCGCAGGCGTTGCGGCGCTGCAACTGGTAAAAGACGATGCCGAAAAAGGGCCGAAAGTGTTGGCGTTTATCAACATTTTGCAAGCCTGGGTGATGAAGCTGGTTCGTCTGGTGATGAAGCTGACGCCTTACGGCGTGATGGCGCTGATGACCAAAGTGGTCGCCGGTTCAAACATCCACGACATCATCAAGCTGGGCAGTTTTGTGGTGGCCTCTTATCTGGGTCTGGCGATTATGTTTGCCATCCACGCCCTGCTGCTCTCCTTTACCGGCGTGAATCCGGCCCGATTCTTCCGCAAGGTTTGGCCCGTGCTGTCGTTTGCTTTCACCAGCCGTTCGAGCGCCGCGACCATTCCTTTGGCCGTTGAAGCGCAAACCCGCCGTCTGGGTATTCCAGAATCAATCGCCAGCTTTGCCGCCTCCTTTGGCGCCACTATCGGCCAGAACGGCTGTGCAGGACTTTACCCGACGATGCTGGCAGTAATGGTTGCGCCAACCGTGGGCATCAACCCGTTCGAGCCGATGTGGATCGCAACGCTGGTCGGCATCGTGACGCTTTCCTCTGCCGGTGTGGCGGGCGTAGGCGGCGGCGCGACCTTTGCTGCGCTGATCGTTTTGCCTGCCATGGGTCTGCCGGTTACGCTGGTCGCGCTGCTGATTTCCATCGAGCCGTTGATTGACATGGGCCGCACCGCGCTGAACGTCAGCGGTTCAATGACCGCAGGCACCATCACCAGCCAACTGCTGAAACTCACCGACAAAAAGGTGATGGATGAAGACGAGCACGCCGAGCTGGCGCATCGTTAACAGCGATTTCTGAAAGGCAAAAAGGCGAAGCATCGAGCTTCGCCTTTTTTATTGCCAGAGGAACAGGATCAGAGGAGGACGCGCTTAAAATGGCCGCAGTTAAAACGGCTGCACTTAAAACGGATAGTCGTGGAACCCCATCTGCTCGGAGATATTGCGCGCCGCCGTGTGCAGCATCGCCACATAATCCTTTTTGCTCTCTTCCGAGAAACGAATGGTCGGGAACGAAATACTCAGGCCCGCAATGACCACGCCAAAACGGTCAAACACCGGCACCGCGATGCAGCGTAAGCCCTGCTCCTGCTCTTCGATATCTTCGCCAAAGCCCTGCTCGCGCACCTTTTCTAGTACCTTAACCAAACTCGGCACGTCCATAATGGTGTTATCCGTGCTGCGGGTAAACTGCATCTCGGCCAGCAAGGCTTTAACGTCGTTCGCCTCGCCCCACGCCATCAACACTTTGCCGATAGCCGTGCTGTGCAACGGATTTCGACGACCAATCCGCGAATGCATGCGCAGGTTATACATTGAGTCGATTTTATGGATATAAACGATGCCATCTTCGTCGAGCGCGCCAAGGTGAATCGTTTCACGCGTCAGGCGCGAAATTTCACGCATCTGGATGTCGGCAGAGCGAATCAAATCAACGTTTTGCAGCGCTTTTGCTCCTAGTTCGAACAGTTTCAGCGTCAGGGTATACTTTTCGGAATCCCCTTCCTGATCGACATAGCCCAGCGATTTCATGGTCTGCAAGAAGCGATAAACCGTGCTTTTCGACATCATGACGCGCTGCGAAAGTTCGGTAATGCCAATCTCGCGTTCTTCACCCAGCGCCTGCAAGATGCCAAACACTTTCAAAACCGATGAAACGGAATCGGGTTGCTTATCAAGTTCAGCGATGGTCATAATTTTATCCTGCTTAAAGGTATATGAATTCATTATTTCACAAATAGCCAGGCGATACTTTTTTTGTTTCATAAAAAATGGAACGCTATTTCTAAACAATTGAACTCGATCGCATTTTGGCCTGTTCAAAAAGTGTTAATTCTGGTTACAATTAATAAAGTCCTGTCACCGCGCGTCAAAAAGGACGTTGAGTAGTTAGCGTGGTAATATTTCCTTCACTTATTAGCTACCAGCTGACGCCCAGACATGACAACCACGGTTAACGACGGCCTTCCCGCCCCTCAACGCTACGGCGCAATCTTGACCATTGCGTTGGGTATTACGGTTTCTGTGCTCGACGGCGCGATCGCCAACGTCGCGTTACCCACGATTGCGCAAGACCTGAACGCCAGTCCCGCCTCCTCGATTTGGATCGTTAACGCTTACCAATTGGCGATCACGGTCTCGCTGCTGTCGCTGGCATCGCTCGGGGAAATCTTTGGTTATCGCCGCATCTATATGATTGGCTTGGTAGTATTCAGCTTTACGTCTCTCGCCTGCGCCCTCTCTGATTCACTGCCAACGCTGACTTTGGCGCGCGTGTTACAGGGGCTTGGCGCGGCCTGTATCATGAGCGTCAATACGGCGATGGTGAGGATAATTTATCCGCAGCGCTATCTCGGACGCGGAATGGGCATTAACGCGCTGATTGTCGCGGTTTCTTCTGCCGCTGGGCCAACCGTCGCGGCGGCTATTTTGTCGGTCGCCAACTGGCCGTGGCTGTTCGCCATTAATCTGCCTATCGGCCTGCTTGCCTTCTTTATGGGGCTTAAATATCTTCCGGCCAACAGTGTTAAAACGGCGGGTCAAAAGTTCGATTTTATCTCCAGCGTGATGAACGCCCTCACCTTTGGCCTGTTAATCAGTGCGATGAGTGGTTATGCGCAGGGGCAAGATCACCGACTGATTCTGGCGGAAGTGGTCGGGCTGCTGGTGATTGGCTGGTTCTTTGTTCGCCGCCAGCTCAACAAGTCTTCGCCGTTGCTGCCCGTCGATCTGCTGCGCATTCCGATTTTTAGCCTGTCGATCGGCACCTCGATGTGCTCTTTTGCCGCGCAGATGCTGGCATTTGTGTCGCTGCCGTTTTTCCTGCAAAACACGCTCGGGCTGGACGCGGTTTCTACCGGCCTGCTGCTTACTCCGTGGCCGCTGGCGACGATGGTCATGGCGCCAATCTCCGGGCGTTTGGTCGAACGTTATCACGCGGGCATGCTGGGTGGCATCGGTTTGGTAGTCTTCTCACTGGGACTTTATTCGCTGGCCTTGCTGCCGGACCACCCTTCTTACCTGAATATTATCTGGCGGATGATTATTTGCGGCGCCGGTTTTGGCCTGTTCCAATCACCCAATAATCACACTATCGTCTCCTCCGCGCCTCGTAGTCGCAGCGGCGGCGCGAGTGGCATGCTCGGCACGGCGCGCCTGCTGGGGCAAACAACCGGTGCGGCGATGGTCGCGCTGATGTTTAACCTGTTTGGCGTTCACGGAACCCACGCCTCGCTGATACTGGCCGGTTCGCTGGCGCTCGGCGGCGCGTTTATCAGTCTGCTGCGCATGACGCAGAAATCGGTGATTCAGCAGAAAAGCTGATAATCCGCAAAACGTTTCAAAAAATGCAAAAGGCCCGACAGTAACTGCCGGGCCTTTGTTATTTCTCGCCTTATCAAAACGGCTTATTTGATGTATTCACCTGAACGCAGGGCTTCGATACGCTTGTCCAGCGGCGGGTGTGACATAAACAGCTCGCTGAAACTCTTGTTCTTGCCGTTGATGCAAAACGCCATCAGACTGCCCGCTTCCTGCGGTTCGTGGCTGGTTTTCAAACGCTGCAATGCAGCAATCATCTTCTCGCGGCCGACTAATTTGGCAGAACCGGCGTCGGCATGAAATTCGCGGTGACGCGAGAACCACATGGTGATGATGCTGGCGACGATACCAAATACCAGTTCGAGCACCATCGACACCGCGAAATAGACCAGCGGATTGCCGTTACCACTCTCTTCATCGTCACGATTACCCGACATAAAGCCGGCGGCAATCTGCGCCAAAATACGTGAAATAAAGATAACAAAGGTGTTCACGATGCCCTGAATCAGCGTCATGGTTACCATGTCACCGTTAGAGATGTGACTGATTTCATGGGCGATTACCGCCTCGGCCTCATCCTGGCTCATGCTCTGCAACAGACCCGTGCTGACCGCCACCAGTGACGCATCGCGACGCGCGCCGGTGGCAAAAGCGTTAATGTCTGGCGCGTGATAAATAGCGACCTGCGGCATTTTGATCCCGGCCTGCTGCGACTGACGGCTCACGACGTTCATCAACCAGCGTTCGGTTTCGTTACGCGGTTGCTCAATGACTTCCCCACCTACCGAGCGCAACGCCATCCATTTTGACATCAGCAAAGAAACAAATGCACCGCCGAAGCCAAACAGACCGGCCATAATCATCAGTCCCATCACGCTGCTAGAACGAATGCCTGTCAGACTAAGGACCAGTCCAAAAACCACCATGACAGCCAGGTTGGTTAACAGGAACAACGCTATACGCATCATAAAATTATTACTTCCTCATTGTTGTATTCATTCGGTGTTAGTCAATCAAAAGCCGAATCGAGATTAAAAACGCCATATTCGAACAGCTTACCTTGATCGTATGGCCTTCCTGACAGGATTCAAGTCATAAGCGTAATCTAAGGGCCCAATTCACAATACTTTACATTTTGAAGTATTTTAAAGAATCAGTTTGAGAAAAAACGCGCCGCTAAAGTGGAGCGCATAAAAAAAGCCACCTCGAAAGGTGGCCTTTGATAAATCTCACTGTCGTTGAAGGCTTAATGATCACGGTGGCTTATTTAGCCGCCGCGTCCTGACCTGTTGCAACTTTCGACAAATCAACAGCAATGTGGTCGGCTTCGTCAAGATACGGGTCCGGCGCTACATAGTCTTTCGGTAAATCGTCGAGAGACTTGATAGGCTTTTTGCCTTCACGTTTAAAGCGTTCGTTAAGACGCGTCAAACGCGTAGCGTCTTCTTCCTTGTCTTCTTTATCACGCTGGGCGTAATTCAGCGACACGGTGTCACGCTTGTCTTTGTTCGCATTAAACTTGGCAATATCCTGCAGGATATACTGGAACTCCGGATCTTTGGCGATGCGGGCATCGTGCTCTTTCACCAGCTGCGGAACGACAGGAGCCAAATCGCCGGTCTTGGTATACGTGGCAGCTTTGATGCTGTCCCAAGGCATGGCGTTGTCTTCGAATCGTTCACCGACCTGATTATCGATAAGGCCTGTCGGCATCACGATATCTGGCGTTACACCCTTACGCTGCGTGCTGCCACCGTTGATTCGATAGAATTTCTGGATGGTATATTGCACGGAGCCCAAGGCTGGCCATTCAGGACGTAGCATCTGATCGTAGATACGATTCAGCGAACGATACTGCTGCACGGTACCTTTACCGAAGGTAGGTTCACCCACGATAAGCGCACGGCCGTAATCCTGCATGGCAGCGGCGAAAATCTCGGACGCAGAGGCGCTATAGCGGTCAACCAGCACCACCAGCGGACCTTTATAGTACACAACGCCGTCGGTATCGCTGTCTTGGCGGATGTGACCGTTGTTGTCACGCACCTGAACCACCGGACCACTCGGGAAGAACAGCCCGGACAGAGAAACCGCCTCGGTCAGCGCGCCTCCGCCGTTGGTACGCAGGTCGATAACCAGACTGTTAACGTTCTGCTTGGCCATTTTCTGCAGCTGAACCTTCACGTCATCGGTCAGGCCGACGTAGAAGCCAGGAATATCCATCACGGCAACTTTTTCGTTACCGACTTTTTTGATGGTCATCTTGACCGCGCGGTCTTCCAGACGGATTTTCTCACGGGTGAGCGTGACGGTCCGCGTTTTGGTGCCTTTGCCCGCAGGCAGGATCTCGAGGCGAACTTTGCTGCCTTTCGGTCCTTTAATCAGCGCGACGACGTCATCAAGACGCCAGCCGATCACATCCACTATCGGTTTGCCGGTTTGACCGACGCCGACGATACGATCGCCCACTGCAATGGTTTTGCTTTTGGCCGCCGGGCCGCCTGCTACCATCGAGTTGATAACCGTGTAGTCGTCATCGCCCTGCAATACAGCACCGATACCTTCTAAAGAAAGGCTCATTTCAGTGTTGAATTGTTCGGTGCTGCGCGGCGACAGATAGTTGGTGTGCGGATCAATTTCGTGGGCAAACGCGTTCATCACCAGCTGGAAAACGTCTTCGCTGTTACTTTGCGTCAAACGTTTCATGGCGAAGCGATAGCGTTTACCAAGAATGTCGCGAATTTCCTGATCGTTCTTACCGGTCAGCTTAAGGTTCAGCTCGTCATATTTGACTTTCTGATCCCAAAGACGGTCCAGCTCGGTGGAATCTTTCGGCCACGGAGATTTGGTGCGATCGAGGGCGATGGAATCGTTACCGTTGAAGTCCATTGGTCGCGCCAATACGGACAAGGCATATTCGTAGCGTTCGAAACGACGTTTCTGCGCCAGATTATACAGTGCGTAAGGGGTAGACAGTTGACCGGATTTCAACTCGTCTCCCAGCGTGCCGCGCTTGTCGGCGAACTGGGCAACATCGGAAGCCATCAATACGTTATGGCCATTATCGAGCATGTTCAGGTAGCGATCGAAGATTTTAACTGAAAAGTCCGCATTAAGATCGAATTGACGGTAGTGCGAACGGGTAAAGCGCGCTGTCACACGCTCACTTACCGTTGCGTCTTGGGGTTCTTGCGCCAATTGCGGGAGCTGGCTGAGAGTGACAGGCGCGCTGTCATTCGCAAAGCTGGTGTTAACCAGCCCTGCTCCCGAAAAAAGCAGACCCGCGATTACGCTTAATCTGACAAATTTGTTCATGCCTGAGTTGGCCTCCGTATCAGAACTGCAAGTGTTCTGCGCGCACGATCATCGCCAGACCCGAAGAAAGCTGTACACGAACGCCGTCTTTTGCAATTTCCAAAACGGTAGCGTCCATAGCACTTTTCCCTGCTCTGACTTTGATTTCCTGGCCAATTTGCAGTTTTGAGATATCTGTTACTGGCACAGCACGCGGCTGGCTTACTTCACGCGGTGGGCGTGGAGTACGCGGTTTGCGATTTTCTTGACCAGAAACAGCGGCAGGCGCATTTTCACGACGCGGAGCAGGTTTTTTTGCTGCCGGACGTGGACGACGCGGCTCGGCATTTTCACCGTTGGCTTCGCGACGCTTGGCCTGTTGCTCGGCACGTTGTGCCTGAACGCGGGCTTTTGCTTCTTCCAATTGTTTACGGGCGTGCTCAACGTGCTGTTCTTCAAGAACACCACAAGCATTGCCGTCAAGGTCAACGCGCTGAGCGCCGACTTTAACGCCATACAAATAACGCCAACTTGAGGTATACAGGCGCAGAGCTGAACGCAACTGTGTTTTGCTCAGATTCTCTTCGCCCTGAACGCGCTCTACCAGATCTTGAAAAATGCCGATCTTTAATGGGCGCGCTTCACCTTCGGCGCTGAAGCAAAGCGGGAAACGCTCTGCCAAAAAGGCGATGACTTCTTTACTACTGTTCAACTTAGGTTGATTTTCCATGAAATTTCCTGATTACAACGGGTTTGCCAACCGGCGCAGGCATGAACAGGCGTCATTATAATGACCCCGTCCGTAAATGCTACGTTATCCGTCGATCAACTTGCGATCAAATTGACATATTTTGCAGCGTTACTGTTTTCCAGGTGCTGACAAAGCCCGGCTACCAATTCTGTTAGCCCTTGCTCATCCACTTCGTCGAAGCGTTGATAGAGCGTGCTGTCGATGTCCAAAACACCAATGACCTGACCGGCGACGGTCACGGGTAAAACAATTTCTGCATTGCTGGCCGCATCGCAGGCGATGTGTCCGGGGAAGGCGTGGACGTCACCGACGCGTTGTACCGCGTTCTCGGCAACGGCTGTGCCGCAGACCCCTTTGCCCACCGGAATGCGTACGCAGGCAATCTTGCCCTGGAACGGTCCGAGTACCAGCGAGTTGCCGTCGATCAGATAAAATCCCGCCCAGTTCACGCCCTCAAGACGCTCGTAGAGCAAGGCACTGACGTTCGACAGTGTTGCAATAAAGTTGTTTTCCCCTGCGATTAACGCGTTCAGGTCACGTTTTAATTCCGTGTAGAATGCTTCTTTAGTCATGTTGTAACCATTAAAACCTAAGGGCAGATCGCTATTTTGCATGCTTAGCCTCTCTAAAATAAGCATTAAATGCGTATTCAGACAAGGTTAATCCTGTGTGACATCAAAAAGAGTGGCCTACAGTTAACATTGCCTCGAGAATTTACCTTTTACCAAAGAGAATCTACCCTTTGCCAATCAGAATGCACTTTTGGCGAAGAGAACACACTTTTGCCGCAGACAAATAGCTTTTAGCCAAAGACAAATTTATGTTCCGGCGTTTGCATGATACGTTATTTTATCAAAAAAACCCTGACCTTCTTGGCGTTAACCTTGCCAGATAGTTAAAATGTCCGCGATTTGTGACAGTCAGCCCCAACCTACAGCAGGTCATTTAGCTTACAGGTCCTATGAAAATACGAACAATGTCAGGCCCGCTGCCGGAGCCGCGCTACCAGCGCTGCCGCGAATGCGACTACCTTTTTGCCATGCCGGCGTTGCGCAGAACTCAAACTGCACACTGCCCGCGCTGCAATAGTAAAGTCGAAAAAGGCAAAGTTTGCTCGCTTCCCCGCCTGATGGTGATAGCTATCAGCATTTTGCTATTGATGCCGTTCGCCTATACCGAACCTTTAATCAGCGCTCGCCTGCTCGGCACGCGCATCGACGCCAGCCTGTTTGAGGGGATTTGGCAGATGTCGAGTCAGGGGTCGCCGCTCACCGCCAGCATGGTAGCCTTTTGCACTATCGGCGCGCCGCTGACGCTGGTCTGCTCGATTCTGTATCTCTATTTTGGCAGTAAATATGGCATGAATCTTCGGCCCGTGCTGCTCATGCTCGATCGTTTAAAAGATTGGGTGATGCTCGACATTTACCTGATCGGCATGGCCGTGGCGTGCATCAAGGTCAAGGAGTATGCCGACATCGACATGGGCGTCGCGCTGGTGGCCTATATTTCGATGGCGATTCTGGTCACCCTCACGCAAATTAATCTTAACGTCGAGCAGCTTTGGGAGGAGTTTTATCCGCAGCGTCGGCCAAAATGCGTGCCTGAATCGCTGGTGTTGTGCCTATCGTGCAAGTTTACCGGCCTGCCCGACACGCGCGGTCGCTGCCCGCGCTGCCATCAAAGAATGGTCAAACGTTACAAGCACAGCCTGCAAAAAACATGGGCCGCACTAATTTCGGCGATGGTATTGTTAATTCCGGCTAATCTATTACCTATCTCGGTGATTTATGCCAACGGTCAGCAGTTGAAAGACACCATTTTCTCGGGCGTGGTATCGCTCGCGACCTCGGGCAGTATTCCGATCGCCGCTATCGTGTTTATCGCCAGCGTGCTGGTGCCTTTTGTTAAGGTAATTGTCCTGCTGACGTTATTGATAAGTATACATTTTAAAGCGCATCAGGGATTAAAGACCCGTATCCGCCTGCTGCGCCTGATTACCTGGATTGGCCGCTGGTCGATGCTGGATTTGTTCGTTATTTCACTGATGATGTCACTGGTCAACCGCGACCAGTTACTCTCGTTTACCATGGGTCCGGCTGCGTTTTACTTTGGCTCCGCCGTGATACTGACTATTCTGGCCGTTGAATGGCTGGACAGCCGCCTGATTTGGGATGCACATGCAACAAGACACACCGAATATTCCGACTGAAGCACGAGTCAAAAACAGACGCCGGATTTCCCCTTTCTGGCTGCTGCCGTTCATCGCGTTGCTGATTGCCGGCTGGCTAATCTGGAGCAACTATCAGGAACAGGGCAACACGGTCACTATCGATTTCCAGTCGGCGGCGGGCATCGTTGCTGGGCGAACACCTGTGCGTTATCAGGGCGTTGAAGTCGGTACTGTCCAGTCTATCAGCCTGAGTAAAGACCTGAACACCATCCAGGTTAAAGTCAGTATCAAGAGCGAGCTGTCCGATTCGCTGCGCGAAGGCACGCAGTTCTGGCTGGTGACGCCTAAGGCTTCTCTGGCGGGAATATCCGGGCTCGACGCGCTGGTTGGCGGTAACTATATCGGCATGATGCCGGGCACCGGCAAGGAGCAGGATCACTTTACCGCGCTCGATACTCAGCCAAAATTCCGCCTGAATACCGGCGAATTAATGATTCATCTTCACGCCAAAGATTTAGGCTCGCTCAGCACGGGTTCACTGGTTTATTACCGCAAAATTCCGGTCGGCAAAGTTTACGACTACGACATTGAACCGGCCAATACCGGCGTCACCATTGACGTGTTGATCGACAAGCGTTTTGCACATTTGGTGAAAGATACCAGCCGTTTCTGGAACGTTTCGGGCTTTAAAGGCAATTTCAGCCTGAGCGGCGTGAAAGTCGAGATGGAGAGTTTAGCCGCGCTGGTGAATGGCGCGATTGCCCTCGACTCCCCTGCCGACGGTAAAGCCGCCAAGGCCGAACAGTCTTACGAACTTTACCCGGATCTGGCGCAAAGCCAGCGCGGCGTAGAAGTGACGCTGGACTTGCCGAGCGGCGACGGGCTGAGCGCCGATCACACGCCGTTGATGTATCAGGGATTACAGGTGGGTACGCTGACCGATGTCATCCTGCAAGCCGACAACAAGGTGAAAGGCAAGCTGACGGTTGACCCTTCCGTCATCGATTTGCTGCGCACCGGCACGCGCATCGAGATGAACAGCCCGCGCGTGAGCCTGAACAATGCCAAGCTTTCTCAATTACTTACGGGCAATACGTTAGAGCTTATTCCGGGCGAAGGCGAGCCGAAAAATCACTTTACCGTGCTCGACAGCAGCCAGCGGATGTTACAAGACCCGGGCGTTTTGACGCTGAAACTGATTGCGCCGCAAAGCTACGGCATCGATGCCGGTCAGCCCCTGATTCTGCACGGTATTATGGTCGGCCAAGTGCTTGATCGCACGCTCACCGACGCGGGCATTGTGTTTAACGTCGCGGTGAAATCGCAGTACAAGAATCTGGTTCATCAGGACAGCAAATTTGTGGTCAACAGCCGTCTTGATGTCAAACTGGGCGTCGACGGCATGGAAGTGCTGGGAGCCAGCGCGCAGGAGTGGATCGACGGCGGTATTCGTATCATGCCGGGCAGTAAAGGCGCGCCTTCCGGTCAGTATCCGCTGTATAGCAACGCCGAAAAAGCCGAACAGGGAATTTTGGGCGAAAAGCCGACCACCACGCTGACGCTGACCGCCAAAAGTCTTCCTGACGTGCAGACCGGTTCCGTGGTGCTGTATCGCAAATTCCAGGTCGGCGAAATTGTTAACGTTCGTCCGAAGGCCAATGAGTTCGAGGTCGACGTTTACGTTCAGCCTGAATATCGCAACCTGCTGACGCCGAAGACTATTTTCTGGGCCGAAGGCGGCGCGAAGGTGCAGCTTAACGGCGGCGGGCTGACCGTTCAGGCTTCGCCGCTGGATCGCGCACTGAAAGGTGCGATAAGTTTCGATAACATTGAAGGCGTGACCCTGAGTAAAGGGGCAAAACGCGTGCTTTATGATAACGAAACGGCGGCCCGCGCGGTGGGCAGCCAGATTACTTTCAACACTTATGACGCCAGCAAGCTATCGCCGGGCATGCCGATTCGCTATCTCGGCATTACCATCGGGCAGGTTGAGTCGCTGAAACTGAATCCGCGCCTGAATCAGGTGGCGGCGAAGGCGGTGCTGTATCCGGAATACGTCGACGATTTTGCCCGCCTTGGTACTCGCTTCTCGATTGTCACGCCGGAGATATCGGCGGCGGGCGTGCAGAACCTCGACACGCTGTTGCAGCCTTACATTAATGTCGAAGCGGGGCGTGGTCCGCCGAACCGCACCTTTGATCTGCAAACCGCGACCATCACCGACTCGCGCTATACCGACGGGCTGGCGATTGTGGTGGATGCCACCGAAGTTGGCTCGCTGCAAATCGGTACGCCGGTGCTGTTCCGTGGCATTGAAGTCGGCACCGTGACCGGATTTAATCTGGGAGAAATGGCCGACCGCGTGAATGTTTCCCTGCGAATCAGTAAGAAATATCAATATCTGGTGCGCGATAACACCACCTTCTGGTTGGCGTCGGGCTACAACCTGCAATTTGGTTTAACGGGTGGCAGCTTTAAGAGCGGCACCTTCCAGCAGTTTATTCGCGGCGGCATTGCTTTCGCTACGCCACCGACCATTCCCGTGGCGCCTAAGGCCTCGACAGGCCGTCACTTCCTGTTGATGCAGGAAGAGCCGAAAGACTGGCAAGAATGGGGCACCGCTATCCCGAAAAACTGATCTTCTTGAATACTGATTATTCAAAAAAATAAGTCGAATCAACGGGCCTCAAATCGGAGGCCCGTTTTTTTTGTCCACGAACTCAGCCTGCCACCCTTCCCCTGTTAGAGTTTTCTTATAGCACTCTTTGTTCATTCAACTATGCTCAATAATCACGATAGAAAACCAATTCGCGGGTTTGTGCCTGCCGCCATAGCTTGAACAGGAGAATTATTATGGGTAAATCCAGCTTACAAATCGGTAGTTTCAAGATTGACGACGCACAACTCCTCTCATCGGAATCCAAAGGCGGTACAGATTCTGAGGGCGGCAACAAATTGGTGATCCCGTGCAAATCGGACCCAGGTTTATGCATGCAGCTTGACGGATGGGACGACGATGTCAGCGTGCCCGCCATTGTCGACGGGCGTGACTCGCTGTTATACAAAGAGAAATATGACAGTCAGAATGACGAATGGATAATGCGGGTTGGGAAATAAACCTTTAACTTTTCGCCATCCTCACTTCTCATAATCACGACGAGGATTTTGCCATCAAAGCCACGCCGCGTCCGGCAAAGAACTGGCCGAATTGGCTAATGGGCAGCCGGACGTAAGACTGTGTCGCTTCATCGTGGCCCGACGGATTATGAAAAGTTATCACGCCAGCTTCAACCTGCGTCACCAACACTAAATGGCCACCCGTGCAAGGTGGCGCAATGTCCGGATGACGAATGCCCGGATGTACCGACGCGATAAAAAACTGATGTTCTGCCAGCTCGGCTTCGATATCTTTGACCGCCATCTCAACTCTCACCTGCCCTGCAATATCCAGCTCGTGCTTTAAAAAGGCGACAAACGGCGCATAAATTAGCCCGCGAATATTTTCGCCTTCACGCACGTAAGCGCCATAAGGCAAACTGCGGCGCGTAAGCTCGAGAATTGGCACCACTTTTCCGGTTTTCGCCGCCAGCGCCATCTTCAGGCAGCACATCCCACAGACGTGGTTGGCCCATTCGATAAATTCTTCCTGCGACAGCGCGCCAGACTGCGGCCATTCGCTGATCTCTTCCAATCCTTTGCTGCGACTCAAGATATCGGGCGCAGAAGAGGGAGATTCCCACTGGCTAAAATAGGGAATTTGAGGCTGTTCGGTTGAGTTTTGAGGCTGTTCAGAAAGAAGAGAAGATGAGAAGTGGGATGCAGAAAGCATAAGGCGTGGACTCCTGAACGTCAGTTTCGGCATAACATTGGTTTCGGCACAACCGCAGTGTAGACATAACAACAGTGTAGATATAACAGCAAACCGGCCAGCGTTGAGGGCTGGCCGGTGGGTAATTTAGAAGGTTTCTACCAGACTAAATTTCATTAGCAGTAACGGCATATTGGGCTCGAACATGTCGTAGGCTTCAAAGAAGCGCTGCTGTTCGGCGCGCCACGAGGCCAGCGTGCGATCGCCTTCCCCTTCGGCCAAGGCGTGGTCTTCGGTTACTAAATCAAACGGCACCTGTTTCACTTCGGTCAGTTTGACCGCACAAACCGGGTGATTTCTGCCGTCGACAATCACGAAGACTTCGCCCACTTCCGGCGTACCGTCATCATCCAGATTGGCGCAGGTGGCGGTTTTCACCCCTTCAATGACCTTTTTCGCCAAATCATCAGCCTGCGCCTCGTTGTCACCAAAAGACCAACGCTCGGCGTCTTTGTACTTTTGCGGAAGTTGAGCGGGCATAATTTATCCTTTCTTATTAATTGGTTTACGGGGATTACCTGTAAATTTTAGCACGAAATCCCCGAAAACCACGGGGTTCATCAAACGATCAGTCACACTTGACCGGCATTTTTTGCGGCCACTGACGCTGATTACCGCCGTCATAGAGCACCTGAACGCCACATTCGCTGTCGACGCGCGCCAGCGGTTTGCCGGTAGCATCGAGCATCATCGACATTTGTGCGGTCGAAACAATGCCGACGCCGCTGTTAAATGGCGCGACCGCGTTAAACACCGGCGGAATGACGAAGCTGCCCTGCGCATTAACGTAACCGTAATCGTTGCCGATGCGGGCAAACGCCAAGCCTTGAGAAATCAGCCCCAAATCGGGGTAATTGATCGCGGCGGAAGGATGACCCTGCGTGTCGATCCAGGTTTTGCTGCCGTCGGCTTTGTCGAGTACCGCCATGCCGCCCTGCATCAGGCTGCCAACGCCGGAAACGGTGATCGCCAGTTTGCCCGTGGAATCGACATAGCGGGTGGTTGCCGCGTCGTCGTCTGGGTCGTGAGAAACCGACATTTCACTGTTTGGCGGCAGCGTCCAGTTGCCTTCCGGCATCGCAGCCACGCGCGCGCCCTTCTCGTCGATAAGCTCCGCGCCCTGCGACAGCACGCGCAGCGCCCGCGAATTCACAAAGGCGGAACCCAGCTGCGTTTGTGGCGCAATCTGCCAGCCGCCCTGCGCATTGAGATAGCCCACCTGCGGCTGACGCGAGAGTTTTACCCAATCGCCTACCGCTGAAATGCGCGTCTGCTGTTCGTGCAGTTCGATGTCGCCCTGCGCGTTCAGCAGCCACGACTGTCCCTCGCCGGAGGTAGCGAGAATACGGCCATCGTTAAACTGATTAACACTTAAATCACGGGTCAGGTCGATGCGCACCTTGCCGTCGTTGGCGATAATCTGCGACCGAATTTCAGCGGCGGGCTGATCATCACTTTTTGCCGGAAGCGTAAGCTGCCACAGCGCGTTGTTGATACGGCGAACGTTGGCGTAATCCGGCGTCACCAGCGGCTTGCCTTCGGCGTCGATAATGCCCCACTGCGCATTCGGCAGCTGCACGTTTGCCAGTCCGTTGGCGTAATCGCCGACCGACATGTAGCTTGGCGCGGCGATCACTTTCTGATGCACGGCGTCAAAAATGCCCCACAGCGCGCCTTCGGCGGCGGTTTGGCGGAAGCGGAACCAGCCGTTGCCGAGCGATTGCAGCTCAAAGGCGTTCGGCAGCGCAAAATGTTTACCGTTGGCGTCGAGCGCGGAGAGTTTTCCGTCGAGATAATCGAACGCATAGCCGTTAACAAACGGCGCAATATTGTCTTCGGTAGTCGGCACCAGCACCTTGCCCTGCGCATCGACAATGCCGGTGCCCTGCGCGGTTCTGACAATAAACTGCTGCGTCAGGCCCGTTGTCGACTCGCTGCTCTCAACCGTTTTAGCGCTGGCGGGCTGAATATCCTGCCATTTGCTTTCAAGCTGGACCGCCCCGTCGGCGCGAATAAATCCAGCGCCGTCGTTTTGCAGATCTTGCAGATCGGGCTTGATCAGCGCCAGCGGGGCATTATTATCCCTCTGCGCAGGCGTTAATGGCTGAAGCAGATAATCACCCAGCGTCGCCACATTTTTGGCGCTTAGCAGAGGTTTGCCAGCGTTATCAATAAGATTGACGATTTTGCCGTCGGCACCGTGCAGCCAAAGTCGCTGATTAATCACTTCTGCGCGACTGATTTGCGCCAGCCATCCGGCAGGCTGTGCGCCGCCAATCAGGTTGCCTTCGGGAGAGATAATCGCGTTAACGTGATGTTGCTCGCCGCGCGTGGTCAGCAGGAATCCGCCCGTCGATTGCTCCAGCGGTTGACTCTCTTTTGGCAGATTCAGCGGCTGTTTTTTCCCCGGCACATACACCACCAGACTCTCTTTGCCGCTGTTATCCAACAGGAAATCGCCCTGCACCGTGAGGCTCGCGGCAGCTTCGTCGCTCAACGCGGCAATCTCGTTGCCGCTGTTATCCAGCAGACTATTTTTATCGGCGCTTTTCGCCAGCCAAAACTGGCCGTTTAAGGCGATCACTGACTGATAGCTTTTTTCGACGCGTGAACCGTCGGCACGAATAAGCGCTACGCCATCGGGTGTCGTCGCCATCGCAAGCGCGCTGTTGCTGTCGCTAACTTGAATGGCGCTAAACTGTGGCTCGACGCGCCAGGCCAAATCGCCGTCGGCAATGCCGAAGCCTTTATCAGCGTCACGCGCAATAAACAGGCCGCTTTGGCCGAAAGGCTGAATAACTTCCATCTTGTCAGTGGCGACGTGGCGCTGGTCGTCAGGCGACAGCAGCACGGTTTTATAACTCAGCGCAAGACGCGCCGGATTGCCATCGCCGAGCTGCACGCTATCAACCAGCGCGTCGAGCGGCTTGCCGACGGTTTGCCCTTTGCGGTCGATAAGCTGCGATTTACCGGCGTTTTCTACCAGCGCCAGCTCAACCTGAGTAAAATCTTCCGCCTGATCAAAGGTCGGCTGAATCGCCCAATTTCCGGTAGCGTCTATGAAGCCCCATTTTCCTTTAAGCTTGGCGGCGGCGAGCCCGTAATGAAAATCACGTACCTGCTCGAACAGCGGCTTAATCACCAGTTGACCGCGATTGTCGAGGAATCCCCAGCGATGGCCGCCAAGATCTTTGGCGAGCGCGACGTCGTCGATAGCCTGATCGGCCGCGGGCAACAGCACGGCGGCACGATTTTCGCTCATGGTGCCAATACAGATATTTTGCGTCGGCGGCAGCGCCAGTTCGGCACGTTGGGCAACGTCAGTAGTTGACGAAGGCCCAAAGCAGGCGCTCTGTGCAGCTGCGTGCGCCGGAAGCGTCAACGCCATCAGTCCCGCCGCGCCGCCCAGCGTCAGCGCCTGTCGCACTGCGCGTGACAAGAGTAAAATATTTTTTGATTTCATCGAATTAGGGGTTCTCATTGCGCACCTCCGTTCTGTGCCGGTGCTGCACAATTGACTGCTTTGGCGGGCCAGGTCTGCTTGCCTGCGCCATCGAGAATGACGCGCTGATTACATTTCAGCACCAACTGCGCCTGCACGGCGCCGTCGGCATTAATCAGCTCTACCCGTCCTTTTGCCGCGACCCACGCGCGCTGCTCGCTAAAATCAGTGGCCCATTCGAATTTCGGCAGCGTGGTAAAGCTGCCGGTGCCATTGATATAACCCACTAGCTGGCCGTAAGTATCCTGCTTAACGGCAGTGGCGCGCGTCTCTTTCATGGCGCCAACGCGAGTAAAGTAAGGACCAATCAAAGACTTACCGTTAGCATCGATAAAGCCGTAGAGTCCGTTGCTGCCGCGCAACGGCACCATGCCTTCGCTCGCCTGCGCGGTCGCCAGACTGTTTACGCCCGCGTAACGCTGAATTTCATTGCCCTGGGTATCCAGCAACACGGTTTCGCCGCTGCTGTCATCGTTAAGGGCGATACGGTCCATCGAGGCCAGCGGCTGGGCGTTATTAATATTGGCTAAAGAGTTGTCGTCTAGGGGCTTGCTGTCTAAAGGTTCGACGCCGTTGGCATCAATCAGCGTGGTGTGTCCATCGCTCTGCGCACTGGCCCAGCCCTGCGGGGAAACAAAATTCAGCGGCGAAGAGTAAATCGGCGCGATTTGCCAATCTCCCTGACTGTCGATTGCGCCAATGTGCGGGCCAAAGCCCAGCAGCGCCCAATCGCCATGAATGCGTACCGATTCTGGCGCGATCTGCTTGCTGACTACGGCGCGACCGTCGTCATCCATAAGTGCGACGCCGCCGGTTGCCGGACGAATCAACCAGTGAGAATCACCGACTTTTTGTGGATAGTTCAGCAAATCGGTAGCGAGCCCCAAGCCGGTTACCGCGCTATAAAGGCTGTAACGGCGAGAGTTATCACCCTGCTCGTTCGGCGTGTCGCTGTCGGCAATGACATAGACGTGATCGCCCACAAACTGCGGTTTTCCGGCGTGCGCAGCGTCTGGCGCGATGGCCCAACGGCCTTGCTGATTGATAACGCCCCATCCTTCGGCGCTTTTGGCGATCGCTACGCCGTCGTGGAAGGCTTCAAGCTGAGTGAAACGGGCCGGAATTTTGGCGCTGTTGCTGGCGATATCCCAAATGCCCCAGCGGCGCTGGTCATTGCTGCCTTCGGTATAAAGCAGGTCGCCGTCAGAAATCTGCTGCACGGTTTGAAGAATACGGGTTGGAATGTCGACCACGTTACCCTGCGCATCGATAATTTTGCGGCTTTCGGCGTTTTTGTCGTCAACGCCCGTGGCCCAGCTGTACGCGCCGTCAAACGGCGTTATCTGCTTGAATTTTGGTTCAATGAGCCACTGACCGTTGGCGGTCACTGCGCCCAGCATGCCGTTTTCGGTTTTCACCACCAGCGGCCCTTGCTGACCCGGCGCGGCAAATTCGCTCCACTGTGGATCACTGTAAATCTCGCCTTTGGCGGTCAAAATAGCGGGCTTTTTGCTTTTGTCTGTAGGCGTTAACAGTGCCAGCGGCAGGCCTGAAGATGAACTGTTAGCTTGTCCATCTAGCGCGTTTTGATTAGCCGCGTTTTCATCTAACGGATGCGCGTTAAGTGGCTGCACGGTGTAATCATTTAGCGCGCTTAAGGTGGCGGCGGTGAGCAGGCCAACCCCATTTTGGTCATAGATTTGCACCAGCTGCGGCGTGCGATTTTCGCCTCGCCCGTCAACCTGCTGGACCCACAGATTGTTATTTTGAACCAGCAGTTGCGGCTTGTTGGCTTTAATCGCTATCAAACGATCGTCGGCGGCGATCATCACCAGCCCTTTGCTGCCTTTACCCAGCAGATTATTGCCCCAAGGCTGATAATCGTCTGCCTGATCGGCCGGTAAATCCTGATTTTTTTCTAATTTATTGTTGAGTAACTGCTGAGCATTATTGGCCGTCACCACGAGCCAACTGCCTGATTGCAGAGGCTTAACCGATTTATACTGCTCTTTGTTCAGACTCACGCCTTCGCGATTAACAAAGCTCCAGGTCGTTTTACCCTTAACGGCAATCACGTCGCCGTTGAGCAGCGGCTGATTGCGGGTTTTCAGCTTCATGGGGTCGATCACCCATTCGCCGTTTTCGTCGAGATAGCCCCAATAACCACTCTGCGCGGCGTCGCGCTGTTGGGCGGGGATCAAACCAGACTGCGGCTCATCGAGATTCATCACGTCGTCGGGTAATGAAACAGAACGGCCATTGTTCGCACTCCAAAGCGCCGGCGCGATTTGCGTTTTAATGCTTGCAAGCGATTGCCCGCGACTGAAACCGTCGGAGTCCAGCGAGGTGGCAAACGGCAGCGTTTTGATAATCGCGCCCTGACGATCAATTAACGCCAGACGGTTATCGGTAACAACCAACGCCGTGCCTTTGGCATTGAAATCGGTGGCGCGGGTAAAGCGTGGCGCAATCGCCATCTTGCCTTTTGCATCGATATAGCCAAACAGGTCATCTTTTTTAACGGCGGCCAGCCCGTTGGCAAAGCCGTGGGCTTCACGGAAAGCCGGCTCGATAATCATCTTGCCCGAGGCGTCGATAAAGCCCCACAGGCCTTGCGATTCGCGGCTGGATCCCATTAATACCGGTGCCAGACCCTGCTTTAAAGGCTGCTGACAGCTGTCTGCCGTTTTCGCCACCGCGCAGGCTTTGAGCCACGCGTCGTCGGCAAAGGCCGGTGCTGAACAGGCTGACCCGAGAACCAGCGCCAATGCACTGAAATTCATGACATGTTTTAGTGTTTCGGAATAAATCATCCGATTCCCTTTTGACTGATAGATGATGAAAAGTATGGCGCTGGCCGTCCTGTAGTTCAGGGCGCAGCAGGCAGCGAAAATTCGATATTAATCAAGCTCAATGGAATGTCGTTCGCTGTTTCTTATAGGGTGTCAGCTTGCGCAAGAAAAAGCAGCTACTTTATTAGCGGCTTAAGTATCAAAATACTTTATCGTGCGCTAAGTGGGTAGAAAACCGACATTATGCGCTTCTCTTTCATTTTGCGACGTAAAAGCTTTTCACTTTGTTACCGCTTTTCACAACCCAAAAACCTTACGCCATGCAAATGCTGTGCTGCCTGGTAAGTAATGTGCCATGGGCGTAAGTTTTCATTGCCCGACAGGCTGCGCCAAGCGGCGCGTTTTGCAAAATTGTTCTCTCTATTTTATAGCAGATTCAGGCGGATTCTCCCTTCTGTCGCTCGTCGGTTGATAGCCTCTTGCCACGCGCCGCAAGACATTGCATGCTGGTATGGCATCACAACGGACTCGGCACGACCGGGTTTATCCTCTTAAAAAGAGACATATTATCCGCCATGAATAATAAAAATCCTTGCACCATTGCTGACGTAGCCGACCTCGAACCCGGCCTGCGTGAGATTCGCCAACACTTGCACCAAAATCCTGAACTTTCAAACGAAGAAGCCAAAACCGCTGAACTGGTTGCCAACAAGCTGCACGCGCTGGGCTTTGAAGTCACCACCGGCGTCGGCGGTTATGGCGTTGTCGGCTCGCTGAAAGTGGGCAGCGGCACCCGCAGCATCGGCATTCGTGCCGACATGGACGCCTTGCCTATCACCGAATTGACCGGCCTCGAGTACGCCAGCCAAAACCCGGGTAAAATGCACGCCTGCGGTCACGATGGTCACACTACCATGCTGCTTGGCGCGGCCGAACAGTTGGCGCGCAGCCGTAACTTTACTGGCACCGTGCATCTTATATTCCAACCTGCCGAAGAGATTGGTTTCAACAGCGGTGCCGAGCGTATGCTGGCGGAAGGTTTGTTTGATCGCTTCCCGTGCGACGCGGTTTACGGCCTGCACAATCATCCGGGTTATCCGGTAGGCAAAATGATGTTCCGTCCGGGGCCGTTTATGGCAGCCTGCGACACGGTAAATGTCACCATTCACGGTAAAGGCGGTCACGCGGCGCGCCCGCACATGACCGTCGACCCAATTCTCGTAGCCAGCAGTCTGGTTGTCGCCCTGCAAACCATTATCTCGCGCAATATCGACCCTAATGAGACTGCCGTGATCACCATTGGTTCCCTGCATTCCGGCTTTGCTGCCAACGTTATTCCGGACACCGCGCGTCTCGAAATGAGCGTCCGTTCGTTTGATACCGGCGTGCGCAAGGTGCTGGAGCAACGCATTAAATCGCTGGTGACCAGCCACGCCGAAGGCTACGGCGCGCGTGCCGAGATTGATTATGTGCCGGGCTATCCGGTGCTGGTTAACCACCAGCAGGAAACTGAATTTGCAACGCGCGTTGCGCAGGAATTGCTGGGTGAAGAGAACGTAGTCGCCGATTTGCCGCCGATTTCCGGCAGCGAAGATTTCGCCTATTTCCTGCAACAGAAGCCGGGCTGCTTCCTGCGCCTCGGCAATGGCGACAGCGCCGTGCTGCACAATCCGGCCTACAACTTCAACGACGACAGCCTGCCGTTTGGCGTCGCTTACTGGACGCGTCTGGTTGAGCGCTATCTGGCGGATTAAACGCGTTTAGCTGCCTGATTTAATGGCAGAATCCAAACCAGCGCATGCCAAGGTGAAAGTGATTGGCATGCGCTGCATTGTAATCCGGTCCAATAATATTGCCGAAGAACGGGCAGCCTTCCTTAAATACCTCGTGCAGGAAGTTCGACGGATTGCCCTCGCGTTTCCAGCCTGCGGCGACGGTGATATTTTCTCCCCCCGACATTCTAAATCCTGCGACATCCAGCGCGTCGGCGGTGGCGTGCTCGCTTAATCGTCCCTCGGCGCGATGATAAACATTGCGGCAGGCAAAACTGCCGAGATGATCAATGCGCAGCAATTTTTGCTTAAACACTCTTTCGGCACTCGGCGCGGCGGCTTGCGCGACAAACATCGTGGTGCTTACCGCGAGCGGACAGCTGGCCAAAAAGCTTGAACTCAACGACACCTTGCCAAAATTCTGGATCCGCACCGCGCCGGTTAATGGACACTGGCCGCGGCTATTGCCTACGCTTTGGAAATTCAGCAGGCCTTCGGCCTTGGCGCTCTCGAGCACTGCCATACAGGCGTCATGATTATTACTTAATCTTTTAAGTTTATATTGGGTAATCAGGCCGGGCGGATCGGTTACCGATAATGGGGCGAAAGGGTTGTACCGCGCGGGAAGCTGGCTCTGTAACCAGGGATAAACGGCAAACCCGGTGACCAATATGACTAACGCTAAGAGGATATAACGCATACCCTTTGCTCCTCTGGCGACGATGACATTCCGAATTTTCTATTATAGTGAAGGATATGCGATTTACTTAAAAAGAGGTCAAGATGGAAGCCAACTCTGAAAACACAGGTATCAAGCAGGCCAATATCGTTGCCATCGGCGGAGAAACCGCGGCCGATTTGCAGCAGATTACCCCGATTGACAGCTATGTCCTCTCCTTAACTCAAAAGGAAGATCCGCAGATTCTCTATATCACCACGGCAAGCGGTGACGACGCGCAGAGAATCGAACAGTTTGAGAAAAAATTCGCCTCGGCCGGACACAAAGTTAGCGTGCTGTCGATATTTCGCCCGCCTTATCATTCGGTTAAGGAGATTGATGAGCTGATTTCTCAGGCCGACGTGATTTTTGTGGCGGGAGGCAATACGCGCGCGATGATGGCCGTTTGGCGCGAGTTTTCTATCGATCAGCAGCTAAAATCGGCCTTGAGGCATGGCGCGGTGCTGTGTGGTGTCAGTGCGGGAGCGATTTGCTGGTTTGATTTGGGACATTCAGATTCGAGCGGCGGGTATTCGCTGGTGCCCGGACTAGGCCTGCTGGCTGGCGTAATGTGTCCACATTTTGGTGCGGAAGAAGGCAGAGAAGAGTCGTTTATGACGCTGCTGAAGGAGCAAAGTCTGCCGCTGGCTTATGCTGCCGACGACGGCGTGGCCCTGCATTTTCGCGATGGAAAGCTGCACGACATTATTCGTACCGAAGCCGCGAAAAACGGCAAAACGCTAATTTCAGTTAACGATGCTGAAAACTCTGCGCCCAGCGCTGAATAGTCTGTTGCCCAAAATGCGCCAGAATGGCTTTAAACCAGGCGGTAAACTGCGCGGGATTTTGTTCAACGGCTTTAAAAACATCTTCTATCGTCATCCATTGCCAACCTTCGGCTTCCTGTGGATTAAGTGCGGGAAGCGCGTCGAATAAGCCGACAAACGTGTGATTGTATTCGTTCTCTACCAGACCATTTGAGACATCGACCCGATAAAGGATCTGGTCGACCTCGGATAACGCACAGGTAAATCCCATCTCTTCATAAAGTCGGCGAGTCGAGGCCTGTAAATTGCTTTCCCCGACGCGTGGATGACCGCAGCAGGAGTTGGTCCACAGTCCGCCAGAATGGTATTTACCGCTGGCGCGCTGCTGCAACATTAATCGTCCCTGACTGTCAAAAATAAACACTGAAAATGCGCGATGCAGTGCCCCCTGCAAATGAACCTGCATTTTAGGACCGACGCCGACATTATTATCCTGCTCGTCGACCAGGATCAGGGTTTCTTCTTGCTCAATCAGGGACATGATTTTATTTAACTCTCGTCAAGATGTAGCGGTGCAGTGAATTAAGCGCCGTTTCATAACTTTGCGGCGTGCCATCCAGATCTATCGTCATCGCTTTGTCTATTGGCGTGATGGCGCAGGAAAATTTCACTTTTAACGCGTGAACGCCGTTGGGTATATAAAGGTCGGCATACTGATTTTTCTGCAAACCCGCTGCCTCTTTGTCATCGACATAAACAATCAACGGGCAGCTTTCGTCAAGAATGGAACCCGACAATTGAGGCTTGCGGTGGACACGCACTTTAGTGGTATCAGGCTTGCTGGCGCTGTAGGCTTGCAATACCTGCTGGGTTGGCTCATAAGGGCCCGATGAACAGCCAGCCATCGCCAGCGCCGCACAAATCAGGATAATTTTTTTCACGCTTGGATCTCCGCGAATAAACACGAGAAGGTTCTATCGCCAACATAGCGATACAAAGTTCACAGTGCTAAACGTGGCAGAGTAATTGTGGCGCTTGAATCGGCGATATCTGATTTCAATCTGCATTGGCTGGGGAAGATACCGCCAATGCAGTGAATAAATAAGGCCATTAATGTAACGGAAATTGATAACGCCCTATTCTCTTATGGTGCGTTACCGAGAATATTTTCCGCCTGAAACTCCACGTGGCCGCCTAAATGAAAGTGGTGCTGCTCGAAAGAGTCACGACCAACGGGCTCGACTTTCGTAACTTCACCGACGAAATTATTGTCGTTGGTCTCCACAATCTTGGCTTCCAAACGATAGCTAACGGGCGGATTACCTACAGGAAAAGTGACCAGCGATACGTTATCTCCCAAGGTGAATCGCGTAATAAGTTTCATTGGTGCCTGTTCAAAAATTACATCGCTCATTTTTAGTTCCTTTTCGATGAGATAGTGACTCAAACATAACTGTCTGGTGCAGTTTGTTAACATTCAACAATTTAAGCTTAGAACATAAGACGATAATTATTTGCAGCAGGGGCCTATATTTTGAAAAAGTTACCCATCATCACGCGGTGAAACATCTAACGTGCAATAAACCTACAAAAGAAGGGTTTTAGCCTAGGAACTGTCTGATTCCTAAATAAATAGCTGAAAACTTGCGCGAGCTTTTTTGCACCCCTTATTTTTGATAACTAGAATACTTGGCGCTGACGGCAGGAGTGAAGTTGTACAAGGTCTAAAAGCTTAACAAGAATGATGTGGATAGGAATAATTCTCAGTTGAAGAAGCTTTTTCTTCATTAATTTTAAACCGTAGATTAAGCATTAAAAATCAGCAGGATAGCTTCAATTCACTTCTTCCAGTGTATTTTACATACAACGTAAATCTCGTTTTCACGCCTTCCTTATAACTAAAGATAACTAAAGGTTAAAAAAACACGCCATTGAGCACAAATAGTTCATTTAAAAGTTGTACAAGAAGAGGTTTTTGTATAAGTTTGTTGCAGCTCTATTGGAGCTTGTAACGAAGATGCTTTGCATTGCCACTGAAGGTGCCACGTTGATTTCCACCTTTAGTGGTATTTTTTTGACTACCTTTTGAGGGTTATAAAATGTCGGAAATGAATTTTGTAGAATATGAAAAGACACGCTTTACGGCACACGCTTTTCCAAGTGAATATGACGTTATCCAAGACATAAAAGTAGAATTAGCGACCAGCGGTCGACTGGTAACCAATAAAGCCATTATGATTAGACTGATTGCCTTGCTGGAAACTGAATCCGACGTGGTTAAATTAGATATCTATCGTAATGCGTTAGAAGCCGTTGTGTTCCGTACACCCGACGATTTAGTATGACAGTACCCATCACAAGGCTGCTGTAGTTCGCGCCTTGTGATGAATATTTACTTTTCCATCCTGCAAAACTCCCTCCCTAATTGTTATTTTCATATATAAGCTCTAACGCCTTTTTTCCAGATCTGAATACCGATACATTTCACCCGTCACAGCACGTAAATAGCAGCTAACGGCGATTCTTTGATGGAGTCCGAATTATTTTTTCGGTAGTCGAGTGTGAGCGAGAAAAACGCTTGGGCAAAGCTGAGGATTTTATTATTCCGATGTTATCAAAAACACCGTTAGAAAAACTGCGCTGTTGATTATCGGATGATGACAAGAAAACATAAAAAAATACCTCTGAAAGTTTAGTTCCGTAATCCCTTCAGAGGCGGCGCAAAGCACCTTCGTTACGTGTGACTAATTGCCACCCCACAAAGTTATACAAGATTTAGTTAATTGTACAACTTTAAACGAAGTATTTTGTGTGGTCGGAGGTCAATAAGTTGTTAAATAATATCTATATTAATGATTAATAATAAAATTTTTTGATATTAGCGCTTGTACAACTTGAGGGTTTACCTTAATAAGATTCGGATTAGATTGGGTAACAATGACTAGATGTAAGGAAGGTTTTTTAGTTCAGGCAGAGGGAATTAGTCGGGAACGGCGTTTAGGGCCTCGATGCATCAATTAAGACTCGAAAACCAGCCGTATCATGCGAAGTCCCCCCTTCACATGATTGAAAGCTAAGGGAGGACCAATGGAAATCGGCTGTCTTTAACTATGGCTAATCTCCACCAAACTATTTTAGAAATATCAGCGGTGATTTATACATCGGATAAAGCGATTATATTTTAATTGACCTGCCCACAATAATATTTCGTATTACCGTTCTCATCCCCTGAATGTTCACGCCCAATCATCACCGTGTTCGCTGGACACTCAAAGGAAGAATGATTTTCTTGTAGATTTTCTGACCATTTTCCATCAGTGACTTTTACAGTTTGGCCCGAAGCGTTAATTAGAGTAGAGCATTGATAAAGAGTGTTGCCATTTTCATCGCCAGAATGTTTTCGACCTGTCATTACCGGGCTAGATTCAGGGCATTGATAATACGTCCCAGCCGACTCTTTAATACTCTCTGACCATTGCGCGTCCTTAGTGGTAAAGGCCTTTCCATCTTGCGATACTGTGGCGCATTTATAGCGGGTACGACCGTTTTCATCCCCAGTATGTTCACGAGAAACAATGACTTGATTTGCAGGGCATGTGAAGTCAGAGCGTGATTCTGCTTGCTCTTCTGACCAGTTACCTGCAATAACCGTGGCTGGAGCGGCAAATGCCGAACTCGTCCAAGACATTACGAACACGGTAAATAGGCTCGTAACCACTAATTTAGATTTTTGCTTTCTATAATTCGCTGATAAATAGATACCCATTTTATATCCTTATGAAATGTTAATTGCAGAAATAATCATGCGAGCAACATAAGCGTAGTACAGAGTTTCCAGCACGCAAATTTAACTTAAGTAAAAAACGCCTCTCAAATTTAACAATTACTTTTCGGAAAGAGTATTTATATTATTTTTAAATGAGCAGATCGGATTAAATAAATATATAAAGTGGCTATTTAAATAGATTCGATCAATACAAAGGGCTTTAAAGACCAAGTTTGAGGGTTAGTAGGTAGGGTCGCAAAGAGCCTGCATAATGGATGCCGACTTACATGGGGAGAGTTAGTTAATGTATTAATGATAAAATTGGATTATTCCATAAAAAAAGCCCAGTCATTGCTGGGTCTTCGGAGTTCTTATATTAAGTCAATGATATGGCTTAACTTAACTTGTTTAAGCATGATGAATATAACCATAATTGCCTTCGCCAACATAGCTACTTGGATGACATAGGCCCGCAAGTGCATCGAGAGCGTTATAAACATCTGCTTGGACTGTCTCAGGTAGTGGAATATTATTAACTATATCATCGAGATACAAGATAAGGTCATCACCAGAAATTTCTCCTGATGCGATGCGTTCCTTACAATACCTGTTCAGCTCACCGGCACGGGGTGTGGTTTGTAAAAAACTAGTTAATTTTTGTTGGTTTAAATTTTTCTTCATTTTTTAGCACCTCCCAGAATAGTTGTGTTGCTGACAGATAGGAAATATATGTTTCAATATGCATGGTATGTCGAGGAGCAATAACACCATGAGTCTTACTGTCGATTTTATACACTAAATAGGCATGTGTGGCAAAATACTCTTCATCAATGTAGTAAACCTCATAGCCCTTTTTAGTCTTTTGCAAAAACTTAGGCAGGTTCGATACTGGTGGAGAATAGCGATATCAGTAACTAACTGCTTTAATTATATTTAATTCAATGATTTATATATCAAAGTGATTTGGTTAGTGACTCATATCCCTACGTTAATTTCACATTTGCCGCTCCTACGCCCGCCCATCTGTAATAGCAAATAGTGCGTCCGACAGCTACAAAGAGTTCAATATTGGCTACATTCCCCACGGGATGCTTGGTCTTCGACTAATTGATAAGTGGGAAATCTACGTCACCATGAATGAAAGCTCTAACCAGCCTAGCTAGGTGTAATTACTAATATATATTGTGATGACTTTCTCACATATTATCTGACTAGGAACATTAAAAAGAAAAAGGCCCATTGTGGGCCTCATTGGTTATGAAAAGTTTGATGATAGAACAAGCGGTTGATTAAAAAAAAGGCAAAAAAAGACCGAATACGATTCCTATATTCGGTCTAGGGAAATGGCTCTTGGGAGAGAGCCGTGCGCTAAAAGTTGGCATTGATGCAGGCGATTAAGCCTTACACTTTAAAGCGTAGACGAGGCGTTAGGGTTTTCCAGCGGGTTTGTCAGGAAGTGATAATAACTGAGTGAAATGAATTTAGATTTGTGAGCTGAACCGCAAAAAGTGTCGAAAAATTTATCAATTGTCGTAGAAATGAGGCGACTTAAGGGTGATATGTCAGAGGCCGATGGTGTCAGCCTCTGCGAAATTATCTTAACAAAGGGTTTGGGCGCGCTCGATAAATGGCGCAAGGCTCATTTTGTGACCCGGATTTTGCGGGTCGTCCAGCTGGATAGTGCTCAGCGGCAGAGCGCTAAATTTGCCTTCCTTGACCATCTGCGTCGCGACGTCATTCAGTGGATACTGCGCCAACGTGCTGTCGTTAATGACGAATAAGGCATTGCCCGGGCGACATTGCAGCATCACTTCTTCACGGGTAAACGCCCACGCCTTGCCAAACTGCAGGCGGCTGACGGTAATCACCTGCGGGGCTGCAAAGCTGCTGGCAGACAGGGTCAATAACAGGCACCCAAGCAGTGTTTTTTTCATGACTCTTCCTCGTTAATCTTTCTTGTTCAATTCTTGATGCGGAATACGGCGCGTTCATTAATTGGGTGACAGGGTAGCAAAAAGGCTGACCAGTGCAATCACCAGTAGTGCTAATCCAAACTCGAACCAGCAAACGGCAATCATCTGACGCTGAGTTTTATCGGCATGCAGCGCGAGTTGAGGCACTAATCGATAGCGATTATACACCGCCACGCCGACCATCAGCAGCACCAGCGCGGCCTTGCACACCAGCAAAAATTCGTAGGGAGAATGTAGGTGAATCGGCCAGCGGCCAAGGATCATGGCGCTATTTATAATGCCGGTCAGCACGACTAACGCGACGGCAATATGTCCGAAGGTCGAGAAACGCAGCAGCGTCACAATGGCCGCCTGGCGCGTAGCGGGCAAATGGGTGTAAGCCATGCAGGTCAGCAGCGGAACCAGACTCCCAAACCAATAGGCGGCACTCAGGAGATGAACGGCATGATTGGTGCGCTGTAAAAATCCGCGCAGGCCGTCATGCATCGCGGCGTGGCCAATCAGCGCCTGCCCTATCAATAATCCGCCGCTGAGCAAAATAGCCAGCAGAAAACGTCCGGGCAGCCCGTCAATCAGCAAGATTAACAGCGCGAGTGCCGCCAGCAGCATGTGCCAGCGCCACACGTCGCCAAAAGTGGTAGTTAACACCAGCAGCCAGACGTCGAGATGAAGAACATCCGGCCAGCCGTTACCCATTACGCCGGCCTGCACGGCCAACAACAGCACGGCGGATAAGGCCGATATGGTCGCCGAGGTGATAATCAGGGTCTGATTTTTTCGCGCGAGGATAGCGGAAAAACCTTCCGGCGACAGTAAGCGAGTGAAAACACAGGCGCCAAACAGTTGCATCATCGACACAAAATGCACGAAGCGGCATATAACGAACAGCGACGCCAGGCTCATCGGTTACTTCACGCTAAAGCTATAATTGCCCTGCGTTTTATGGCCATCAACCGAGACCACGTGCCACGAAACCACATACTTACCTGAGGTCAGCGGCGTCGGCAGCGCGATCAGGGCTTGAGTGTTGTCATTCGTTGCAAGCTTGAGCGCGTCCGTTTTTATCGGCTGATTGTTGGGTCCCACCAGCTCGACCTTGCTGAAATTCGGTTCGATACCTTCGCTAAAACCCAGCGTTAATTCACTAGGCGCAACGCTTACCTGACTGTCGGCAGAGGGGGTCTCAGTCTTGAGATGGGCGTGGGCAAGCGCCTGTTGTGAAATCAATCCTGTCGCTAAAACACAGGCAACGCTGAAAATACGTGAACGCAGCAGTTTTTTAATAGACACAATTTATCCTTGGCTAGCTGAACGTGAAAAATGCACGCGCAACTTTAACGCAAACTGCCGTCAGATTCTGTGAAAATTAATGGCTTACTAATGTCAAAAGTTGGAATAGCACGGATTCCGCACTAAAGGTTTAAGGCGAGGTGTGAAGTAGCGGAAAGAATTAATCGCATGAATTATAGGGATAAAAGCGCAGACCAGCGAGAGCCGTTCTGCGCATTTGCTATTAACTTTATAAATCACTAAGACTATTAGCTATTCGTTCAAGCTTAAGCCGGGGTAGATTGTCCGACCATGGCTTTAAGATCTTTATCGACGAAGAACAGACCGTTACCCGTGTTGCTGACCAGACCCAGTTTATCGAGAACCAGTTTGAACAACGTCTCTTCTTCGTGCTGCTCGGCGACATACCATTGCAGGAAGTTGAAGGTTGAATAATCTTTGGTGGTCATCGCCAAATCGGCAAGCTTGTTAATCTCTTCGGTAATCAGCTGCTCGTGCTTGTAAGCCAGATTGAAAACATCAGAAAGTGAGACGAAATCGGCGCGAGGGGCTTCGATAGTGCCCAGCAGCGGCAATGCGCCGGTATCGCTGACATATTTGAACAGGCGATGCATGTGGTCCATCTCTTCACGAGAATGTTCCATCAGGAATGCGGCAGCACCTTCGAAACCTTTATCGCTACACCAGGCACTCATCTGCAAATATAAGTTGGCGGAGTAGAATTCCAGATTCAGCTGGGCATTAAGCTGTTTAACCATATCTTCTTTAAGCATGATGAGGCTCCAAAATTTAATTAAATAAATTGTGTGAATTATGTGATTCATTATTTGAGGGCATTATGCCCAACTCATTTGGAAATAAAAAGGATTGTTTTAATTAATAGTGTTCAAATCAATATAATATTTTATTTGTCTGATATTAAAGGCATTTTTACATGCATCAAATAAGAATTAAGTTGCTATTGAGAATTATTTACATGGGGATTTGCTATTAAAAAGAATTATTCTTATTTAGCGACACTAATCCTTTTCTTATTATCGTCACGCCACCGCTCACAATTAATATATATTCCAACAATGAAACGTAAATGCTTATTCATCTCATTTAGATTAAGAGGGAATAATGTCTCTGGGATAAGGCATTCACCTTGCTCTGCCACTCAAGTACAATGTCGTCGAAAGTAGACGGTTTCGACAGTAACAAGGCCTCTACAAGAACGCGATTCCATTAGTAAAATGCGCGCTATCGCCAAGCAGGAAGAAGAAGATGAAACAAAATCTGGCTGAACTCAGCAAAGAAGAGATGGATAAAATCAATATTGATTTGGCGGCGTCTGCCGTAGCGTTCAAAGAGCGCTACAACATGCCGGTGGTGGCAGAAATTGTCGAACGTGAGCAACCTGCCCACCTGCGTGACTATTTCCGTGAGCGGGTCGCCTTTTATCGCGTTGAGTCACACAAATACTCCCGCCTGCCTTACGAACCTAAGCAACGATAACATTGCCCATAATTCGTAACAGCAGACGAGATAGAAGGGAAATCAGCGGCGTGCGAATTTCTGATTCGCGCGAATTAGCTGGTCAAGAATGCCGGGCTCATTAAACGAGTGCCCTGCTCCTTCAATAATATGCAGCTCGGCTTCAGGCCAGGCTTTTGCCAGATCCCAGGCATTCTGCACCTGACAGGCCATGTCATAGCGACCATGCACGATAACCGCCGGGATGTGGCGAATCTTCTCCACGTCGCGCAGCAGCTGGTCATCGGTTTCCATAAAGCCTAGATGAGTAAAGTAGTGATTTTCGATGCGGGCGAAGGCTAGCGCGAAATCTTCCTCGCCGAATGAGGCTGAATCTTCCGTGGGCAGCAGGGTTACCGTCTCACCTTCCCACAGGCTCCAAATCTTGGCGGCTTCGAGCTGGACGGCGCGATCGTCACTGGTTAAACGCGCACGGTAAGAGCCGATGACATCTTTGCGCTCTTCTTCAGAAAGAATAGACAACACGTTTTGCCATTTTTCCGGAAAGAATCGCGACGCGCCATCTTGGTAATACCACAGCAATTCCTGCTTTCTGATGGTGAAAATCCCGCGTAGGACCAATTCGCTCACCCGATCCGGATGCTTTTGCGCGTAGGCCAGCGCCAGCGTTGAGCCCCAGGAACCGCCAAATACCAACCATTTTTTAACGCCGGCCATCTCGCGCAGACGTTCAATATCGGCCACCAGATCCCAAGTGGTATTATTTTCAAGGCTGGCGTGCGGCAAGGAGCGTCCACATCCGCGCTGGTCGAACAACATCACATCATAATCATTAGGATCAAACAGTTGACGATGCACAGAGGAGCAGCCGCCGCCCGGACCGCCATGCAAAAAGACCGCCGGTTTACCCTTTGGATTCCCGCTACGCTCCCAATAAATCTGATGACCGTCGCCGGTATCCAGCAATCCGCTGGCATAGGCTTCCCGAGGTAAATACAACCCTTTCAATCTAGGCATGACTTTTCCTGTTGTTTTTATTCCAGCGTATCGAATTGATTAACCTTGAACTGTTTAATCTCGAATTATTTAACCATCATCATCCTGACTATTCTCAATAACACCGTATCCCGCGTAAGGGGTCAATCATCTTGGTACATTGCAGGGTAAAAAAGCGGGATTTAAGGGATCAATAGCACAGTAATTCGGCAGCGCTGCGCAGATAATAGTCAGTTATTCTTTTGCCGGTTTCATTCGTAAAAAGGCGACGGCAAAACATTACTTAAAAAAGTGCGCGCATCTATTGCATGTTGCAGCAAATAAGCAGTAAATAGCAGAGCAACCCAATCCACACCGCTTAAGAGAGGCCGATATGAGTAAAGGAATGGATAGCAAAAAGAATGCGAAGAAAAAGCCGTTGAAAACTCCAGCTGAAAAAAAGGCTGACAAACGCGCTAAAAAGGCTTCTGCGTAACACCCAGCTTCGTATCAAGATAAACCCGCCATTGCGGGTTTTTTTGTTAATTGGCCTACGTTGCATTTACCCGAGAATATTTGATGAGTCACTTTATTATTGCTGCGGCGCAAATCACCTGCCTGGCCGGTAATATCGATGTAAATATAGAACGTCACGCGCAAGCCGTGGCGCTGGCTGCAAAGCACCATGTCAATCTGCTGATTTTCCCCGAGCTTTCCCTGACCGGCTACGAGCTTGAGCTCGCCCGTAAACTCGGATTGACCTTGCAGGATCCGCGGCTTGAAGTTTTGCGCACGCAGGCAAAGCGTTACAATATGACCATTGTTGTCGGCGCACCGCTAGGCTGTAGCGATGGCGACGCCCTTTACATTGGCGCGGTGGTTTTCTCCCCCGACGGCACACTTTATTCCTATACCAAACAGTATTTACACGGCGAAGAACCCGATTTCTTCGTGCCGGGTCAGGGTGGGCCACAGCTTAACGTGGGCGAAAAAACGCTTGGATTGGCAATTTGTGCCGACATTGCCGAGCCTTCGCATCCGAAATACGCAGCCGATCACGGCGCAGATATTTATGGTGCAGGGGTATTAATTTCTGAACCGGGCTACAAAAAAGACAGCGCCATGATGCGCGGTTATGCCGAAGAACACGGCATGGCGGTGATTATGGCCAACCACTGCGCGCCAACGGGCGGTTGGACCCCGGCGGGTAAAAGCGCTATCTGGTCCGAATTAGGCCACGCTATCGTCGTGGCACCGACCAATCAAGACGCCATTGCCATCGCGAAACGCACCGACAACGGCTGGCATGGACAGGTCGAGCTGTTAAGCTATCAGGAAACCTAAACCATCAGGAGCAAAGCAACATGACATTTAGGGTGATTGATACAGAAACCTGTGGTTTTGACGGCGGCGTCGTTGAAATTGCCTCGGTCGACGTGGTCGACGGCCAAATTACTCAGCCGATGAGCGATTTAGTCTGTCCCGATCGACCGATTAGCCCGCAGGCCATGGCAATCCATCGGATCACCGAAGAGATGGTGGAAGATAAGCCCAGAATAGCCGTGGCAGTAAGAAGATATCAGGGGCATCCGTTTTACGTGGCGCACAACGCCGCGTTTGACCGCAAAATGCTGCCCGAGATGAACGGTCAGTGGATTTGCACCGTTAAACTGTCGCGCGAACTCTTTCCGGGCCAGCCGAGCTACAGTTTACAGAATCTGCGCAAGAGCCTGAATTTACAGACTTCTCCTCCGCAAGATTTGCATGCGCACCGCGCGTTGTACGACTGTTACGTCACCGCCGCGCTGTTGCAGCGTATTTTGCAGGAGTCTGACTGGACGCCAGAAGAGATGGTTGCGCTTGGCGATCGCCCTACTCTGCTGCGTACGTTGAAGTTTGGCAAATATCGAGGCAAGAAAATCGCGGAGATTGCGTTGCAGGATCCCGGTTATCTGCGTTGGATGCTGCGTTCGGTAGACAGCCTGAGCGCCGATATGAAATACAGTTTGCACTATTTTTTAGAGAACTAGCTTTTAAAGAACTAGTTTTTAGAGAGCTAAGATTTTGTAAGCTGAAACAAAAAAAGAGAGGCGGCCTACACCGTCTCTCTTTTTTATGGTCAAAACAAATACAATTTCAACTGATTATTGCTTATTTGCCCTGATTTTGTCTTAATTGCGCCTGAGTAAACCTGAGTAAACCTGAGTTTACTGACTCAGCGCGATCAGGAAGGCATATTCCATCGCGATATCTTCATAAGCTTTGAAACGCCCAGACTTCCCGCCGTGCCCCGAATCCATATCGGTGTACATTAACAGCTGGCGATCGTCGGTTTTCAGCTCACGCAGTTTTGCCACCCACTTGGCCGGTTCCCAGTATTGCACCTGAGAATCGTGCAGGCCCGTGGTAACTAACATGTGCGGATAATCCTGCGCCTTAACCTGATCGTACGGGCTGTATTGCAGAATATAGTCGTAGTAGGCTTTGTCGTTTGGATTGCCCCACTCGTCATATTCGCCGGTAGTCAGCGGAATAGATTCATCGAGCATGGTGGTCACCACGTCAACAAACGGCACCTGCGCCACGATGCCGTGATACAGCTCGGGTGCCTGATTAATAACCGCGCCCATCAACAGGCCGCCCGCGCTGCCGCCCATCGCGTAAACTTTGTCTTTGTCGCCATACTGCTGCTCGACCAGTGAGCGAGTTACGTCGATAAAGTCATTGAAAGTATTGAGCTTATTGAACAGCTTGCCGTCGTCGTACCATTGCTGGCCGAGATCTGCGCCACCGCGAATATGGGCCAACGCAAAGACGAAACCGCGATCCAGCAGGCTCAGGCGACTGCCGCTAAAGCCCGGATCCATGCTGCTGCCATAAGATCCGTAGGCGTAAATCATCAGCGGATTGTGGCCTGCCTTGAAAAGATCGTGGCGATAAACCAGCGAAACCGGCACTTTTACGCCGTCACGCGCGGTCACCCACAGGCGTTCGCTGCGATAATTGCTGGCGTCGAAATCTTTCACTTCCTGCTGTTTCAACAGCTTGCGTTCGCCCGTATCTAAATCCAGCTCAAACAGCGAGCTGGCGGTCGTCATCGACGAATAGCCGTAGCGTAGCAGCGAAGTATCAGGATCGGGATTAAACGACAGCCAGGTCACATAGGTCGGATCGTCAAACTTCAGCGACTTTTCTTCGCCACTTTGCCAATGAATTTGACGCAGATGAGTCAAGCCATCCTGACGCTCTTCAATAACCAGCCAATCGCGGAACAGGCTGAAACCTTCGAGCATGACATCATCACGCGCGGGGATCAGCGTTTGCCAGCTGGCTTCGTTAGCGCTTTCACTCTTATAAAGGCCAAGGTTTTTGCCGTCTCTGTTTGAACGAATGTAAAAATGACCCTGATAATGATCCAGCGCGTATTCGTGGTCTTTACGACGCGACAGGAACACTTTTGGCTCGGCTAAAGGATTATCGGCATCCAGCAGCAGGCATTCAGAGGTGGTCGTGCTGTCGAGATGGATCAGGATAAAACGCTCGGAGGTGGTTTTATCGAGGCCGACGTAAAAGGTATCGTCCTTCTCTTCGTAGATCAGAACATCCTCAGACGGCGACGTGCCGACCTGATGACGATAAACCTGATAAGGCAGCAACGTAGTCTTATGTTTACGCACATAAAAAATGGTTTTCGAATCGTTGGCCCACTCGGCATTTCCTGAGGTATTACTCAGGGTTTCTTCAGACCAGCTTTCGTCACCTAGATTTTTTACGCGAATATCGTACTGACGACGAGAGAGGAAATCCTCTGCCACCAGCAGACTTTTGTTATCCGGACTGACGTCCAAACCGCCGAGCGTATAAAACTCGCGATCGGCGGCGCGTTCGTTGCCGTCGATCAGCGTTTGCCACTCATCGGTAGCTTCGGCAGGCTGGCGCAGATAAATCGGGTATTCGTTGCCCGGCTCATAGCGCGTCTGATAACGGTAGCCGCGTCGCACGTAAGGCACCGAGTGATCCTGTTGCGGAATGCGGTCGACCATTTCCTGATACAGCGCCTCGCGCAGCGCCTGATGCGGCTTCATCGCCTGCTCGGTCCAGCCGTTTTCGGCCTGCAAATAGTTCAGCACGTCAGCATCGCTGCGCTCGTCATCGCGCAGCCAATAATAGTCATCAACGCGCGTATCGCCGTGCGTAGTGATCGGATAAGGACGTTTTTCTGCCTTTGGAGGTGTCATCATTGGTCGGTTTCTCTCCTCTCGAGGTTTGATAGCGGCATTAAAAACGCTGAAAATCAGCGCATTAGCATCGCTTTGCAGTTTTTGCCCTTGATTTTGCCTTCCTGCAAACGTTGCAGCGCTTTCTTGGCGCTATTTTTACGGATTGCAACGTAAGCGTGGATCGGGAACATGTCGATTTTGCCGACTTCAGCAGCGGTCAGGCCAGCATCGCCCGTCAGCGCGCCCAAAATATCGCCCGGACGGATTTTGGCTTTACGGCCACCGTCGATGCACAGCGTCAGCATTTCTGGCTCCAGCGTTACGGCCGGTGCAGAGAGGCTTTGCGACGCAGGCTGCCATTTGAACTTTTTATTGGTGTAATCTTCGAGCGCGTGAACGCGGGTCATCTCCTGCGGCGTAACCAGGCTGACGGCTAACCCGCTGGTGCCTGCACGGCCCGTACGGCCAACGCGGTGAACGTGGACTTCTGGGTCAAACGACAGCTCGTAGTTAATCACCAAACCAAGCTGTTTGATGTCCAGACCACGGGCGGCGACGTCGGTAGCCACCAGCACGCGGCAGCTGCCGTTGGAGAAGCGCACCAACACGCGGTCGCGATCGCGCTGCTCTAAATCACCGTTCAGCGCCAAAACGCTGATGCCTTTGCTCGCCAGCGTATCGGCGATTTCCTGACAGTCGCGCTTGGTATTGCAGAACACCACGCAGGAGGTCGGCTGATGCTGATAAAGCACGGCGGCCAGCAGCGACAAACGGCTGTGGCGATCGGCTTCGATAAAGATTTGTTCGATGTCGGCGACATCTTCTTCGCCTTCGATTTCAACGTTTAACGGCTGACGCTGGAACTTGTTGCTAATGCGATCAATGCCTTGCGGATAGGTCGCGGAAAACAGCAGCGTCTGGCGCGACGGCGGCGTGTAGCTCACCACGTCTTCGATATCTTCGCTAAAGCCCATGTCCAGCATGCGATCGGCTTCGTCGAGCACCAGCACTTTCAGGCTATCAAGCTTCAGCGTGCCCTTGCGCAGGTGTTCCTGAATACGACCCGGCGTGCCGACCACGATGTGCGGCTGACGCACCAGCGAGTCGAGCTGTGGCGAAATAGGTTGGCCGCCGCACAGGGTCAAAATCTTGATGTTTTGGGTGAAGCGCGCCAGACGACGCAGCTCTTTACTGACCTGATCCGCCAGTTCGCGCGTCGGACACAGCACCAGCGCCTGGCAAACAAACTCGCTCACGGCGATTTTATCGAGGAGGCCGATACCAAAGGCAGCCGTTTTGCCGCTGCCGGTTTTAGCCTTGGCGCGGACGTCTTGCCCAAGCAGGATAGCAGGCAGCGCGGCTTCCTGAATCGGCGTCATTTGGGCGTAACCCAGCTCTTCGAGGTTGGCAAGTTGTTCAGATGGCAAAGTCAGGGTAGAAAAAGAATGCGTGCTCAAGGCGATAACTCTTATGTAAGGCGAATAAAACGAAGCGGCGCAAGACTCTCGGCGCCATGTAATAAACAGAATAATAACAGAGAAGGCAAAATAACGCCTTAGCGCTGTTTATTGAGGGGAGAAAAAAATGGAGCGGCACAAAAAAACCCGCAGCGTGGCGGGTTTTAGGAAAACGTGATCAACTTTATGAGTTCTGACTTAATAAGCCAGAAAACTGATTACAGCGCGATGACGTTGGCAGCAGACGGGCCGCGTGGGCTGTCCTGGATGGTGAACTCAACGTTCTGACCTTCAGCCAGAGTTTTGAAGCCATCGCTGTTGATTGCAGAAAAATGTACGAAAACGTCTTTAGAACCATCAGCAGGCGTGATGAAACCGAAGCCTTTGCTTTCGTTGAACCATTTTACCTGACCAGTTAACTTGCTCATTATCTATCCTTAACTCTTCATTACTAGAAAACATACTATAAAAATAAAAACACTCGGCTTAATCGCGAATGCCCGGCTATTAACGCACATTCGGCGGCGGCGCGCAAATCCGGGCCTCGCCGCGCAAACGTTTTCGTAGCCGGTAATTTTCCTATATAATGCCGCCAATTGTTTTCAGGGCGCCTGCATAATCACGCTTTAGCGTAAGAATTATGCCGCCGACAGGCTTTTTAAACCTTTACTATCCACCTCAGCTTCACTGACAAAGAACCAGGTATCCCGCTATGTTAACTCTTGGAACTGCACTGCGTACCGACGCAACCCGCGTCATGTTATTAGGCTCCGGCGAACTGGGCAAAGAAGTGGCGATTGAGTGCCAACGTCTGGGTCTGGAAGTGATCGCCGTCGATCGCTATGCCGATGCGCCCGCGATGCAGGTTGCCCATCGCAGCCACGTGATCAACATGCTCGATGGCGACGCGCTCAAGCAGCTTATCGAAAGCGAACGCCCTGACTTTATCGTGCCCGAAATCGAAGCGATCGCCACCAGCATGCTGGTCGAGCTGGAAAAACAGGGTCACAACGTGGTGCCTTGCGCCGAAGCGACCCGTCTGACCATGAACCGCGAAGGCATTCGTCGTTTGGCCGCTGAAACCCTGAGCCTGCCGACTTCTACCTATCGTTTTGCCGACGACGAAGCCAACTTCAAGCTGGCGGTGCAGGAAATTGGTTATCCGTGCATTATCAAGCCGGTAATGAGTTCTTCAGGTAAAGGTCAGAGCCTGATCCGTAGCGAAGAGACGCTGCAAGCCGCGTGGGATTATGCGCAGCTCGGCGGTCGTGCGGGCGGCGGTCGCGTGATTGTTGAAGGCTTGGTTAAGTTTGATTTCGAAATAACTTTGCTGACCATCAGCGCAATCGACGGGATTCATTTCTGCGCGCCAATCGGCCATCGTCAGGAAGATGGCGACTATCGTGAATCGTGGCAGCCACAGCAGATGAGCATTCTGGCGTTGAGCCGTGCGAAAGAGATCGCCAGCAAAGTGGTTGAAGCACTGGGCGGCCACGGCTTATTTGGCGTGGAGCTGTTTGTTTGCGGTGACGACGTAGTATTCAGCGAAGTTTCTCCGCGCCCGCACGATACCGGCATGGTGACCTTGATTTCTCAGGATTTATCAGAGTTTGCGCTGCACGTCCGTGCGTTTTTGGGTCTGCCAATCGGCACTATTCGCCAGTTTGGCCCGTCTGCGTCTGCCGTTATTCTGCCGGAACTGACCAGCAATAATGTCAGCTTTAGCGGCCTCGAGCACGCGCTGGTGGGTTCAAATCAGGTGCGTTTGTTTGGTAAGCCTGAAATCAGCGGCAAGCGTCGTTTAGGCGTCGCGCTGTCAATCGGCGAGACTGTCGAGCAGGCCGTTGAAACGGCAATCAAAGCGGCAGCGGCCATCGTGGTGAAAGGTTAAATTTTTTATTCGCTGAATACTGTTTAATCGCTAAATACTGTTTTATTCGCCAACTTTTTCACTAAATAATGCTTAAGCCGTTGCGCGTTTTAAATCGCCCAACGGCTTTTTTAATGACCAAATTTTGATGATGGAAAAGTTATTCGTCGTCTTCATCATCAAAGATAACCGTCACGCGGTCACCCTTGTGGGTTTCACGAATTTCTGCGGCAACGGTCGCGATCGCCTGACCGCTGCTCATGCCTTCCTGCATCAATTCATGAATGCGATCGGCGGCCTCTTGCTGCTCTTTATGTGAAAGTGAAGGCATTCCGGTGAGCATAAGATTGTTCCTGTCTGTGATGGTCTGTCTGAGAGTTCATGTTTCTGACGTAGCCGAGCATTATACCCCTCTTTCTGCCGATGACCTACCCAGATAAATTTATGCTAGGATCGACCCTTCAGAGAAACCCTGTTTTCACTTATACGCCAGGTCAGGCCAGGAATTTATTCGCATCATGCCAGCCGCTCAAATGCCCGAATTTCATTCATTACCTTATCACTCCGACGCCCTGCTGACGCGCTTTGCGCCGTTGGCCGCCCAGCCCTGGGCGATGCTGCTGCATTCGGGATCGGCCCAGCATGCGCATAATCGATTCGATATTCTGGTCGCCGAGCCGCGCATTACGCTAACCACGCGCGGAGATGAAACTGAAATATGGCGGCAGACTGGCGAAAGTGAAATTCTCGGCGGCGATGCTTTTCATTTATTACAGCGCGAGTTGGAAAACAGCGGCCTGCACGCCGCCGCTAATTCAGCGTTGCCGTTTCAGGGCGGCGCGCTTGGCCTGTTCGGCTATGATTTGGGTCGAACGCTGGAAAAAATCACGCCGATAGCCGATCGCGACATTACGCTGCCGGATATGGCGATGGGCATTTACGACTGGGCGCTGATTGCCGATCATCACCTTAAGCGGCTCACGCTGGTGGCGCACGGCGACATTGATGCCCGCCTCGCGTGGCTAAATGCGCACTCGCAGCCGGAGGCGCAGCCCCCTTTCACGCTACAATCCGGCTGGCGCGCCAACATGAGTCGTGAAACCTATGGCGAAAAATTCAGGCAGGTGCAGGAATATTTGCGCAGCGGCGACTGTTATCAAATCAATTTGGCCCAGCGTTTTGATGCCGATTATCAGGGTGATGAATGGGATGCGTTTCTGCGTTTGAATCAAACCAACCGCGCGCCCTTCTCCGCCTTTATTCGCCTGCCAGAAAACGCGGTGCTAAGCCTTTCGCCCGAGCGTTTTATCTGGCTTGAAGAGGACCGCATCCAGACGCGGCCAATTAAAGGCACGCTGCCGCGCAGTGACGATCCCGAGCTTGACCGGCTTCAGGCTGAAAAGCTGGCGGGATCTGAAAAGGATCGGGCTGAAAACCTGATGATCGTTGACCTATTGCGCAACGACATTGGCCGCGTGGCAATCCCGGGCAGTGTAAAAGTGCCGGAGCTGTTTGTGGTCGAGCCGTTTCCGGCCGTGCATCATCTGGTGAGCACCATTACCGCGCGCCTGCCGGCAAATTGCCATCCTGCGGCGCTGCTGCGCGCCTGTTTCCCGGGCGGCTCAATTACCGGCGCGCCGAAAATTCGGGCGATGCAGATTATCGAGCAGCTCGAACCTCAGCGCCGCAACGGCTACTGCGGCAGCATCGCCTATATCAGCTGCTGCGGAACGATGGACAGTAACATCACCATTCGTACCCTATTGACTGAAAAGGGAAAAATCTATTGCTGGGCCGGTGGCGGTATCGTGGCCGACAGTCGGGAACAGGCGGAATATCAGGAAACGTTCGACAAAGTGGCGCGCATTTTGCCTCTGCTCGGTAAGGACATTACGCCATGAGCCTGCTGCACACTCCGCCGCTTTCCGCCGCCGTAGAAGATTTTGTCCGCCGTTTTCAGCTGCATTTACCTGTGACTCCGCCGCGCAAGGCCACGGGGAAACGTCAGGCGGCGGTGCTGATCCCGATTATCTGCCGCGAAGAACCGACCTTACTGCTCACGCGGCGTTCCGACAGCATGCGCAAGCACGCGGGTCAGGTGGCATTTCCGGGCGGTGCGGCCGACGCTTCCGATCCATCGCTGGTCTTCACCGCACTGCGCGAAGCCTATGAAGAGGTGGCAATTCCGCCGGATTCGGTGCGCGTTTTAGGGCAGCTTAATCCGGTTGATAGCAGCACCGGCTTTCAGGTTACCCCGGTCGTCGGCCTGATCCCGCTCGACGTGGCGCTGCATCCGAATGCCGATGAAGTGGCGGAACTGTTTGAAATCCCGTTGCAGGAGGCGCTGAATTTTTCGCGTTATCATCCGCTGGATATTCATCGTGCCGGGCTCAGCCGTCGGGTTTATCTTTCATGGTATGAAGAGCAATTTGTCTGGGGAATGACCGCCGGTATTATTTTGCAGCTGGCCAGACAGATAGGCGATTGATCGCGTGGTTTTTAAATTATTTAAAACATACTTTTCTCTAATGCGATCAATTACTTTTTTTCATGCGAAAAACGCTGCGTAATCTGTCACACCCTTTTACACTATACCTCTAACAACCGAACAATAAATAAGCAGAATTTAGGCGAAATCGGTCACCCAATGATTGCCCTCAATGATCATCCAAACCGAGTCGTCTCTCTCAGGAGTCCTAAGTGATCAGTGTATTCGACATGTTTAAGGTGGGTATTGGCCCGTCCAGTTCCCACACGCTCGGCCCAATGAAAGCGGGCAAACAATTTGCCGATGACCTGTTGGAAAAAAACCTGCTGTCCAGCGTAACCCGCGTGTCGGTTGACGTTTATGGCTCATTATCGCTGACCGGCAAAGGTCACCACACCGACGTCGCCATCATTCTCGGTTTGGCCGGCAATAAGCCTGACACCGTAGATATCGACGCCATTCCACACTTTATTAAAGACGTCGAGCAGCGCCAGCGGTTGCCTCTCGGCGACACGCATCATGAAGTCGATTTCCCGCGCGATACCGGCATGGTGTTTCGTGGTGAAAACCTGCCGCGTCATGAAAACGGCATGCAAATTCATGCCTACATGGGCGAGCAGCTGATTTACAGCAAAACCTACTATTCTGTTGGCGGCGGGTTTATCGTCGACGACGAGAGTTTTGGCCAGCCCGTTCTGGATCAGGTTGACGTGCCTTACGCCTTTAATTCTGCCAGTGAAATGCTGCAAAAATGCCATGAAACCGGCCTGTCGCTGTCTGGTTTGATGATGAAAAACGAGTTGGCGCAGCATAGCAAAACCGAAATCGACCAGTATTTCGAGTCTATCTGGCACACCATGCAAGCCTGTATCGATCGCGGACTCAATACCGAAGGCGTGCTGCCCGGCCCGTTGCGCGTACCGCGTCGCGCCTCTGCGCTGCGTCGCATGCTGGTTTCCAACGACAAACTCTCCAATGACCCAATGCACGTTATTGACTGGGTAAATATGTTTGCGCTGGCCGTAAATGAAGAAAACGCCGCCGGGGGCCGCGTAGTGACGGCGCCAACCAACGGCGCGTGCGGCATCGTGCCCGCCGTGTTGGCCTATTACGACAAGTTTATCGAATCGGTCAGCCCTGATATTTACCAGCGTTACTTCCTGACCTCCGGCGCGATCGGCATCCTTTATAAGATGAACGCCTCGATTTCCGGTGCGGAAGTTGGCTGTCAGGGTGAAGTGGGCGTGGCGTGTTCGATGGCGGCGGCTGGTTTAACCGAATTAATGGGCGGCAGCCCGGAGCAGGTGTGCGTCGCGGCTGAAATCGGCATGGAGCACAACCTCGGTTTAACCTGCGACCCTGTTGCAGGTCAGGTTCAGGTTCCGTGCATCGAGCGTAACGCCATTGCTTCGGTTAAAGCGATTAACTCTGCGCGAATGGCGCTGCGTCGTACCAGCGCGCCGCGCGTGTCACTCGATAAAGTTATCGAAACCATGTACGAAACCGGCAAAGACATGAATTCCAAATACCGCGAAACGTCACGCGGCGGTTTGGCGATTAAAGTGCAGTGTGACTAATTTCTGCTTTTGACCTGAGCTGATGTAACGCGTTGATAGAAAGCGTTGATAGAAAGAATAAGTGAAAAGGGGCAGATATCGCGAGATACCTGCCCCTTGTTTTTCTTAACTATTACTTCTTGTCGCAAAATAGCCTTATCGCAGAACAGCCTTGTCGCAAAACAGCCGTAAATTATTCGGCTTCTTCGCGGGGATCCTGATACGCCAACTTGGTGATGCGCACGCGATCAATCCGGTATTCGGAGACCTCGATGATTTCGAAACGCAGCCCCGCCATCTCGATAACTTCCCCCACCACCGGCATTTGCCCAGATTCGGAAAGCAGTAAACCGGCAAGCGTGGCGTAATCGGCATTTGGACTGAACAGCTCAAAGTTATTGAGCAGCTGTTCGAGGGAGTGCAGATCGGTGCCGCCCTTCGCCATCCAGCCATCGCCGTCGACCACGACATCGGGCGTTTCATCTTCGTCGGGGAACTCACCGGCAATCGCTTCGAGCACGTCGAGCGGCGTCACTAATCCCTGAATCACGCCAAATTCGTTGCTGACCACCACCAAACGGCCTCTTGCGCGGCGCAATACGGCCAGCAGCTTAATTACGTCCATGGTTTCCGGCACCACAATCGGCGGCGTTTTCGCGGCAAAGGCAACAATGTCTTTGCCATCTTCCAGCGCCACCAGCAAATCTTTGGCGCGCACCACGCCGATGACGTCGTCAAGAGACTGGCGACAAATCGGGAACAGGCTGTGCGGCGTATCGAGCAGCTGCATGCGGATCTCTTCCGCCGAACGTTCGCAGTCGACCCACGAAATATCATTGCGCGGCGTCATGATGCTGCGCAACGAGCGCGAAGCCAGCGTCAGCACGCCACTTATCATAAAGCGCTCTTCTTCCGCAAAGGTCTCGTCTTTTGGCTGCTCATTTTCATGCGCTTCTTCTTCATGACGATCGCTGTCGCGCTTGCCGCCCATCAGGCGATGAATTGCCTCGGCGGTACGTTCGCGCAGGGGGCGATGCGACTGATGCTTGATGAAGTTGCGGCGCGCAATCTGGTTAAACAGTTCGATCAGCACGGAGAAACCGATCGCCGCGTACAGATAGCCTTTTGGAATATGGAAACCAAAACCTTCTGCGATCAGACTTAAACCGATCATCAACAGGAAGCTCAGGCACAGCACCACGACGGTCGGATGCGCATTCACAAAACGCGTCAACGCTTTCGACGCCAGCAGCATGACGCCCATCGCGATGATCACGGCGGTCATCATGACGGCCAGATTGTTCACCATGCCTACGGCGGTAATGACGGCATCGAGCGAGAACACAGCATCGAGCACGACAATCTGCGCCACCACGGCCCAAAACCCTGAATATCCACGATTATTGCTGCCAAGCCCGTTCTCGCCTTCCAGCCTTTCGTGCAGTTCGCTGGTCGCCTTAAACAGCAGGAACAGGCCACCAAACAGCAAAATCAGGTCACGGCCGGAGAAGCTAAACTGCGCGATGCTAAACAGCGGCGTGGTGAGTTTGACCATCCACGAAATCAGCGACAGCAGCCCCAAACGCATGACCAACGCCAGTGAAAGGCCGATGATTCGCGCCTTGTCACGCTGTTTCGGCGGCAGTTTGTCGGCCAAAATAGCGATAAATACCAGGTTGTCGATGCCTAAAACGATTTCGAGCACGATAAGCGTCAGTAAACCGACCCAAATCGAAGGATCCATTAGAAATTCCATTTTTGACTCCGCAATGTGTAATCAGCAAGAAAGTCAGACGCGCCAAAAAGAGTTTTTACGCGATCCGAGGTTCCAAATGACGGGCAAATAGAAGCCGCCTGTGGCGATAAGCCATTGGAAAGTAATAAACAGAATGGTGGAAAGAGAGTCATGCTCGAGGCGTTTGAACGGGCGAAATGGCCGTGCCTGAGGGATCGTGCTTTCCGGGAAATCGTAGAAATGAGGGTGTCGTGCGTTGTTAAGCGTCTTCGGTGACAGTCCATAGGGTGGGCTGAGGCCCGGTACTCCTGTGTAATAATTGGAAATATAATGTAACAGCTCTGATAGTTTTCGCAAAGTCTCTTTTAAGGCGTCGTCTTACTGCAATACCTAAGCTTTAGCCTGTTTCCTTCAATGATTTAAAACGCTTTAGGGCTAAATCCTCAAAACAGCCACAATCGCCCCTTTTCTCTCTCTCAATAGCAGACGGGGGTCACAAAAATTATTTTTTCACGCACTAAAATAAATCCAGTCGAATTGCTCGACGTTTTTCCGAAATTTGGTTATTGATTTTCAGAAACTAAAGGAATACAGGGTCTTCGTGAAATGCGTGTGTGAAACGGAAACTTTGTAGGGACACGTTGTTGAACGGCAAAACCTGCCGACAACATATAAAGCTTCATCACCAAGTGCAGAACCCGCCAGTCGGGTGACAAGAGGAGGTAGCGAGTGAGTATTGCTATTATCATCGGCACTCATGGTTCAGCGGCGGAACAGCTGCTGAAAACGACGGAAATGTTAATAGGCGATCAGGATAACGTCGCCTTTATCGATTTCGTTCCAGGGGAAAACGCCGATACACTGGTTGAGAAATATAACGCAAAGCTTGAACACCTCGACAAAAGCGGCGGCGTGCTGTTTCTGGTCGATACCTGGGGTGGCAGCCCGTTCAATGCCGCCAGCCGCATCGTGTTAGACAAACCGGACTATGAGGTCGTTACCGGAGTTAACATTCCCATGCTGGTCGAGACCTTTATGGGACGCGACGACAACCCTTCTCTTGCCGAATTGACCAGCATCGCGCTGGAAACAGGTCGGGGAGGCGTCAGAGCCCTGAAGCTCGCCGAACCGGAGAGTGATAAGCCCGTTACTGCCCCACCCGCTTCTCCCCCTGCTACCACAACGGCTGCGCCTGCCCGAGCGTTGGGTCCAAACGATCACATGAAAATCGGCCTTGCCCGCATCGATGACCGTTTGATTCACGGCCAGGTTGCCACCCGCTGGACCAAAGAAACCAACGTCAATCGCATCATCGTTATCAGTGATGAAGTGGCGGCCGATACCGTGCGTAAAACGCTGCTGACCCAAGTGGCACCGCCGGGCGTGACGGCACACGTGGTTGACGTCGCGAAAGCCATTCGCGTCTATGACAACCCGAAATATGCCGGCGATCGCGTCATGCTGCTGTTTACCAATCCGACCGATGTGGTGCGAGTGGTAGAAGGCGGCGTGAAAATTACCTCCGTTAATATCGGCGGTATCGCGTTTAAGCAAGGCAAAACTCAGGTGACCAATGCGGTCTCCGTTGACCAGAAAGATATCGACGCGTTTAAGAAATTAAACAGTCAGGGTATCGAACTTGAAGTGCGCAAAGTCTCTTCAGACAGCCGTGTGAAGATGATGGATTTAATTAACAAGATGAACTAATAGCGCCCGCGAAGTCCGCTTGGTCATCTGACCACGGACCATTTTGGTTGGCATTATTTACCTCAGCTTCCTTTGGTATAGGAGAAGGTCAATGGAGATCACCACACTACAAATTGTGCTGATATTTATTGTCGCATGTATTGCCGGGATGGAATCTATCCTGGATGAGTTTCAGTTTCACCGTCCGTTAGTTGCCTGTACGTTAATCGGTATTGTGCTTGGAGACATGAAAACCGGCATCATCATCGGCGGTACGCTGGAGATGATTGCCCTTGGCTGGATGAATATCGGTGCCGCCGTGGCGCCCGATGCCGCCCTCGCCTCGATAATCTCGACCATCCTGGTTATTGCAGGCGGGCAGTCGATTGGCGCAGGTATTGCGCTGGCAATCCCGCTGGCAGCGGCAGGTCAGGTACTGACGATTATCGTGCGTACCATTACCGTTGCATTCCAGCACGCGGCTGATAAGGCGGCCGAAAAAGGCAACCTGTCGGCGATTTCCTGGATCCACGTCTCGGCACTGATTCTGCAAGCCATGCGTATTGCGATTCCGGCTGCGATTGTGGCGGTTTCCGTCGGCACCAGCGTCGTACAAAGCATGCTGAGCGCGATTCCAGAAGTCGTCACCAGCGGTCTGAATATCGCCGGTGGCATGATCGTAGTGGTTGGTTACGCGATGGTAATCAACATGATGCGTGCGGGCTACCTGATGCCGTTCTTCTACCTTGGCTTCGTGACTGCCGCCTTCACCAACTTCAACCTGGTTGCGCTGGGTGTGATTGGTGTAGTGATGGCCGTGCTGTATATCCAGCTGAGTCCGAAGTACAACAAGTCTGCACAGGCTGCCAGAGCGGCACCGGGTGTTAACGATCTCGATAACGAATTGGACTAGGGTGAGAGAAATGACTGAACAAACTCAAGTAAAAAAACTCACGCCTGGCGATATTCGCGGTGTGTTCCTGCGCTCCAACCTGTTTCAGGGCTCATGGAACTTTGAACGTATGCAGGCGCTGGGCTTCTGCTACTGCATGGTGCCCGCCATTCGTCGTCTTTATCCTGAAAACAATGACGATCGCAAGGCGGCAATAAAACGCCATCTGGAGTTCTTTAACACCCATCCTTATGTCGCTGCGCCAGTTCTGGGCGTAACACTTGCGATGGAAGAACAGCGGGCAAACGGCGCGCCTATCGACGATGCCGCAATCAATGGCCTGAAAGTTGGCCTGATGGGTCCACTGGCGGGCGTTGGCGACCCTATCTTCTGGGGCACCGTGCGTCCGGTATTCGCGGCACTTGGCGCGGGTATCGCGATGAGCGGCAGCCTGCTGGGTCCGCTGCTGTTCTTCGTGCTGTTCAACCTTGTGCGTCTGCTTAACCGTTATTACGGCGTGGCTTACGGCTATAAAAAAGGCGTGGACATTGTTAATGACATGGGCGGCGGTTTCCTGCAAAAACTGACAGAGGGGGCGTCGATTCTTGGCCTCTTTGTCATGGGGGCGCTGGTTAATAAGTGGACCCACGTTAACATCCCGCTGGTGGTGTCCGAGATTACCGATTCCACCGGAAAAACCACGGTCACGACAGTGCAAGGCATTCTCGACCAGCTGATGCCGGGTCTGGTGCCGTTGTTGCTCACCTTTGGCTGTATGTGGCTGCTGCGCAGGAAGGTCAACGCGCTGTGGATCATCATCGGTTTCTTCGTGCTGGGTATTTTCGGTTACTGGATTGGCTTGCTGGGCCTATAATCCTTGAACGTCAACGGGGGCCTTTGTGCCCCCGTTTTTTTTGGGGAGGAAAAGGATGTCGATCACAAATATTGCGCTGATCGTTTTTATCGTTTTAATGCTGGCTTACGCTATTTACGACGAATTCTTGCTGGACAATCGCAAGGGAAAAACGCGGCTAAAAGTCTATTTGCAGCGCCGAAACAAGCTCGACGCGATCATCTTTATCGGGCTGCTGGCGATTTTGCTCTACCAGAATGTCATCAACCACGGCAGTGGTTTGACTGCCTATTTGCTGGTAGGCGTTGCTTTGCTAACCTTTTATCTGTCATTTGTTCGCTGGCCCAAGCTGCGTTTCAAAGAGAACGGATTTTATTACGCCACTATTTTTATTACTTACGATCGTGTCAAAGCGATGAATTTGTCGGAGGATGGCGTATTGGTGGTGCAACTGGAGCAGAAGCCCCTGTTGGTGCGGGTGAAAGAGTTGGATGACCTCGAGAACATTTATAAATTTATGGTCAACTATCAGTAAAATTAGACATCAGGCTTTGATAACCTGATGTCTCTTTCAATTCGCCACGTCACGTTGCGTCACGTTATTACTGAATAAATTAATAACTATTTAATTATCGAGACGGCGGAACAGGCTAATCACAAAGTCGGTCTCACAGGCGAAAGTCTCACGCTGCGACAAATCTTGCATCACGGCTTCGGTGGCGCGCCAGGCAAAAGGCGTCATCTGCAAGAGGTCAAAAGCCTGTTTACCGTTCAACGACATTTCATAACGCAACGATTCTGTGCTCACCCGCTCAAAACCTTCCAATCTCTCTTCAACGTCGCTGTGCAGTTGAACCTCATTATAAATCAGCCCTTTGAGCTGATAGAGATGGCGAGGGCCCGGCGCGACGGTCAACACTAATCCAGCGGATTTCAGCACGCGATGCAGCTCTGGCGCCTTGCAGGGCGCGTAAATGCGTACGATGGCATCCAACGAGTTATCGGCAAACGGCAGACGATGGCTCGACGCCACGCAAAATTCCACACTGCCCTCGGAGTTGGAGCCATAGCGTTTGGCGGCATTGCGAATTGCGACCTTGGCGACGTCGAGGCCGTAAACCTGCACCTGTCGGCGCGCGTTGAGGCCCTGTTCGATGGCCGAGGTGTAATATCCTTCGCCACAGCCGATATCCAGTAGCGCCTGCGCCTCTGCATCCAGATGTTCATCCAGCAGACTGACAACGCGGTCGCGCAGCGGCTGATAGTGTCCGCCTTCAAGGAAGGTGCGGCGTGAAAGCATCATTTCGGCACTGTCGCCGGGCTGTTTGGAACGTTTATGCTGTACCGGCAGCAGGTTGACGTATCCCTCTTTGGCATTATCAAACTGATGATTATTTTCACAGCGCCACTGTTTATCAAGGCGTTGCAGAGGTTGATGGCAAAGGGGACATTGATAGGTCATGCAGGTTTCCAGAAAGGTGCCGCGACGGAAGAATTCTCCCGCGTCTTCAAGGCGTCAAGTCTAAAGAAGGCCGCTGACAGTTGCAACTTTTGCCCCGCGCCGTATTCTCTATTCATTACCTGCAAATAAAAGTGATGCCATGAGTGATATTTCTGCCCTGCTCGGCCAAATCCCGTCAATAGTTCACGGCTTTGGCACCAAAGAAGCGCTGTTGCCCGTTTCGCTCCAGCCTTATCGCGAGACATTGCCCGAGAAAAAGCAGGTCCACGGGCTAAGAATTGTAGATGTCGTCGCGCCTCGACAAGCCTGCGGCGAGGCCGATGGATTTTATACTGAAACGCCCGGGATACTTTTAACGGTGTTTACGGCGGACTGCTTGCCGGTGATTTTTTCACGTCGCGACGGTAAAGCCGTGGCGGCCGTTCATGCTGGCTGGCGGGGTTTGCGGCACGGGATTTTGGAGCAGATGGCGGCGCGGATTAATCAGCAAGGCTCGACCCAGGATTGGGTGGCGGCTATCGGTCCAGCGGCGGGCGCCTGCTGTTATCAGGTCAGTCAGGAGCTGGTCGATGAATTTCAACAGGGGCTGGAGTTGCCTGCCGAGCTTATTTCGCCCTCTCCTCGCCATCTCGACTTGCCTGCCATCGCTCACGCCAAGTTGCTACAGGCCGGATTTGCGGCGGTAGATTTTGCGGGTAGTTGCACCATTTGCACGCCCGATCCGCGAGTGACGCAAAGCACGCTTCATCCTGAAAGCGCACTGCACAGAGAAACTAAAGGGCATAAATACACCAGCTTTCGCCGCAACAGCCTCAAGCGTTTGCAGGACCCGTCACTTCCGGGAATTAAAGGCCGCAATCAGCAGTCTGGGATCATTATTCTGCCAGACTGAATTCAGCCCGACGGTTCGCCTCGCGCCGTCACTGGCGCTGCGGGCACAAAAACAAAAAAACCCGCAACATGGCGGGTTTTTTTTAACAACTAACGTCAGCTTAGATAGCCATAACGTTAACTGCAGATGGGCCTTTCTGGCCATCTTGAATTTCGAACTCAACGTTCTGGCCTTCAGCCAGGGTTTTGAAGCCGTTACCCTGGATTGCAGAGAAGTGTACGAACACGTCTTTGCTGCCGTCAGCTGGAGTGATGAAACCGAAACCTTTAGACTCGTTGAACCACTTAACTTGACCTTTGATCTTTGCCATTTTGAGTATTTCCTTTGGATTGTTTAAACCGCCCTACGGCGTTACACAGACAAACTTGAGTCGTTACTGCTTGAGGCACCAAGATTAAAATCGGCAAGGAAGCGGTATTCAACGATAACGTCTTTACTCAAAACTTCTTTACTGAAAATGCCACACATATACAGAACTGTACCTCGTTTTACCCAGATGCGTTATCACATACTCTGAATTTAATGGCAAGCCATTTTTAATCAGCGATGGACTTGTCGCACATATTTGAGCCGGTTAAAGGCACTTACTGCCAAGTGAGACCAAAATAGGTTGAGTAGCCTGCTATTTTTTGCTCATTACAGAGCGAAGACAGACAATCAAATCTATAACGACTCACAGCCGATTATTGCTCAATAATTCGAAACGCGTAAGAGTAAAAGTCAGCTTTAATTGAATTATTATCGTATTTGATATAACACAAAAGACTTTTGCGCAAGCTTTTCGGCATCATTGTCGACAGCGAAGAAATCCCGTTCCTGTTCATCTGCATCAGTTATAGCAGGCCTCCACAAGTTTGCAAGGGGGATTTCTGCCACCTGAGCGTTAACTTTTTCTTGCGCGGTTTATCAACTTCTGCTGCGCAACCTATAACGTCACAATGATTGTTTATGTATTAACCTATTCAGCCAGTGCAGTTCTAAACTGGTGCAAGATGACGAGTGTTATCTATTAACTTGCACCTTTAACGTGCGTAGTTTTAATCAAAAAAATGGGCTTAAGATGCGCAGATAAGTTATCCAATTTACCGTTTTTTGATTTGGATCAAATAAATTTTATAAAATATTGGTCCATTAAGCACACGACTTTACAAAGCCGTGAATTTTATATTAAACCTCAACGCTGCTTCTTAATCGTCATATTCAAATAAGCGCATAGGTTATCTATTAATATTAAATAGAATCGGCAACGATTGGCTATCGCACTATTATTTTTCTGATGATCTATAAGTTTATCTGAACAATATTCAACCAGCCTCAAGCCTGAAGTTTTGGCTGCGGCGGTTTGAAAAGCAGTCCCGATGCCGCTTGCCGCACTGTGCGCGGCTGGCCTGTCGCAAGGTGAGCCTTCGCCCTCTTTCAACAGCAGAAAAATCGATAAGGGAGATTTGGCGGTTATGACGCAACTTATGCAGTCTTTTGTTCTGAATTATTTCTACTCACGATAATTAAGTCGGAATAACGCAGTCGTTCAAAAGATCGAAAATGACATTATTCTCGAACAAATTATACAATTTGTTTACATTTGCAGAGGGGGAATTGTCTTTAAGACAATTTATCGAGACGGGAACAGGCGCGAATTCAGTAAATATTTATCATGATAATTCAGCGAGTGATGCTGACTTCGCGCCTGATAAGTTGTCGTTATTTTAGAAATTATTCATTATAAAGAAAGATGCTGGCCTATTTTCAGCGGCGCAAAATTCTCGGCGGCCAGGCCACCCGCCTCAATCGCATTGCGCAATTCTTGTGGCGGCTCGTCGAGTGATTCGTCGGCCAACTCGAATACGCCCCAGTGAATCGGAATAGCGCGGCGACATTGCGTTTCTTTAAACACCTGCACGGCCTGCTGCGGGTCCATGTGATGAAAATGCATGAACCATCTTGGTGCATAGGCGCCGATGGGAATCGCTGCAATATCAAAGGGCCCAAGCCGCTCGCCAATGTGCGCAAACTGTTCGCTGTAGGCGCTGTCACCCGAAAAATAGAAATTAATCTTCGGATGTTTAACCACCCAGCCACACCACAACGAACGATTTCTATCCCACGGCGTGCGCATACTCCAATGACGAGCGGGCACGGCGTGAAAACTGATGCCTTCCATCACCAGCGCGTCCCACCAGTCCAACTCCTCAATATAGTGTGCGCCCTGTCGCGCCATCCACGCCTGCATGCCGAGCGGCACCAGAAAAATGGCCTGCGGAAAACGCTCCACCAGCTTGCAGATCGTGGCTTTATCAAGATGATCGTAATGATTATGCGAGATCAACACGTAATCGATATTAGGCAGATCCGCAACCTTGACCGCGGCGGGCGTGCGTCGTTTCGGGCCATAGAAACTGACCGGCGAAGCGCGTTCGGAAAGTGCCGGATCGGTAAGAATATAACGCCCCGCAACGCGCAACAGCAGGCAGGCGTGTCCTAAAAACCATAGGCGATCTTCGGTACCGCTAAAATCGGGCGTCTGGCACCATTCGCGGATAAAGGCGTCATACCCTTTGCCCGGCGGACGCGGAAAGCCCTGCTCTTTGCGCTCCTTGCGCCAACGTTTAAGATCACCCTCTTTACGCGCCTCGGTTTCGAGATTGGTAAAGCCGTTCGGCGTATGGTGCGGCTTGGCAGGATCGTAATAGGGATTTTTTTCGGCCATGATTTCCCTCATCGCTCGGAGTGGATTATCGGCAAGTCGGGCTTAACGATAAATCGAGATGTTACCTATTACTTAACACAAAGATCTGCTGCTTTTCACTACAAAAAGTGCAACGTGGTATGAGTAAAGCACGGTCAGCTACTGGCTAAATCTAGAGGCTTTCAACTCTGGAGGAAGGATGCGGATCCTCGCGGCAAGGTTTTAACGAAGGGCGAATAAAAAGCCCCGCCGGAAGGGGAAAACCCGGCAGGGCCTGCGTTACAAAAACAGCATGTACAAAAACAGTTGAAATTGTTGATACTGCCAGCCTACTTCAGGCTGCCATCCCACAAAGCTTGGTCAGGTTTCGGGCTCCAATCATTAAAGTCGCAACATAAGACTGCCTGCGAGTGACAACTTCCACTGCGACACGCGCGTCTTTGTATTTGATCAGGTACGTAGAAGGCCACCCTTGGCGACGTTTGCCATAGGCTTTTTCATGACTGTCGATGGCTGCGTGAGCCACGACCAGATGAGAGAGAGTTGTATCACCTTTAATGATGCGCTTCATAATGGACTCCGTTTAAGACACTGCTGTCAAAATGACGAAACATTAATCACTTGATACGCATCGCTTTATGCGATGCTTATTCGAATCACTGCTTTGTATATAGCCTGTAACACTTTGAGTATCTCTGCGGTTTTTACTCTGCGCAAGTTTTACTTAGCAAGAAACAGATCATTGCCGCGCGCAGGGGTTTGGCGCAGGAAGCCTGCCACTGGCCTTCGTGGCCCGAGATGTGCGCCAGCCACTCTTTGCTCTCGGCCATCTCTTTGAAATTTAAATTTATTTTATTGGCACAGATGATCGGCCACGCGTCGGAGGGGTTATTACAGTAGTCTTTACCTTTCATGCCGCCGTACGGATACCACTTGTCCGGGTCTTCGCCCGTCAGTAAAGCGACGTTATGATTCAATTCGTTATCGGGTTCTTCAGACCATTTAATCATTGCAACAATAACCTGCGGTAGGGTGAGTAAACAAAAGTGTTAACCCACAAATTACCGCAGAAATAAGACAGTTTTATGAAGGCAAAAACCGTCCCGCTTTTAGAGGTCGGCTTAGCTAAAGGCTGATTTTGGAAAGGCTGGTGGTGCGGTTATCTTTCTGGAATAAAGCCGCGCAGGCTGGAAACGTGGTCGTCGTCATAAGCATCTTCGGCAGCAGTTTTGCCCTGCTTTCTGACTAACAGTTCGAGCAGCTCGGTTTGGCGGCGCTGCTGTTCGGCTATCTCGGCCAACAATTTTACCTGTAGATTCGCCCTGACGCTGGCACGGTTTACGAAAAACCACACCAGGATGAAAAAGATTGCTGACAGTGCGAACAGCACCAGCGAAGCCAGACTTGTTTGGCCCAAGAGTTGATCGAACATTGAAAACCTTACAACGTGATGAACAGAGTGACTATCTTATCATCGTCAGAGGCTCAGGAAAGGGATTCGCGAAAATAGAGATGCTTTCAGATTAAGCGACTGCAACCGCTGGCTGCCATTACCAGGGGATGAAAGAGGTCACCGAGCAAATGCCGAGATCGAAATTGCCGCCCTGATCGCAATAGCTGTTCAAGGCTAATAGATAAAGCCCCACGCAGGCCAGCAGAAAAACCAGAATGGCGGCGATTTTTCTTACCGATAAAATGGGTTTTTTCAATTTGATGGCAGATCTCTCAGGATTTAACACGCGCTTGTTGATGCCCAAATCTGCGTCCGACAGGTCATAAATTAATACCCTATCCTACTCTTCATAAGTTAAACAAATTTAAAACAGAGCAGACCTTATCAGGACAAGTCCTGATAGTCAGCTTAACTCAGCATGATTTTTTTATGATTTTTTTCAGAGTATTAGTGAGGACCTCTTGCAATTTTACGAGGTATGCTATTTTACAGGCGTACTGTTCACTGAAACTCAATATCGGCAACTTTTGACTGGTTTGTCGGCTGAGTTGTCGGCTAGGTTGTCGAGCTCTTTGTCGACAGAGAAGCATTCTCTATTTTCGCTAAGGAAAAAGCGTGATTAAAACAATTATTGTATTGGCGGTAATTTATGCTGCGTTACTGTTCTCAGGCTATGGCATTACCGTTGGCAGCAGCGAAAATGCGGCCGGTCTTGGCCTGAAATGTCGATATCTCACCGCGCGCGGCATCGTCGATGCCCAATATATTCATACTGACAGCGGCATTGTCGGCGTGGCAAATTGCCCTATTCTCAAGCAAATCGACAAGGTCGTTGATAAGTCCTGATTAACCAAAAACCCGCAGAACGTGGCTGCGGGTTTTATCAGGTTGGCGGTCGAGTCAAGGCCTAGCTGTCGTTACGGGTAAACTTAAGCTCGATCAGCGATACGGCCTTTTCAATTGCACGACGGGTCACCGGATCGGCGCCGGCCGGATGGGTGCTAAAATCGATGCTTTTCAGCTGGTGGGACATTTTGTCGCGCACTTCGGTTGGCGCAATGATGTCGATAACATCCAAAATTTGCTTAATAACCAGCTGGCACGCGACCAAATCTGACTCAAGTTCCTGATCTTTGGATAAGCTCTGTGACATTCCGGTAACTCCTCGGTACTGATTGTTGTTCAAAAACATTGCTGATAGAAAATTTCGGCGCAAAGGATACCACGCCGCTGTTGAATTTCGTCAAAGCTTCTATGCTTAAATGAGTAAAATGCATGGGAGACGGAGATGTTCGCACTGGTTTTAACCGTATGTTATCTCGGCGGTGGTTGTGACGATTTAGTCGTGGATGCCTTTGATACGGTTCAGGAATGCCGAGTAAATATGCGGGAACAGGGCCTTCGACAGGCCGGATGTTATCCCATTGACGAGTTTATCGACGGCTATTGGATCCCCGCACACACTCGCGTTGATTATTAATCTGCATTACAGAGAATGTCAGTGCAGAGATCGTCAGTTTAATGCCGCGCTAATCCTGTGATTTAGTCTTGTTAAATCATTATTAATATTGCCAAAACATCACATCAACGCTATCAATTACCTGTTACTCATTGATATTTCATATTAATTTGAATAGGAAATTAGCGATGCAGCGAAGCAATACTTTTGGCAAATTACTTCCTCTTGCCGTATTTATGGCGGGTTTCGGCCTTTCTTCCATCACGGTAAACGCCGCTACCGTGCCTGCTGGCGTGGTTCTGGCGCAAAAACAGGAGGTGGTGCGCAATAACGGCGACGAGCCTGCAACGCTAGATTTGCACAAGGCCGAAAGTGACGTTGAATCCAATATTCTCGGCGATCTTTTCGTCGGACTGGTCAAAATTGATGATAAGGGCAACGCACAGCCGGAACTTGCCAGCCACTGGGAAAATCAGGACAACAAGATTTGGACCTTTCATCTCCGTCCCGACGCCCGCTGGTCTGACGGCACGCCTATCACCGCGCAAGACGTGGTGTTCAGCTGGCGTCGTTTAATCGATCCGCAAACCGCCTCGCCTTATGAAAGCTATTTGGGCACGGTAAACGTACTCAATGCCGACAGCATTATTGCAGGCAAAAAACCCGCCGATACCTTGGGAATCAAAGCCCTCGACGCCCACACCGTGCAGGTTGAGCTGACCCGACCGATGTCTTACTTCTTGCAGATGGTCGCTCACTATTCATTATTTCCAATTAGTCAGGCCGATGTCGAAAAGTTCGGCGATAAATGGACCCAGCCCGGCAATCTAGTCAGCAGCGGGCCTTTTAAACTGAATAGCTGGACGGTCAACGAGCGGATCACCGCCGTGCGCAACAGCAATTATTGGGATAACGCCCATACCGTGCTGTCGCAGATAACCTATTTGCCGATTACTTCCGGCACCGCCGACGTCAATCGCTATAAGTCTGGTGAAATTGACATCACCCGCACCATTCCCGAAATTCAGTTCACCGCGCTGAAAAAAGAGCTGTCAACGCAGGTACACGTCGGACCCAATCTGGGCGTTTACTACTACGCGTTTAATAATCAAAAACCGCCTTTCAATGACGTGCGCGTGCGACTGGCGCTGAGCCTGGGCCTCGACCGCCACATTATCGCCGAAAAAGTTTTAGGTCAGGGACAAACCGCCGCCTTTACCGTTACGCCCGAGAATACCGGCGGCTATAATTTCACGCCCACAGCCTCAGCGAGCTGGACGCAAGAGCAGCGTAACGCCGAAGCGCGCAAACTGCTTGCCGAAGCCGGTTTTGGCCCGCAGCATCCGCTTAAATTCAATCTGCTTTATAACACCAGTGAATCGCACCAGCGCATCGCGATTGCGGCGTCATCAATGTGGAAGAAAAATCTTGGCGTAACGGCGGTATTACAAAATCAAGAGTGGAAAACCATGCTCGATACCATGCATCAGGGCAATTATGAGGTGGTGCGTTATGCGTGGATGGCCGATTACAACGAGCCTTCAACCTTCCTGAATACTTTCCGCTCCGATAACAGCGAAAATACCCCGCATTTCAAAAATGCCGATTACGACAAGGCGATGGACGCGGCATTAACCGCCACCAGCAAAGATCAGGTGCAAAAAGATTATCAGCAGGCTGAAGATTTGCTGAGTTCGCAGGCGCCGGTCGTCCCGCTTTATCACTATGTGAGTGCCAAGTTAGTTAAACCTTATATCGGCGGATACGATGACAACGATCCCCAAGGCAGGGTTTATGCCAAAGATTTGTATGTGATCAAACACTGATTTCAGGCTTTTATCAGATAATCTTCAGACTTTACTCAGATCTTACTCAGGTTTTAATCAGATGTTGATCAGGTTTATATCTGCTTATGAATGAGAAATGAACGAGGGTAGTGTCGCTAAGCTTGTTCTTGGATCCTGCCAGATTGTCACAAGGCCGGATTCAAGACATTCTGTTTCCTTTGGCTCATCATTGATTCCAAATTGCTCACTTATTGCGCTTGCCTACTTTGCCCCAGATGATAAATTGGACAGTATCTCTACAGATGGGAGGCCCTATGCATTTCTCGGAAAGCGAGATACAACCCCTTTGGGACGAAGTTGCCCGCATCATCGGCGAAGCCGTGATTCAATTGCGTCATCGCGGTGAACCCCTGACGGTAGATTCGCTAGTTAATTATCTTGAAAATAGCCTGAACAGTGCTGGCGTACAGCAGCGTATTTTGATTGGTGCGGCGGTCAACCTGCTCAGAACTGACAGGCGCTCGTAACGAGTAATAACAAGAGATTACACACTGCGGCGTCTGCCCGTTTTCATTCTGATTTATTCAGCTGAGTTATCAAGCGCACGCTAAATTACGCCTATCGAGACTGGGAGGTGCGCCCCTGAGCAAAAAGAAAAATGCGTTGGGTGATGTCGTCCGCACCGAGAATTCTGTTTTTTTGCTCAATGTTTGCTTTCGAATAGGCGATGTCGTGCGCCTGATCGACCATGCTGATCACTTTGTCACGGGTCGTTTTATCAAGGTTGCCCAAGAGAGTTGTCAATATTGCCTGATAGGCATTGGAGGCGTAGGTAAGTTGCTGTTCGCGCTGTTCCAGCGCATCGATACGAGCTATTAGCGCCTGTAACTGCTGTTCATTGGACATAGCGGCATCCTTCTGTTTTTGGCAGTGAAAACGGGTAACACATCACGCTAAAAAACCTATTCCGGTGAGTATCTTTTAACCAGTTCATTTCACTTTAAAACAAAATTGTCGATTAACCAATCCCGAGTTTCTACAAAATCGGCAACCTTAAGGCGTTTAATTGTAAGCAACTGATTAAGCCTGAAAAGAGTTTCTCCCCTGCTTCCCCTCTGCTTCTGCATTAATGCCGGTAACAGGCGCATTACTTGCTTACAGATGCCTTCATGACGACGCCCAAGAGTTGTGAGATCGTCAACTGGAGTCTTATTTTTTCACTTTGGGAATTTAATTATGATTAAGCTTTCTTGCTATGCAGCCGTATTTGCCGTTTTGATGTCCGCCACTTCAATGGCTAACGCAGCAGGCTGTTTGAAAGGCGCGGCCGTTGGCGGCGTTGCGGGCCACGTTGCAGGCCATCATGGCGTAGCTGGCGCGGTCGGCGGCTGTGTTGTGGGTCACCACATGGCAGCGAAAAAGAAAAAAGAGAAAGAGCAGCAGGCACAGGCTCAGAAACAACAGCAGCACTAAGTGGTAGCTTGCCCGCTGTAAATTTTTTGCTGTAATTACAACGGGCAAAAATTACGATTTAAAAAAGGCATCATTATTGATGCCTTTTTTAATGCCTATAATAAGATTACATCTCCTTCGACATTTAAATAAAAAGTATTTTATTTATTTCAAAAAACTTTGTTTAAAAACCATTAATTTGATTGATTTTCAAATGATTGTTTCATGATAGCCTTTCGCATTGTAACCCTCATAATCAAAAATTCGCAGTTTTTATGATGATGTTGAATATGCCTATATTTATAAACACACTCGATAAATGGAATTTCCGATTATTAATTAAATTATTCAATACATCTAATAACCACGCCTTGATAACAGCCACAAACAGGGTTATGCTCAGATCATAAGCTTAGGTATCTTTGATGGATCACTCTCTAGATCTACTGCTTAATTTACACGGAACGAGTTTTACTTACGATTGCGGGTATTGGTATGAGATTGTTGCTTATCAGGTTGAACCCAATTCAAAAATACCTCATGGCATTCGATATTCTTTAACTTTACATGATCACTATAATCAACGAGTTTATGGCATGGACAATGCACATGCTGCGCCCAATGTTGGTAAAGGAAACTATGCAGGTAAGATTTATGAATGGGATCATGTACATAATGGGTTAAGCGACAGGGGAACTGCCTATCAATTTTCCAGCCCTGAACAGTTAATGACTGATTTCTTTGATGCCATCGAAAAAATCATAAAACAGGTTAGTTAGACTCATAAAAGAAGGGAGATTTATGAAAGCGCTCATCGGCATTATGCCTGAGAACATGTTTCGAGAACGTGTAATGGCGATTGTGAAAGGTCTTTACGTACCAAATGAAAATGAGCCAAAAATTTGGTTTTCATCGATAGCAGCCTTGGGACAGATTCTCAACAATCCCAATATTGAACTTCTCCGAACCATGGACAGTAAAAAACCCCAGACCCTTACCGAATTAGCGAAACTGTCTGGCAGGAATTTAAGTAATCTTTCAAATACAATGGCGACATTTGAAAAACACGGCTTTGCTACACGAGTTAAAAATAAAGGGATAATTAAACCGGTGGCATTGTTTACTGATTTCGATATTACTACTCAATATTTCCCCCCTCAGAAAACTGAAAATGTTGCGGCTTAATGCAGTAAAACCTCGAATGAATAAAAGGAATGATTATGTCCACCGAGATTCGAAAACTGTTTCCATCTGAATGGAAAGCGGCTTTTCCCTTAATTTCACAACTCAGAAATATGGATCAAGAAGAGTTTCTTGCAAGCGTACGGATACAAACGTTGAGTGGTTATGAACTTATCGCGGCCTATGTTGAAAACGTTCTGGTCGGTGTAATGGGTATGCGGCCTGTTCATACCTTGGCAAGAGGTTCTCATTTACATATTGATGATTTAGTGGTTGATGAAAAACAGCGCAGCGGCGGAATTGGCAAGTTACTGCTCGACTTTGCAGTACAGGAAGCCCGACAAAGAGATATGAATTTCGTTTTTCTTGATGCAAGGCAGGAAGCGATTCCTTTTTACGAAAAAAATAAATTCATATTTCATGCTTCTCCTTCGATGAAAAAAGTCCTGTAGCATCCAAAAAAAACAGGAGCCATTTCGGCTCCCGTCTTCTTATCTCGAAATTCCCGAGATTACATATTTTCGATCATCGCGTCGCCGAACTCTGAGCATTTCAACAGCTTAGCGCCGTCCATCAGACGTTCGAAATCGTAGGTCACGGTTTTCTTGGCAATCGCCGCTTCCATTCCTTTAACGATCAGGTCGGCCGCTTCGAACCATTCCATATGACGCAGCATCAGGGCTTCAAAGTCATTTTAATCGACTGATATATATAGAAAATCCTCGGTAAATTGTCTACTGAAAAGCAGTTTGCACAGCAAAATAATATGTATATTTTTCAATGGGTAACATGGCGTTTTGCAGAAGGTTTTTTGTAGAGGTAAGACAAGGTTCTTAATACATACGCTTATGAATTTAATTTCACTCAAATGTTATATAAATAGGCCCTAATAATAAGTAAAAAATAACAGTGTTTATTTGAGTATTTTGTTATAAACACATTATCTATTGTTTATCATAAATAATTATATATTATTTAAAAAATTTGCAAAACTCAAAGCTGCATTGTAAAACATCGAAAAAACCCGAAAACAAAGAAGATTATACAACGATTTAAGTTAAATCGGTTAAAATCTAGATCACAAAAAAAACTATAAATTAATAAATTAATATGACCTTTAATCGATTAATTAGTTATTGCTATAAAAGCACACTTTCTTAATCAATTTTAATTTTAAAAAAACCTCACACACTTGAAATGCATTAAAATTCCTTCCCAAAACAAGCAAGCTTGCATTATTCAAATGTAAAATGTGACTTGAAAAATTATCCGCACAGATAGAAATATGACAAAATATGGTCTTGGAATCATACTACAAAACCACTCTTTGACAGGCATTGCCACTAATAATTTCGCATCAGTGATGCGTAAAGGTAATAAAAAATAAATTATTGCTTTTTAATTTTTAAAATTTATTATACTCTAAAAAAAATAAAAAACTGGAATAGTTAATCGTGAAAATTAAAATAAATAAAATAACCGCCTCTAGATTCAATGCATTGGCTACATATGCTAGAAATCCTCTTATTAAATCACATTCTCAAGAATTAGAATGGTTTGAAACTTCAGATGGAAAAATATTAGGCACTCTATTAGTCGATACAACTGACAATAATTATGCGGGAATAATATTTTCCCGTGACCTTAATAAGCGATATAGATTCATCGCATATACTGGCTTTGAAAATAACCTATCAAAAATTAAGAAAAAATTATTAAAACAAATTACAGAATTATATCCTTACGCCGATGAACGTGGAGTTCAAGGTGATGAAAATAGTTTAACTATGGATTTTTTTAAAGAGTTAAATAAAGGCAACATCAATCAGGATTTTCTTTTAGTAAAAAACTCAGCAGAATATAGTGCAGCCAAAAACATTCTTGAACCGTTAATGCGGTGGTATAACGATATAGATGGAAATTTTGTTGAGCAGTTTCAAACAACTGGTTTCAATCAAAGAGTATGGGAGCTTTTGTTATTCAGTGTATTCACTGAGAATGACTGTATTTTTGATTCTTCATTCAATGCTCCTGATTTTATTTTAACCCACATTAATGGTTTTAATACTATACAATTTTCAATTGAAGCGACAACTGTTAATAAACCTCTAGATCGCAATGGGTACCCTATTCAGATGCCAGAAGTTGATAGGTCGAAATTAGATAACTATAAAAATCTTTTGGTTAATTATTTCCCTACCAGATATTCTGGGCCATTACTTGCAAAGTTGAAAAAAAGATATTGGGAGCAAGAACACGTTGCCGGAAGACCTTTTGCTTTAGCTATAGCTGATTGTCAATTTAAAGGTGCCGGTAATATAAGTCATAATGCTTTGCCTTTGTATTTATACGGCTTTCAACAAATAGTAACATACGATGGTGTTTCAAAAAGAATTGACATTGATTTTCACCTATGGGGAACCAAGAAAGTTGAAGCTGGTTTTTTTAATTTGGAAGATTCAGAAAATATTAGTGCTGTACTTTTCTCCCCGGCCAGTGACATTGATAAGTTTAATAGAATGGGGCTTAAAGATGGTTTCAACGATGAAAAATATAAGATAAAACGCATTATAAAATCTCCTAACCCTAATAATTGGAACGTGGAAACAATTACAAAAATTTTGCCATCCAAGAATTACAATGAACGTTGGGATGAAGGTTTTATTGTTTATCATAACCCCAACGCATTATATCCTTTACCTGCATTTATTCTTCCAAACGCAACGCATTTCAAAATGGTGGGAGATCAATTGGTAACTGGATTTAATTGCATACCAGTGCTAGAACAAGCGTCAGAAATTATAAAGTATAAATAGCGCTAATGCGTTAGTGGCTTTTACATAGACTTTGAAATGGTTTATAATTAATGATTCATCTTACGAACTCCATACTAGTTAGTCAAATATTGTATACTGCTAAAGAGGGCTCCCAAATGTTTAGTTCTAATGACTATAATTTCATGACTAATAGCATGAAAATTGATGTTAGCTCTATTGAATCAAAATTGAATGAACCATTTTTTGCTGAATTTAAAAAAATTGCGATTAAAATAATAAACGAATATATAAAAGCCATTAAAAAAATTGATGACTCATGTTTAAAAAAGGATATTTACACATTAGAAAAGAATGAAACCCAGAGTTTTATAAATTTATATTTTCATACTATAACTCATTCAATTAAAGATGAAAATGCACTTCAGATTTTAGATACACTACGACACGTATTCTTGAGCTATGCATCCAACGGTCTTCATCAACTTTATACTCGTCAAGAAAATGAAGGTTGGTATCCAAAAATCATCCTCACTTCTATACTCTTTCCCAATGATATAGATTCCATGGATGAAAATTTAACGCTCTATCGTGGTTGTGACATATCGGAGTTTGAAAATATGACTTTCGGTCAAGCATGGACCATTTTACCAAGTATAGCAAAGGCATTTGCTTACGATTACTATTTTGATCAGAGTTGGTTTAATATTAGAAAAAGAGCCGTTTTAATCACTAATTACTCTAAAGAATTTGTTTTATTTTATGAGCAATCGGCGGAACAAGAAGTAGTAATCAATACAAGTAAACTAGGACTTGTCAAATTGATGGATGATAGTTAACTCTCTTTGATATTTAGAATCATGAATTCTAAGCAACCTAATCTATTGGTATTTATACTAAAAGATTAAATATTCAGCCTTTAACCTAAATAAAGCTTTCATCTATATGTTTATTTACTATGGTGCGTTTCCAAGTACTAATGAATGATTTTATATTTAAGTCAATAAAACCATAACAACTAATTACTTAATTGTTAGCACATCAAATGGTTACTTATTTTCACTAGTATATATTTCAGAGCAAATTTGGCATTTTTATTCACTGCCCAATAGAGCCATCAATTATACTTCTTGATTAAATTAAAAAAGGGGAGAGTAGCTTAAATATTAATTTAACATTTACAAATGAATTTTATAGCAATGATTTAAACCAAGCAACCAGTTACAACTTTAAACTTTTTAGTGATTATACTTTTATTTTGATAATCACTTATTATCCTTCCTATTTATAAAAATTTTATATCTGTTTAACTAAACATCTTGAAGCAAACCATTTCATTGGAATTCTTTTATAATTTATAATATAATTCATTTGCTTTATGAATTGATAAATTTAATAACAAAAGTATAAATTAGTTAAGAAATTACATTTTTAATAAAAAGGAGCTTTTATGATTCCACACGGCAATTACTTCATTGAACCTATTTGTCAAATAGGCAATGGAAGCTTTGGTAACGTTGAAAAAGTCACTCTCAACACATTAAATAAAAAATCTTGCGGAGAGTTTGCAAGAAAAATATTGATGAACCAACATGAAGATCCGGATTTATTAACTCGATTTAGAAGGGAAGTATTATATCAGGATCAATGTTTACACAAAAATGTTGCCCAAATTTTCATCTGTAGTTTCAGCACAACCCCAGCTTGGTTTGTGATGGAACTGGCTAACTCTAGTCTTGATACGGAAATGAGTGGTGGCACTTTAAGTAGAGATGATAAAGTAAAAATTGTTTTAATGATTGCTGAAGGTATTGCCTGGATTCATTCAAAAGGTTTTTTACATCGGGATATTAAGCCTCAGAACATCCTCAAATTCCCTGATAATACCTACAAGATATCTGATTTTGGCATTGCCCGACACATGGACCCAGAAGAAGCCAGTCGAATTCTCACTCAGGTAGGTCATTTCCCAAGAACACCAAAATATTTTGACCATAGTGTTGTATTATATGGATATTCTCGCCAATCAGATTTATTTTCCCTAGGGATAATAATAGAGGAGTTAAACATCGATGGATTTGATGATATAATCACGAAGTGTACTGACCGAAAATTACAGAATAGATATGTCAATGCAGAACAGCTTATAGTGGATTTAAAATCAGTGAGTGGAGTTGTCTAATTATGCTAAATTTAATCTCATCTTCATTTTTTTCATGTTCAAAGGAAGTTGGACGGATTAATCAAGACTCAGCCCTCCCTCCTGTTAAAATACCTAACGGTTACCTATTTGCTATAGCTGATGGTCTGGGTGGATATAAAGGTGGTAAAGAAGCATCTCAAAAAGTTATCGATTATCTTATTGAAAACTTTTCATATGAACAAAAAACCGAACTTTTAAATCTTTTTCCAAAACTCAAAGAAGAACTAAAATCTTTGAGTGAAACAGATAAAGAACTTGTTAATGCAGCAAGTACCTTAACTCTATGCCATGTAACTGCCGAATACGTTTTTATTGCCCATATAGGGGACTGTAGACTTTATGCAAAAAAATCTCTTAAATTAATACAATTGACTAAAGATCATACTCAACATCAAGCATATATTGATGAGGGTATATTCACATCACGTGAGCTTAAACATGCAAAGGGAAAAAACATATTAACTACAGCGATTTCTAAAACTCTTGAACTTAATTATAACCTTATAAAAATACCTATCGAAGAACTTGTCGATGAAAATGGGTTTTTATCGCTTTTCATCATGTCTGATGGCGCTCATTCTTTTTGGGAAAAACGCCCTCGTTTTTCTTCTAATACTTTATCTGAGCCTTCAAGGTTTATTACTAGTTTAAAAAATCGTATTGAAAAAGGTCCTCCAAGTGATGATTATTCTGCTATAGCAGTTAAATTTGAGTTTTAAAAAAACCACAAAAAATACACAACCTGGCTTTAAGGCTGGGTTTGTAATAATATAAATACTTATATCAAAAACCTTAATTCATGTAAAAATTATTCTAACCATTTTATCATGGTCTATTATATCTTTGATTCCAGCTGTATGCTCAATAGAAAATAAGAGTTATTAGTCTTTATTTCAATATTTTTAATAAATTATAACAATTTTTGCAACCCCACACTCAACCTCTCCAACTCCTCCAACCTTTCAAGATCCTCTTCACTCGCTATCCCATGCTTTTCTGCCCTTAACAACAGCGTAATTTCTCTCTCAATCAACCGCATTTCATCAGCCCTTTGCTTTTCAGCCTCTGCTGCCAAATTATCTCGCTCGGCGGCCTCATCAAATACCCACTTTTCTCCGTCCCAACGATCCCAAACGGAGCTTGGCTCGCTGATGGTTATGTTTTCTGGCAAAGGCCCAGGCGTATTAACGTGAACAACCTGCCCACTTTCGGTGCTGTAAAGCTTTACCCCGCGATAATCCTCGGCAACTACCCACTTGCCGTTCCTGAAAATTACTGCTGTGTATTCCCCGGCATCGGGCGGTTCGATTTCAGTACAGTGAGCCGGTAAGCCGGTGTGCGGCGGAATATAAGCGTCCCCTGCTCCGATGAATTCAAGAGTGTCGGCCCGCAGGTTATAGACTCGTATTGTTTGTGCTTTATCTGACATTTGAAACATTAGGCAAGCCTCACGATGTAGTTGAATGCAATATTTTTGACGGTGTTTTCGAGCTGTCCAAATGACGCTATTTGAATGTTATGGCTGTGAAAACCCATATCGATATAGTGGTTATGTCCGCCGATATCGGTGGTATGAGTGTGCGCACCAATATAAACACTGTGAGCATGAGCCCCTTCAATATTGGTCCTATTTTTCTCGTACCATCCCGTATTGTCTGTTCCTGTTCTCCAATCAGCCCATTTCGCCCCAGGTCCAGCAACGCCGCCTAAGTGATCATGAGTCCCCTGCACATCAGAACCTTTAGTTCCATAATCAAATTCACTTGTCGCTCGACTTCCGTAATCAAACCAACTGGCTGTTTTTCTCCCTAAATCGGTATCCCAAATATTTGCATCATGCTGATGAGATTTGACCTCGTCTATTTCGAATGAAAGTGCAACACGGCCGCTGGAAGGCGTGCCTTTTATGACCAGCCCACGTAGGTCGGGGATAATTCCATTCGGATACGCAAAGGCAAGATGAGGGTAAACGTCTGTATCAAAAATCTGACCAGCCATCATCGCTGACCCCGTTGGCAATATATTCGACGGCCATGGGATAGGCGCTCCTATCGGGTATTCGGTGCCTAACACCCCAATATTTTTGAGAAACTCAGGCTTATTCTCAATATCTGCCCCGTTCTGATCCACCCGCAAAAAAAGCCCGTCACCGGTTGAGACATCCAACGTTATTTCTTGGGTATCTGATACCGCCAGACGAAACTGCAAATTGATACTCACGCCTGATATTGGCTTCTCCAGCGCGGCGCAATTGGCAATGGCGTAAAGTTCACCCTGATCGGTTAATAACCCAATTTCACGAATGGTAAATCCACCAATACCGGAGGGTAATACCAGCATGGCCATCATCTGGTTATCCTGAGCTGGCGACACTTTCAGGCTGGAAATATACCCGCGATAAACTTCGTTAACGAGCTTAGTGGCGTTGGCGTCAGGCACCTGTTCGTAACCACCGCCATCGCCCACAATGAATTCGCTTAACACGATAATTTTCTGCTCCGTTATCGCCTCTGCGGCACGCGCGCGTCCTGTGTGAGTAATCACACTATAAAATTTTGCCATGGTCTGTTTCCCTTCCTTCTATATCTACATCAACGTGAAACGTCACCGCGCCGCCGATGAAAAACTCGCCCGTGCTGCCAATGTCAGAAATCACATCGATTGAACTGAGCCAGCTGCGCAGGTTTTTGGATTTATCGGTTTGACGGCGGATTTGGTCGTAAAGTAGCGCTGAGATTGCCGTGTCGCTGTAAACCAGCACACGGAAGGTGTAAGGCATTGCGCGAGGAGATTCCTGCCACCACTCAACAACGGTAGTTGGAAAGCCGACAGCCGCGAGTGAGCGCCGGACTGCGCCTGCCGTGCCACGATGCTGGTGCACATAGGCCGCATCGCTGATCACCTGTCGCTTCTGGTTTCCAGTCCAATCGGGCTCCCAAGAATCTACGGCATATTCCCAAGCCAACCATGGCAACAAACTTGAAAGGCATCGTTTCGGCTCTTTAGTTTCGCGGATGTCATTTGGAATGGCGGCAATCCACCACGTCGATGCCTCTTCAAGCGCCCGTTCCGCCGGACTAGCGTTTAGGGGCAAGAGGGATTTGAACATCATCCGGCTTGTCTCCCTGATACAAACTTATGTCGATTGCAATGCAATAAGGCGCAACGCCAATGTCGCTTTCAATGCCCATCGTCGGGTTAAGTAAGTGAACCTGTTTTACGCCTGGCTGATGCAGTGCATGATAGATGCCTGATAATGGAATTTCGGCTTCAATGCGGTGAATGGTTTTAAGGTATTTCTCCAACTCGTTAAACGCATTATTCAAGACAAGCTGCGGATCGGGTCCTTCAGGAATATCGAGCTGGGCTGTAACGCCGTAATGACTGATAGCCGCTGGCGCGATCCTCACATAATCACTCAACGGACGCGTTTCATCTTCGTTGAGCGCGGCACTAACTTTGTCGAGCAGTGCGGCGGATGCAAAGCCATTCCCCGTTCGGGAAAGAATATAAACATCGATTTCACCCGGGCGGCCATGTGTTTCAGGGCCATAACACTCTGCATCGAGCACATCGGCATCAGCCGATTTGGCATGAAAACGATAGGCATCGCGGCTACCGGCGGTATTAAGCTGCGACCAACTGAGCTGAATACGCGCGCGAAAGGCTTCATCTTCCTCGAGCACGGCATCAAGCGGTGGAATGGCATCGGGTTGTGCCGCTGCAATTTCCAGACGAGCCACGTTAAATCCTGCACCTAATTGATCGAGGTCTGCCTTTCTCGCGCTAGCCAGTAGCACGCCGCGTATAGCATCGTTTACGCGCTGCATCAGCAACGTGCTTTGATAAGCCAGCACTTCGCCCTGTTTATAAACGGGGTCAGACTCCACCAGCGCATCGTAGGTAGGGTCTAACTCTCGCAACCTGGCTAACCACGAGCGAAAAATGTCATTCGGATCGCCCGCTAACAGCAAATCCGGTACCGGTAATTTCGAAAGGTCGAGAATTTTAGGACTGATCGCCATAGAGCGGGATCCTGTTCAGAGTGATTGATGCGCCGGTTTCTTTGTGGATGCCCTCGACCGTAACTTCGATAGCGCTTTGCCCCACGACCGTCACCTGCACACGCATTACTTTCAGCCGCGGCTCCCATTTGGATAGCGCGATTGCTGTAGCGGCGATGATCCGCAGGCGGTTACTTTCATCGAGCGGGTTATCTACCCGTTGATGCAGATCGCTGCCGTAGTCGCGGCGCATCACACGCGAGCCTTTGGGCGTAGTTAAAATATCGATAACCGATTGCCGTAAATGCTCGACACCGGAGAGCCGTTTACCTGTTTTTGCACAGACACCGTGCATAAGTTGCTCCTGCGTTAACCAAAATAATCGGGTCCTTTGGGCTTCTCGTCTTTCTTTTTGCCTTTGCTGGATGCGGGCTTGAGGTCAACAGCCAGCGAGAAATCGACCGTCATCCCCTGAGCGCTTAGCTGGTAAATCATGGATTCGATCAACCAACGGCGGTCTTCACGATCGCCAAATCCTTGCGTGATAATCCGCGCTTCGGCGGTAAGCGGAAGATGCCATGGCCGACACGGGCCGCTGAGATTCATGCGCTGCTGATTGCGATTAACCTGCGTTTTTTTAGCCACGGCCTGTTGAGCAGCCTGGCTTTTTTCGGGTTGGGTAAAAGCGTTGGAAATGTCCGGCCCGTGACTCTCCTGCGTTAGCAGACGGGTTTGGCCGGTCTGCTCGTCGTAATAGGCCACGCCGATTTTTCCCTGCTCTTTTTTACTGTCGCCGGAGGAGCTAGCGGACGCCGCGCCGCGCTGTCCTTCGCTGTAACTCCAATTGGAAACGTCACTAGGTTTGAGCTCTATTTCTGCCAGCGCTTTTCCACTGGCCGACGCCGCCTGCCCCTGCTCGAGGAACAGCCAGTAACCGCCGCTGGGTTTGCTCACCGCGTTATAGGTGCGGGCGAGTCGCGTCAGTAAATTGGCATCGGATTCGGCAATTTGGTCGAGATGAGAAATCAGAATCCCAGAGAGTTTGGCGGTGATTCTGGGCTTTAGGCCGTGTTCACTTGCCACCGTTTTGACGATATCGCCGAGGGTGACGGCGTTCCAGCTACGTGTTTTGTGGCTCTGCACGTTGCCAATCTGCTTTTCACTGTTCATTGGCGCGGCAGTGGCGTATACCACCAGCTTGCGCGGCGGTCCGCTGCTGCCCACTCCGTTAACCACAAACCAGCCCTTATCCTGCAACGCGCCGTTGAATCCGAGCGCAACTTTCAACCGTGCCCCCTTTGGCGGCAGAGGTAGCGTCTCACCCTGAAGCGTGATTTGTAACTCGTCAGTTTTGGCCGTCGCGCCGCCGTTATCGGTAAGCCGTAGTTCTATCAGGCTTTGTTGAATGGCTTTGGTAATGTCTTTACCCTCCGCGGAAAGGCTGAACTCGGGGCGGTATTCCTTTTGCGATTCCTGAGTCTCATGTGTGTTCATGCTTAATCCCAGAGAGGGGTCGATGAATAGGTAACGGGCGGCGTGAGATCGGGCAGATAAATTGAAATGCCAGCCGGATAAACGGCATTAAGATCGGCCAGACCGCGATTGGCTTCGAGGACGGCCAGCAACGTTTGTCCCAGATTCGCGTTGCCATAATGGTGAAAGCAGACGGCGTCGAGCACGTCGCCCTCACGGGTTAGATAGTTCGTCGGCATAATTTTTTAGCGTCAGGTTGAAGGATTTATGGCGCGGCACGCCGCCTGGCAGAAAGGAGGTCGTAGTATCTGAATATTCAGTGATAACCCACCAACCCAGTACGTCGCCGAAACCGCTAACCAGCTGCTGCGGCTCGGCCTTGTCGGCCAATATGAAGAGGTCATCAAGCGCGGTTAACCCCTTGCGAAACAAGGCGTGAGTCTCGCCGGTAAGTTTGACGCTTCGCGGATCTTTGCCCGTATATTGCAGCAGCGCCTGCTCCCCTATTCGCTCCTGCGCGCTCCATCGCCAACTGGCCTCACGGATTAGCTGACTATAAGCGGCCGTATCGACGGAAAATTCAAAACTCCCCAGCATCAGCATGACCTGCGGCGGATCGTCGGCGGCAGCGCGCCTTCTGTTGGCAAAGTTTTGTTGTTCGAACATGCCGACAACCTGACTGATGATGGCCATTACCAGTTGCTCCCCACGTCATAAAGTGCGTTGTTACCATTAAAAATATCGGCGCGACGGGCTTCGTTGATGACCGTGTCGGCGAGCTGATGAGCATCCTGTCCAGGCTGCGTAGAGATGTTGATGTTCAGCGCCTGATGGCGATTGTCTTCAACTCGCATTGCGTTTTTACCGCTTTCAATTTCCGAAACCCTTTGCATCAGCGAGGGCCATTGGCCAACGGTTGGCTCGTCTTCGTTAAGCTTTTTGCGCTGCCTCGTGACCTCTGTATCAAAATCAAAAGAAAAAGACTCACCCGCTTTGCCATCAATTTCTTCAAGCAGGCCTTGAGTTAATCTTTTTTGGAGTGCATCGGGCATAAAATGGGATTTCCAAAACCCTGCTTTATCTTCGCCCGCTGCCCATTGATTACGCAGATCTCGAATCACCTCCGGCTTATCGACCTTCTCCGCGAACCACTCTTTTAACCCGCGTTTATCCGCTAGTAGGCGTGCTATATCAACCGACCCCCCCATTGCCAGATTTTGTAAAATGCTCTTTTTATTTTCTCTATCGTTTGGCAGCAACCACGAAAGTTTTTTAGCTAACGCAAAGGCTATTTTGCCGACATAAATCAGCCCGTTGCCGAATGAAATAATTTGGGGATACCAGTCATCATGTAGTGCGCGAACGATTGAACTGATGCCGCCATTTTTGAACCACGCGGCCATTTCGGTAGCCACCAGCTGGATCTGCGGTGCCAGCTCATTACCCAGCGCGCCGGCGATTTCTTCGGCACTGGAAGACAACACCGTGGTGAGATTATTCACCGCGAGATTACCCCGTTTTGCTCCATCTGCGCCCTGCTGGGTAACGAGGTTGTAACGCTTTTGCTCGTTAATTAAATCTTGATAGCTTTGACCGGAACGTTTAATTAACATCAGCACCTTGCTGGACTCGCCACCGAACAGTGAGTCCAGTGCGAACGAGCTTTTGGATTCGTCTTTCAGGGACAACGCGCGCTCAATAATTTTATCGAACTGCTGAATATCGCTGAGACCCGCCAGCGCACCTGCGCCAAAACCCAGCGTTTCAAATGCCTCTTGCAGCGAACCTTGTTTGCCAGTCTGTTTGTACTCCCCGGATTTGTGCAGGTATTCTTCGAACAGGTCGCCGAAATGATCGCCGTCTAGCCCGAACTGCTTGCCCAGCGAATCCCAGGCGTTGTAGGTTTCAACGCCGACGCCATAACTGCGCGCCTTGCCTGCTTTTTCGGTAGTTTTGGCATTTAACGCAATAGGTGAAACTAGCGCGCCGATCGCCGCCGACACCAGTCCGCTACCGCCGCCGCTTATGTTGATGCTGCCGGAAAACGCTGACGTTGCGGCGCTAAAAGCTTTGGCCATAATGCCTCCAGCCATCCCTTTAATGCCCTGCACGCGTTCGACCTGTTGTAAATCGCGGTTAAATCCTGACTGCGCCGCGCTCGCCTTCTTAATCTCCTTGGTCACATTGCTGTAATCGCGTTTCAGGGAGGAGATATCCTTCCCCGCCAGCTTGGCTTTCTTGATTTGCTCCGCCAACTGTTTCTGCTGTTTGGTAAGTTTCTGCGACTGCTGCTCAATGGTTTTAAGATTCTTTTTGATCGCCGCCGTAGATTGGGACCAACTGCTGGTCAGCTTGCCGCCAAAGGTGATGGTTGCTTTGAGATGTTGGCTAATTCCGCCCACGATTTACCGCCTCGGCTTCCTGCCATAAAAATTCATTAAATGCGCCGAATGGCATGTCCAGATAATCGGCCATCGAGAAATGTAGCCTGCGGCCAAGCAGCCTCAAGCAGCGCTGGATCTCGACTTCTGACGCTTCGCGGGCGGTAACATAAAACGGTTGAAGGTCTCCTGCAGCTGGATCTGATCGGCCATTGTCAGCGACTGCATGTCCTCATCGTTGATATCGCAAAGCAGCGCCAGCATGCGCGTTTCTTTCTCTTCTTCGTTGCCGCGATCTTTGGCATACACCAGTCGGTCGCGCACCAACGGCTCGCGCATGGTAATTGTGGTCAACTCACTGCCATTTTCGAGAATCAATGGACTATAAAGGGTGATAGTTTCCGAAGTGCCGGGATATTTCATGATTTTTCTCCATAAAAAAACGGCCCGAATTGGGCCGTTGATTAAAACCGATTTGAATTAACACAGAGCGGTTTAATTACTTTAAATTAATGTTTGATCTGAATATAAGAATCAACATTTCAGCGCTTACTGGACCGAATAATCGTTTTCCATAATTCCAGCTTCATCGAGTTTTATTGATAACCACTCCAGTTTTTCTAAGAGGATAAAGTTTAAAGACTCTTTAGTTGCTGGGGATTCAACTTCGATAATTGACTGAGAGAGCGCTCGGCAATGTACGACAACATCTTCAATTGTTAGCGGGATAGCATCAATCATGACGCACCGCCGGATGTGTACGAACGAACGGGGGGTAAATATGAAGGAGAATATTAGGCATTTTATTGCCTCCGTTGGGTTTGTAATTAGCTACCCCAGAGACGCCAGCCCTTGGTGGTAGCCCGAACGGAGTTGGCGTACCGGCCCCAACGGATCCCGGCCCTCTTTTCAGAAGCCCCGCCCGAGCCACCATTGATACAGATGTGCTTGAGCCTTCAAATACATCCTAAGCGTGTATTTGAATTCCGTTAGAGATATTCAGAACGCCAATTCCGGCAGCGACATTCATCACTACACAAAAATAATACACTACCCGATGATTTCAAGTTCGCACTATATTAGCATAATGATACTTTTAGGACTAATTGCAGATTTTAGTTTGATAAATAATAATAAATGCGAAATGGGTGAATCACAATTGAACATGCTCATATCAATTTTAAGTTTTTTTTATATTATTCTACTTCATCATAACTTTCTTCATAATCTTTCTTTCGGTGCTTAAAATTCTTGACTGAGAGAGCATGTCTGGTTTTTTGCGCCACAACCGGTATACGCCCAAATTTAGACTTCTTTCCTTTATGAGCATTAGGGGAAACAGCGTTTAAAGGTTCCATTTTAATTTTACTCAAAATTGATTGAATACGGCCAAACTGACCGTATTTTCTTCGTTAAATTTAAAAAAATATTAACTTAACGTGGTTATGTTTTTTCCAGTATAAAATTTTCGTCAAGATTTAATGATAGCCATTCTATTTTTTCTGCAAGTACAAAGTTTAAAGATTCTTTAACTACAAGAGAGTTACTTTCAATAATAGCCTGAGATAATGCGCGGCAATGTTGGACGACGTCTTCAGTCGACAGTGGGGTCGCATCAATCATGGCGCACCGCCGGATGTGTACGAACGAACGGGGGGTAATTTACGATATTAAGCATTTGGCATTCCTGACGTGAATGATTCGATACTACCAAATGAGATGCTAAACTCATGGGTGGTAGCTCAGACGGAGTTAGCATACCGGTCACGACAGAACCCGGCGCCCCTTTCGAGGCCACCGCCTGAGCCACCATTGAGATGAGCTCAAACAAAGCCTGATAATATGTTATCAGACTCTGCCGTTTTATCAGAATGCTAATTCCGGCTGCGGGTTTTTCGCAGCTCAATAACTATACAGCAATTGAAATAGCGGAGTACGCAATAAATCATCAATAGATCGCTTTTAGGACTAACTGCATTTTATAAGAGCATGCATAATCAAATAATAATTAACGATTAATAATTCTAACAATTCATCTGGGTGATTATGGAAAATACAAAGCAGTTTATATTAGACGGTCTTGCAAGATTTAACTTAAGCGATTTGCCTGGGCGTCCATACGATACAGCATTTGACGTTATGGCGGCCGCACCTACGAGAAAGCGTTTGGTCATGATGGGTTTTAATGGCTCATCTGTAGATTCAAAAATGACTAACGCCAAATCTGTCATTAACGACCATTCTTCCCCGTATGTCTCAAACGTTCAAAGTGGTACAGAGGGTTCATGGGGTATCACACATCTCGCTAGACGATTACAACAAGTTCCGTCGTGGCTAGGTTATGACTGGCAAGATGTGATTTACACCAATGCGCTAATGATGTGCTCCAATAATGCTGCATCATTAAAGAAAGAAGCCTTAGAGTTTAATCAAACGATTACTGATGTGATTGAGAATTCAATGGGTTTTTTTGAGCATGTAACGATACCTTTATGTAGTCCGGAGGTAATTGTCGCTTACAGCAACAGCCTTCATTCTCTCTCTGCGGCTAGCCTGCTACTCAAACATTTTGGTGATATATCTACACTAAAATATTCCCACCCAAAGGGTTACCACACAACCTTTGGCTTTATGGCAACAATCAACGGCAAAAAGATACCTGTTATCTGCTTACGTCATATGTCGAGATTCAAACCGGAAGAATCATACGTTAAAGAAGCTCTTTCGCTAGTTAAAGGTTATGAAAATAAATAGGCATAAAGCAGCACCGTAATATTCAAAAACTAAGCCGCATATTCATTTAGAAAACCACTTTATTTCAGAGGTAAATATGAATTCAATCAAAGGACTGTCATCAGATAAATTTCTTAGTACACTGCTAAGCCACTTTGTTAAGCCGGTTGAGCTGGTGACTGCCGCGCGAAAGCAACCCTTTACTATTTACAGTGAAAACGGCCGACTGTTTATTGAAAACTCTAAAGGTAATAAGCGTAATCTTAGTGAAAGTGAGTTGATAGAGTTTCATAAATTACTTACGGAAACAGGTAGTTCTGCGCCTGCAACTTATCAGGACATAACGTTCAATTCGTCCTATTTGTTAGCGGCCGTGGAACACATAAACTCAAAGCAAATTGTCAGCTCTGATGAAATGCCAGGTTATCGATTACTGACTGGACCCGATGATTCGACTTTTTGTCGCCGTGTTTCTGAGGCGCTCAAGGCTGGGTATGTTTTATATGGCAATCCGGCACTGACCTACGATTCAGAAAAAAAGACCGTTATTGCGGCACAAGCTGTCATCTGGCAGGATAGGAAATTGTAAAATCTTTAAGTGAATAAATACTTCCCGATGCAAAAATTACAGCAAGTCAATCGGGAGGTATAACTTGATGAATTGTAATTCAATAAACCATTTTTAATTTTGCTTTTCAACTTAAGAATCTTTGAGGTTTTTCAAGGGCCTTTCAGTAACAATATTGACAATATGCTTACAAGCAAAAGGGATGGGGTTCAATTTCCTTGTACCCCATTCATTTAATCGATAAGCAGCCATTCTGCCTATGTCCCATGGAATAAAACCATTTACGCCACAGGCATCTTCACCAAGTTCTTCTATAAATTTATTCTCGGTAGTATCATAAATTTCAACTAAGCCGCGTTTACGCATACTGTTTGCCCAGAGGGTTGCACCTTTAATAGTCTGCAAATTGTCGCATGCAAGGTAGACATATTTTTCTACCAAATAACTATAAGCGATGCTCGCCACTCCGGAACCAGTGAAATCAGTATGGGTAAATACGCCTCTAATTTGTTTACCTTGTGCGGCGTGGCCAAACTTATCGATAAGATTGAAATCAATATAAGAAGCCCTAAATACGGTTTTAGACGGATTCAATCCATATAGACCCGTTTGACTAAGTTCATAACCAATTTCTAAGGGATCCCAACCCAATCTTTTTAAGCGTTTGATTTCGTATTCTTCAGCTATAGGGTCTATGGACTTTAAATGCTCACCTATTATGCAGTAAGGATAATTGGATTCAATAAGCTGATATTCCGTAAAACGATAAAGGCTAAAGTCATTGGAGGTAAAGTAAAATATATTTAAGACCACCAACTTGGTGGCTCTTGGCATCTTATTTAAGTCTTTTTCATAATCTTCAATTTCAGGAAAGAATCTATTATCTTGACCAATTAGAGACGGCACCATGTATTGACCAACTTCAGTGATGGATCATTGTTATCCATCTTACCGAATGTTTTCATAAAAGACTCTACTGAACGTTTAATTTTGGAAGAAATATCATCATTAAAACTTATTAAATCAGGGTGCTGTTCTGCAACATTAAAGATAAAAGAAGTTATCGTCCCTCTTACTACCACTTCAGTTAAAGGTTTTATAAGCGAAGTTGAATTTGATATTTTTTCTGCGCGATCTACATCACTCTTCAAAGTCACAATAAAGTGTTGGCGGTTGGCTGATTCCCGACTCAACATGCGACGAACTTCGACAGCATCTTCAATATTATGAATATTTAAAGGAAAGCTATCGATAACTGCAGTATTAGTGCGAATAGTCTGCATTGAACGAGTATTATCATGATAGTCGAGCATATTTTCACCTTAGCCGCATCTTTATAGGATGTATTCGGCAACCTCCTTGAAGGGAGGATTTAGAAGCTACGATAATGCGTAGCGATAAAACCGCTGTGACAATATGTCACTTGTCTAGTAAATCTACGTCAAATCAGGCTAAAATTCAATCAATCGTTGACCCATTCCCTATTGAAAATAAGGATTAATTGGCATCTTTCAGTTGATCACCCTGTGTGTGGCGTAATTGGGAGAAGAACGATCACCTTCCCCCCTCAAAATCAAAGCGGCTGGTACTTCCGGTAAATTTTATCTATCACTGCTGCAGGTTCAAAGTTTAGCAACCGCGCCAAATGCAAAAACTCAACGATATCCAGCCTTCTTTCACCATTTTCAACTTTCGCGATGAAAGATTGCGGTCTGCCAAAAGCCTCTGAAAGTTGAGTCTGGGTAATACCGCGTTCCTTGCGCGCGTTTTTCAGCATGCTGATCACAGATTGATAATCTTCTGAGTAAACGGATGCCATAAGCCTAAGGTCCCATTGAAAAATATCCTAAAATCGAATATCTTCCATTAAAGCAAATATCCCAAAATAGGATATTAATAGCTTTCAAAAGAACTTGAGCATGTATCTCTATACAACTGCATAAGGATAACAAATGGAAAAGGAAAACTGGCATCACGCAGATATCATTGCCGCGCTACATAAAGCTGAAACTACCTTAGCGGCGTTATCACGGCAGCACGGGCTAAGTTCTTCGACGCTAGCCAATGCACTGACACGTCCCTGGCCGAAAGGCGAATGGCTGATAGCTAATCGGCTAAGCGTTCATCCGTCAGCAATATGGCCAAGCCGATATTTCGATAAAGAAGGCGTTCTTAGAAACCGCAAAGCCCGAGCGAGTGGCGATAATTAGAATGCCTCCGTACCTACCATCTAAAAAAATATAGTTAACTCAACACATTATAAATTAAATGGAAAGGCTCAACTCAGAAAGGATTAAGAATCAAACAGCATTTATCTACCTAGAATATAACGTATTTTTTTATCCATTGGGCCATCACATGAGCATGAGTTTAAAAGACGTTTTCGAATTGATACAGCTTTGCATTCAGGCTAAACCTCAGGTGACCAACCGCGATATGCGCAGCATGTTGACCCAAGTATTTTCTCGAACGTTAAAGGCGCATACCGTTTTTACAGGTGATGTTTCTGAAGCCGCCGTAACTGCCATTGAAGAGATGCAAGGTGTATATCAAGGGCATAAAGTTGTTCGCGAGCATCATCTCAAAAGTAAAACCAGCATTACCAAGATGATTGCCGAGATGCGTAAAACAGATAATTGGAATTTTGAAGCTTTCGAAAGGCGGATCGTCGAACTTTCATCCATCAACATAACAACGGTATCAGAAAATTACCTTTTGGCGCGCAGTGGGGCTACCTATGAAACTTTAGGTATCAAGCTTATTCATTGGGAAAATTTAAGCGCTGATGTGAAGCGGCTAATCCGTAAGAGTCTTTTACGCGCTGATATTGCAAACCGGGCCGAATGGAATATCGACTAAATCTTTAACTTTCCCCGCTTGCCAATCACAAGTTCTTAGCGTTATAACAAATAAAAATACCCGCTAAAACAGGATGAAAAAGTGATCTCTAAGGACAACGCTGAGCATTATGTATGGGGTGATAACTGTGACGGATGGCATCTGGTTAAAAGACAGGATATGAGTATTATCCATGAAAGGATGCCAGCAGGTACTAAAGAAAAGCGCCATTATCACACCCTATCGCGGCAGTTTTTCTTTGTCCTTAAAGGGTCGCTCACAATGGAGTTGAGAGGGGACACCCACATCATTTCAGAACAAAACGGCATAGAGATTCCACCAGAAGCAAAACACCAAGCACGCAATGACTCAAATGCTGATGTCGAATTTCTGGTTTTCTCTCATCCAACGAGCCGCGGTGACCGCACTGATATTTAATGACGTCTGCTGGCGAGCGTTGCAGCCAAACAAATATATTCTATATCTTCACCTCACAGCCGCACTTTCGTCGCCAGCATGCCCAGCTGATTTACGCCGTTGACGCGGCGGATAAATCGTTCGGTATCAATTTCGAATAGCTCAACGCCCTCAAGACTTTGCTTGTAATAGCTGATGGCGATATCGACCGTTACGGCGTTCTCGGATTGCCCCTGACTGCCGCGCGGATCCCGCGAGACTTTCTGCACAAATCCTTCGATTTCTTCGCGCGTGCCCAGCGCCAGCCCGTTGCTCAAATAGCCCTCGTAGGCGGTAAATCGCGGGCGGCGTCCGCTGATAAAACCAAAGCTGGCCAGCACGTCCGTGTCGATCCCATAGAATTTTATCTGACAGCTTAACGCCTCCATTCCGTCATCCAACGGGGTCGGAGCATCCTGTGCGCCGGTGCGGAGGTCGGTTTTTAGAATGCTAAGTTCAGGCGGGGTGTATTCGTGCGCGCCAGCGACGCGGCCGCGCTCGGTGAAGAATGTCCAGACTCGTAAAGTATTTTTCATCATGCGATTGCAAGCTCCTCGACAGCATAATCATTGTTGACCCGGACCCGCAGCGAAATGCGCTCGGTCGGCGATTTGGGTCCGAAATCGTAATTGATATAAATCACGCCCGAGGCCAGCGACTCGGCGGTGTTCAACTCTTCGTCCAGCCAGGCGCGGCCACCAAAGATGGCTTTTAGCCCAACGAGCTGCCGGATATAGGCGTTAATTGTGCCGATGATGTCGTCCGCATTTTGCTTATCCAGCGGCCGGTCGTTATAAAGCATCACAGTTTCTTGAATGCTGTCTTCGATAACATCCGCAGTGCGTCGCACCGATTCGAATCGCCATTGCGGATCGGCAGTACAAAGCCGGTTGCCCCAATGTTTGAATCCATCGCGACGAATGATAGTGCTGATGTTTTCCATATTCAGCAGATTGGCCTGACAGTTCGGCTCGCCGAGGATGAATTCATCGACCTGCTCGACGCCGATAATATTGAAAATGTCCTGATTGGATTTGCTCCACCACCAGCCTCTTTCAATGTCGATACGCGCGCGTAGGCCTGCTGCGCGCGCGGAGTACGGCAGATAAACCAGTTCGCCTGCGGCGTTGGCGACACAGACTCGAGATCGTAGCAACTCGACGCGCGCACCGTAATTTTGCCGACGGAGAACCACTTCCGCCGCCGTCGCCATCGACGCACAATCGACATAGGCCACCGCGCGCAGCTTATTGGCCGCCGTTTCCAGCGCCTTGCCGATAACGTCGTCTTCGCTAAACCCTGTCGCAATCAGTACGCGCGGGTGATAGCCGGTCAGTGCCTTAGCGTGCGACCAACGTTGCATTCCTTCCAATAACGCCGCCCGCTGCTTGCCCGTGTCAGCATCGGTGGCCACGCGTACAACGATAGTTAAGGCGGTGCGCTGATCGTTGATATCCGCCAGCGCCTGCGGCAGTGAACCGCCACCGCCTAGTTTTTTCATCAACGTCGTGCCAACAAGAGCAACCGGCGTATTCAATGGAAAAGGTTCATCTTCTCCGCCTTTTAGCGTGAGATTAAACGGCGTAACTAATCCGCTGGCTATGGTTTTTTCCATCTGGATTTCACTATTTGCCAGAGCGTTAACTGCCCCGTAAACCTGCGCAGCGGTCGCAACCGCTTTCCCCGCGGCGTCGCATCCGAGCGTGATGGTCAACGTGCCCTCCTTATAAGCAGCAATGGTCGGCATCGCTGCTGGTACTTTTACATCCGGCTTCGCTAGTACAGCGGTAATTTTTAACGTGTTACCCTGCCGTCCGGGCTGCTTGGCTTTCATCAAGAGCTGATTTTGCAGTAGTGGTGTGCTAAACGTTCCGATTGCGACGGTCCCTTTCGAGGCGTTTGGCGCAGTACCCACCAGCCCGATCACGGCAGTCGCGATGGTGCTCACCGCCACCGTGCCGGCAATAATTTCGATGGTTTCAACACCGTGTAATTCAGACATTGTGGCTCCTTTGATATTGCGCCTTAAACAAAAAAACCCGCCGAAGCGGGTTACATTGGTGTGTCAGTAGGAATTAGAATCTCGACGTGATCCATTCATTGAGACCCGTATTAAATGAATAACAAATTCATGCTTCAAGCCCTGAAAATCTCCGAGCAAGCACTGCCAGACTGCCTTCCTAATCCACCAGTGGGATGTGTCATCGTTCGAAAGGGTGAGATTGTGTCTGAAGGATTTACCCGTAAGCCAGGCGGACATCATGCAGAAGCCGATGCGTTATCCCGTTTTACTGGCGATCTCAGCGAGTGCGACGTTTATGTCACCTTGGAACCCTGCTCTTTTACCGGCAGAACGCCATCGTGTGCCAAAGAAATGGTGAAAAGGATGCCCAAAACCGTGTTTGTCGGCATGCTCGATACAGACCCAAGAAATCAGGGAGCCGGGATCTGCATTCTTGAAAACGCTGGAATCAACGTAGAAGTTGGTCTGCTAGCGGAATCTGTCAGCGCGTGGCTGACACCGTATCTCATTAAATCATGTGATTAAGAAAAATTACGATTTGAAGAAATGTTTTAAACGGTTAAGGTGCCATCTTAACGCCTAATTGTTCATTTTTGATTCATTGCGGCAGTATGTGGTAATATTTGACCATTACAGGACGTTATTACTGTGTCATGGAGGCATTTGTGCCAGTACTGATAAACGAGGAGTCGAACATGATTGTCATGCCACAATCTTATAGTCCCTCAACGATTGAGCGTCGATTTAAAGTTATCAACGAATTGAATGTTCGAGGGGCTGTATATCTTGTTGTTTACGACGAAAATGCACCTGTAGCAGCCATCATCAAAGCCGACCTTTCGGACTTTGGGGGTCAGGCTCGCCATGAAATTGTTGCATCGCTTGAGTTAGTACGTCGTGATCAGTGCGAGAATATCTTTAGCGTTCGTGATTTCTGGCAGAATACAGATGCGCTTCAAGTTGAAGGCGTTGTAGTTGCTAAGGCTGTACAAGGTGTGGGCTTAGCGACTGTGCTTTACGAATCTCTCGTACTTAACGCTGGGATTATCCTAATGAGTGATAATACTCATTATGCTGGTGGTAAAGCGTTATGGCAGAAAATTGCACAGTCATCCACTAAACTAACTGTTTTTGTTCTAGATACTGAGGAAGGTAAATTTTATCCTTATGATGGAACTAGGGTTAGCTACAATGGGGTCAGCATTCCTGAAGCTGAGATTTGGAGCATCCATCCAGATCAAACTAAGCACGGTGTAATTCTTGTCGCCGAGGATGCTAAAAAGCATGCACAAGTTGCTGCTTAAAACTAAAGCCGCCATGAGCGGCTTTTTTGTATCTATTGTTTCATACTGCTTTAATAACTTAACCAATCTCTATTTATGACCATTAACTGTGCTCGCTTTGTTCATAAATTTGGTTCAATTACATAGGTTGATTCGGTTTGTCAGTTGTTCCGCCACTGTCTCCCCGGTGATTATGGGCGTTGTACACTTTACGGAGCTCAGCCATTGAGCTTTTACCATCGGAAATATCGCCGCTGGCGCCTATTTTCCCTTTAATGGCAGCATCGTTATTAAGCTGCGTTTTCCCTTGTACGGTCAGGGTTTCAGTGATTTCGACCGGGCCCTCTAACGTGCCTTTTCCGATGATTTTATAAGTTCCATCCTGCGCCAAACTGATAGTTAACGCATGCGCTTCGCGGTCGTAGCGAATTTCGGTCCCGTCGGAAAACTGAGTGATATGTTCAGAGTCGTTGCCTGTTGGGGCGGGCTTTTGTCCGGTGTTCCAGCCAGGAAATACGCGGCCATTATTTAAATCGCCACCCTCGGAAATCACTGTCACGGCATCGCCGATTGCGCAGGGATTGGAGTTAGAGCGGTTTGCGCCTGAAAATCCCTGACAAATTGGCAGCCAGCCGGTAGTGATTTCGCTAATGGTAACGCGGCATTTAGGAATACCTGCGTGTCTAACGGAATGGATCACACCACGGCGAACCATATTCGCCAGCCGCCGCTGTAACTCACCGACCAGCTGTTCCATTATCTTCTTCCTCGCAGCAATCTGTTTGATAAATCAATCGATAATCCCCCACGTGCTGCTCGCCAACCTGTGGCGCGCGGCTTAATAATGCTTTGCTCAATGGCGCGGCAGTAACCGCAAAGGGGTCAGGGCCAAAGGCTACGGATTGTTGGTAGCTGACTCGCCAGACAAGATAGGCGTCTAAACGTGGGTCGAAATTGTCTTCCGCCGCGCCGGTGAAAATCGCCGGCTCGATGTGTGTCAAACCAAACTGCTGTCCTTCAATCCACTGGCTGACGTCGGCCGCTGCCGCGCGCGCGTAAATATCAGGCTTTTTCTCCGTGGCGCTTGAACGGTCAATCACCATATATAAAGAAGCGTTCAACACAACGTTAAGCTGGCCATCACAAGTTGCACCCGGCTCCCACCCTTCAAGCGAAAAATAAACCGCTGGCGTGGTCAGCGGCGTGACGTTTTCGGGATAAGTCTCGGCATCTTTAACCCACGACAATTTTCTCAACGATGACAGCACCGCATCATGATAGGCAGCGAGCAATAAAGGTTCGGCCATGATAGCTCCCTAAAGCTTGATATTGGCCTGAACGCGGCCGCGTAAATCAACTTCAAAATGATGTAGAAAAACCTCTCCGACATCGGCAAAAGCATTGTCTTCAATGACGTTGAGCATCGGCTCGTAGATATCAATTTCAGCTTCCGTGGTTCGACGGGTTTGAAGATTACGAATTAGCACGGTTCGTCTGCCGCTACGCGTTCGGCCGACTTCACCATTCAGAAAGCTACGGGAAGTAAGGAGTTTGCCCTGCGGATCAAATCCGGCTTCGGTGATTCTTTTGCCACCTGCAATATAACGGCCGGTGATAACCGAACGCATCTCATGGCGCGGGCGGATACGTCCTCGCACACGGCCTTTAAGATCCTTGAGTTTGACTGCATTAAGTCCGAACCAGATTTTGCCCTCGTCCATGGTCGCGCCGCGCTGTAACCGAAATGACAGCAGGCGCTTACGCACCAGCGTCAGATTCCGCGGGGCCAGACCCGATTTGATATCGGCCATTGCCCGTTTTCGCAACGTTGCCGCCGTGCGATTCAATGCTCGACCATAAGCACTTAAATATTGCTGTTGCGTGGCCTTGAGGATTTCGCTGATTTTCAGCATCGCTTCAAGGTCGAGATCGACCGGTAAATCACGATGTAATCGGCTTTGGCGACCGGACATAGCATTAGCTCCAATTTTTTAAGCTAGGCGCGGCTTCATTGGGTTTGCCCTTGGCTAAGTAGATCCGCGCCCGGCCTATTTCATTGATGCCGATATGCTTCACCCACCAGCTTTCACCGCCGAACAAAACCTGATGTTGCTTTTTCAAGCCTTGAATATCCTGTGTGGAGAGGCTGAGCACAGGTCCGCTATGCTCGATTTCGCCGCCGCTTGGCAACTTAACCGGCTCGGCCACCTCTTCAAAAATACCCGCGGTTATTCGTACTTCAGAACCAATCAATAACGTTATCGGTTCAAACTCGACAAACTCTTCATCGACCTGACGATCGATTGCTTTCATTCTTTCCGAGAAGCGGCTCATCAGAATCCCAACCTGACGCTGGCATTCGCGTCGCCGGCAATTTGCGCTGACCATGCAGATCCGGCACGAGCGAACCATACCGGTTTGTCCGTGCCCTCTTTCGATAACGCCGTTAACTTTCCTGTAAAATTAAAGAACAAGGAGGTGCCGACTTTCCATGCCTCTGTTGGGACCTTTGGCAATTCAAACACGCCGGTCATAAACAGCACGCCCTCTTCACCGGCCAAAATATCGCTACAGGCCACGCCGAGGATACTGCCGACAATCACAGGCTGTCCGGAGAACAGTGTTTTATCCCCGCCGTTATGCCAGTTGAGGGTACGCCCATCCTGATGATAATTTTTAGCCATGATCCGCTCCTGAAAATGCAAAAGGACGGCCGAAGCCGTCAATGTCCTACTTATTACCCGTAGATTTAATTAAACCGCGATGATCGAGGGGTGCGACGCCTGCATCGATACGGACCTTGAACGCGGCTCCGTCAATGGTGAATCCCTGCTGTTGTTCGAGATATGGCGCGTCGACGCCGTCGAGATAGGCGACTTCGAGCGTATCGCGTCCCTGCGCTGCCGCGAGATACCACTCTTTATTGTTTGCCGCGTCGAGCCGCGCTTCGGCAATCACCGTCGCGAAATTTTGAATCGGATTGATTATGCCGCTGTTGGCATCGACGCCCGGCACGCTGGTGGATTTAATCAGCTGATTGGCGCGCGATTCCAGCGCCACGGGAACCAGCATAAACGCCGGTCGGATATTCAATTTTCGGCCGTTGGACTCCTGCAACAGCATCGTGCGGCGGCCGAGATCTAACCCCTCGATATCCAGTGCGGCAGCCACCTGATTTTTATGCTCGGCGCAGAACAACGTCTTGCCATCCTTCATCTTGCCGTTGCTGGTTAGCACGGCGTAAACCAAGTCGCCGACCGTCGCGCGCGCTGCGCTGCCCATGCTCATCGGAATGCGAGTCAGCATATGCAGGTCGTCATTGATTATGGTCTGGCGGGTTATCGAGAACAGTTCGCCGTAGGTCGCCAGCGCGATTTCTTCCGCCTTGTCGCCGACGGTAATGTATTTGTATTCCGCCCCTTCCCGCACCTGACGCAGCGCGGCGATTGAATTGAGCCCGACGCGGTGCGAGGTTTTGAAATCGGTCAGCGTGCCTTTTCGGGTCCAGCGGTCAAAGGTCTCTTCTGCTTCATCCCAGCCGAGCAGCGCGGCTTTATGGGCGACGTCCATCAGAATGCTGCCGAAATCCGAACGGGAATGGGTGAACGCCAGCCCGACCATCGCCATCGGCGAAGCCTGTCCGCTGAGGCTGATGCCGCGATCGAGAAGCGACGCGCGGGCCAGCTCGCGCAAGGTGTAGCCGCTGTAAGCGTTATCTTTTTCAGCTTCGGCGTAACCGGCGCGGCTCATTACCGAAGCGCGGATTGAATCGCCAACCAGATTGCCGTTACCGGCAAAAATGTGTGCGTTGTATCCGGCGGTCGGGGTGGTGCCTGCGGCCAACGCTTTGAGTAATTTCTCCTGCGCGCCGGCGTCAGTACAAGTGACATCGGCGATACACTCGGATTTTAAAACGTCGAACTGCGGAAATGCAGTGAACACAGCGCTGATTTTGTCGACACGCTCGACGTTGGCAGCATGCATCTGCTGTTGAAGCTGTGTCGCCAGCGCGTTGATATCAATATTTTGCGTCGGCGCGGTGGGCGCGGGCATTTCTGGTGCTGCCGCCCGTGCCTCGAATAGGGCCGTAATCTGCTGGGGCATATTTTTATAGTCCTTTAATTTGTTGGTATTAAGCGAAGCGGCAGCGGTCAGCGCGGGTTCAATCACGTCGGCAAAGCCCTTCTCTTTCGCCTGTACGCCGTTCATCCACGTTTCGGCCTTGAGCAGCGCGGCAATTTCCTCGCGCGCCAAACCGGTTTTATTTTCATAGGCTGAAACCAGCAGCGATTCATTACGATCCATCCATTCCGCATAATGGCGGATTTCATCGGCATCTCCGGCCACGCCGCCCCACGGTTTGTGGATCATCATCCAGGCGTTCTCGGGCATGTGAACGGTTGCGTTCGGCAAGCACGCAATTACCGAGGCCATGCTGGCGGCAATTCCGTCTATATAAATGTTAATCGGAACCGTTAGTCGTCCGAGGGTGTTAAAAATTGCGAAGCCGTCCATCAGGTCGCCGCCCGCGCTGTGGATATGCAGGTCAATCGCGGCGGCCTCGAATACGCCCGAAGTCCGGCAATCGCCGAGAAATTGCTGCGCCGAAATGCCCCACGCGCCAATCAGGTCATGGAGGTAAATCGCTACCGCGCCGCCGGTTTGTGCGGCGGCGGTGATTTGATACCAGCTGTCGGCACCGAAATTTGTGGAGTGGCTAGCCTGTGGCTTAATCAGGCTGATGCTTTTTCGGCGGGTTTTGGGCAGTGGGAGGATTGTCGTCGGTTGGCTCATTGCTATTGGCTCCAGAGTCGTTGGCTGCGTCAGAGTCAAAAATCAGACCGTGCTCGCGATTAAATTCAATTTCACGCTGGCGCTGTCGCCGAATTTCCTGCGGCGATTGGCCTCGCGCGCGTATCCATTCGGATTCGGTACCGGCTCCGCCGCGCACGATGCCTTTCCACGCGGCGGCCTCTTTCACCGGATCAATCCACGGCATGACCGGCCCGAGGTAGATGGCGTTGTAGAGCGATGCGGGGTCGACGTCGGCGGGAATGGAGATGCCGGAGAGTTTGAACATGTCGATCCAGCTGCGATAAACGGGGCGGCTGTGTTGGCCGACGAACCAGTTTTGCAACACGCCATAACCTTCGAAGCCTTCCACCAGCTCCTGTCGCTGCGAAGAATAAGTGCCATTGTAATCGCGGGCGATGCTGGAGTAGCTGCTGCGGGTGCCGCCCGCGACGGCGCGAAGCTGGCTGTTACGAAACTCGTAAAGATGTACGTTAGGCCGATTCGATTCGACCATCCCGAGGTCTTCGCCTGGCTTTAGGCCGTCGAAAATCATGCCCGGCGAGATATCAAACAGCCGGTGTTTGCCGTCGGCGTCGTTCTCGTCATCAGAGTTGTAGTTTTGCGCGTCACCTCGTTTAACGTAAAACCCCAGCGCGGCGGCGATTCGGGCGGCGACACGTTCTGACTCTTCATAATCTTTGATGTCGCCGAGGCGAGTGATTACGCCATGCAACAGGCTGATGCCGCGCCGCTGATGCAGGCGTTTTCTCATCGCGAGATGCAGCATGTTTTCAGCAGGAACGCGCTTAACGCCCGACGTTCTACGCACCAGACTGGCCGGATGAAACTTATAAACGTTGTAGGCCATCGGCCTGCCCCAGCTGTTAACCTCGATGCCCTGCTGGATTTGCGTGCTGTCGGTGAAGCTTTGGGTAAACGGCACAAAATCGGCTTCAAGCATTTCTATCGACAGCTGAATTTTGGTGGCGTGCTGTAAACCTGCGACGGGCCCGCGAACCAACTGTTCGAACACTTCACCGTCGCGCAGCGCCGAACGCAGCAGCATTCGCTCCATCTCGGCGCGGGTAAATAATCCGCTGACCTCCGGACGAATAGACCATTCAGACCACCACGTCGAGAGCGTTGAAGCAAACGCTTCATGCAGCTTGCCATCAAAGGTCAGCGGCTGCGGCTCGACCTGAATCCCGCGCGCACCGACCACCCGCTCCTCAAGTTTGTCGAGGATCCCAATCACGATGTCATGATTTTCATCAAGCCAACGCGCCTGCTCACGCAATGACACGCCGCCGGAAAACACGGCGTTGTCCGCAGATTGAATGGATTGTTTGGCCTTGTGCAACCGCGAAGGGCTAGCGGCTTCATAGGCATTGAACAGGCTACGTTGTCGGGCGCGTGCCGCCGCCCAGCCTGGCGAAAATATCGCGATGCTCTTTTCAATCAGGTTCATTTTCGCGCCTTATTTGAATTGAGCCAGTTTGTGAATGCCGCCGCGTTGGGTAGCGTTTTGATAACGCGTTTCCCAATATTCAAGCTCTTTACGCAACGCCAGCGGATCGTGATTGGTCACCGCGCGGCCGGTGATGCCGGTAAAAGAGACCGATTTGCCGTTAAGCGAATCCTGATACGCTTGCCTAACGCGCTCGAGTATTACGCTGATTTCAGACAAGGTCATAGCCACCCTCCGCCGCGGCCATTTCCGCCGCCGTCGAGCCAGCCGGACACGCTGGCAGGCGCGAACTCAGGTGTATTTCGTTGTGATGGAGTAGCCGATGCGGTTGATGGTGTGTTAGCCACGGGGAGAGCTCCGTCGTAAGTTTCGGAAAAGATGTTGGGGTTGAGGCTCTGGACTTCGGCCCATGCGGGCGGCTTATGCCATGAAATTCGCTCGTAACCGCGAAGAAAAACGATGGCGTGGATGTAGCAAAACAGGTCCATTGCTTCGTTTGCGCCTTTGCCGGGCTTACGCCATTTGCCGTCACTGCCGCGTTCTTCATAGGTCAGTTCGTCGTAAAACCATTCGCCGATCCAGCTGGGATAATGAATGTATCCGGGGCCATATGTGTCACGGTCCAGCGAGTTTTTAAGCTGATCTTTGAAGGTGTCGGTTTGCAGCAAATATACCGGCACGTCGCCACGGGCATCGGCGCGGCGATCGGTACGTTCGGAGTTATCGGGATAGCTTTTGGAAACGGACTTTTGTCGGCGATTGCTGTCGCCTTTCACTAAATAGACCCGTTTGTGACAACCATTTTTACGGCAGCGCCGCCAGAATTTATAGGCGTTATCGGTTACGCCGTCTTCCCCGCCGCTGTCGACGGCCATCGCCATCACGGGCATGCGTTTTGAGTCGTCGTCTGCGAGCCGGTAAGACTGATTAAGCACGTCTGAAATGAGCAGATCCCAGTCTTCGGCGAACGCGCCTGGATGAATAGGCAAGCATTCACCGTGCTCATTGTGTCGCAGCGATTGTTGGATGTTGTAACGATTAATCAACCACCGCTCGCCGCTTTCGCCGTAACCGACAATCTGCACCACGAATCGGCGTTTTTTTCCAGCTTGCACGTCGACCGCCGCGATTAAAAATCTGACGGCGGCCGGTATCCTACGTTTGCCATAATCTTCGGCGCGGGCCATGAGTTCGTCGCTTCGTCGCTGTTCACCAGCGGCTTTTGGCAAATAAGGTCGGCCCCAATCGGTATTGATTACCGCGCGCAGGGTTTGTTCGCTGCCGGTAGTGTCGAATAGTTGCTCGGCGGAGAGCAGTTTGTAGACCATCTGCGCCCACGTTTGATAAGCCGCGGCGGGGCCTTCCATCCAGAATGAGGCGATGCGTGACCGGCGCGGTTCACCGCTGCGATGACCGCGTTTATCTATCGTTTCACCTTCACTTAGCCAGACGCCGAGCTGGTTTAAGCGCCGTTTTTCATTCGGTTGGCTGGTTAGCTGGCAGTGCGGGCATTCGAGCACCGCCGCTTCGCTGGCTTTGACCGGGTCGACTATCTCGCGATAGCCGGTCATGGCGGCCATTTCCGGTTGAAAATAGTCGCCACAGTGCGGGCACGGCCAATACCAGCGGCGGCGATCGCCGAGGTTATAAAGTGAAAGAATGCCGGTGGTCGGTGGCGCTTCGTGAGGTGATTTGGGACGCCACTTGGCATCGACAATTTCGCGGCCGGGCGAGCTTTCCACCAGCGTCATGCCGGAGGACATAAAAGTCGTGTTGCGCTTCGAGGCGATGGAGTAGCCGTCCCCTTCGCCGTCGACGTCATCTGGCCAGCGGTCGTAATCGGTCAGCGCGACAAATTTGTAATCCGACGACGACATAATGTTGATTGACGGCCAGCCGATTTTTAAATAGTTACCGGCCTTGAAGGTTTTGTCGTGAACGTTGTTGTCGTTGGTGTGCGGGCTAAGCCGTTTGCGCACGGCCTTGCTCACGCGAAAGGTTCTATCCAGACGCTTTTTGGAGTGCTCGCGCGCTTTCTCTTCGGTCATCTGGATCAGCAGGAAATCTGACGGATCGCAGACGATGGTGTAGACGATCCAGCCGTCGATCAGCCCGATGGTTTTGCCAGTGCGCGCGGGTCCGACAAATATTACACTGTCAAAAAGGCGCGATGCCAGGCAGTTCATTGGCTCGATAACATACGGCGTGAGCGACGCCTCCCACGCCGAGGAGCTGCCACCACCGTCGGGCACGCGCATGTATTTGGCAACGGCGTCGGCAACAGGCATGCGGCGCGGCGCTTTGAGCAACGCCGAGACATCGCGTCTTATATCGCGGGCCGACGCGTGGCTATTCACTATAAATCCTCATTAGCATCGTCCTCTGCGCCAGAGACCTCGGCGGCCATCACTTCCCGAATCTCATCAATGGCGCGCTGGGCTTCGGCGATTTGTTCCGGCAACCACCCGCGATCGCGCTCGAGTTTATCTGGCCAAGTGTCGAGGACCTGCGAGACAGATTTCATAATCAGCGCCATCTCGCGATGCACGTCGGATGCTGGCACCAGCTGCTTTAGTGCGGCTTCAAGCTTCACCCTTTCATTCTCGGACTGGTACCAGTCTTTGCGATCTTTGGGCGACATCATTGATGGGTCGTGCTGGCGTTCGGGATCGACAGGCTGGTCGGCGGCGAACAAAATCGGGCCGATATCTTTCAGGGCGTAAACGGGATTGCCGCGCACCGTGGCGGCGATGGTTGTGTTGGCATCCAGCAAACGCTTTTTCACCGTGCTGCGGTTTAGTCCAAATGCTTCAGCAATCTTCGCCACACTCCAGTGATAGGCGTCCCCCAGATTGCTTATCGTTGACATAGCGCCTCACGCTGACAGGTGATTTGCGGGATTTGTTTGTTAAATCATGAAGCTAAAGGCTGGAGAGATGCTGGCTATAGGAGTATCACAACAGGTGAAGATAGGAATTTATCAATGCTTACATTAAGTTGCGCGACCTGCTGCTGCCGCGATCAAAACTCGAAACTAGCCGCTTTCCGCGATGTTTCCCCCTCTCGGTGAGTCAAAGCCCGGGGAGGACCCGCGAAGATCGGCACGTTTTAGACATAAAAAAAGCCTCCGGCGACCATGCTCAGGGTGAGCAGGCAGGGGTCGCAAAGAGGCTTTGCTTGCGCATTGCATTGAGTAATTTTGTTAATGCTCAATGCAATGATTTTTCCATTTTCAATGAAAAACTTTATGCGGTTATGAAATTTTTTCACAACTATTGTATTAATTTAAAACGCTTGTACATTAAGAATCTTGTTACTACACACATAAAAAGGTCTTATATGAAAACAACAATAATTACTCTTCTCGCTTTGGTTTTAACTAGTTCGTTTGCAGTTTCATCATTTGCTAGAGGGGGTCATTATTACCCAAGCCATGGCTCTTCGCATAAAGGCGGTAAATATTACAATCCAAGCACTGGCAATCATTACCAAAAAAGACATTAATTCAAGTAATAAACTTTAAATTCTTCAAATAAGTTTCGCTAAAGGCTTATTTTAATAAGCCTTTTTTTGAGAAACATACCTAAAGCCTTTATAACGTTGAAATTTAGCTACTAGCACCAGCAAAACAAGCGCCTCAGAGGTTTGATTTGAAAAAATCCATTATTTCGGCACTAACAATCAGTCTTCTTTCCAGTTTCCCAGCTTTGTCTGACTGCCATGATCCCGGCCCCATAGTGCTTAAAGGAACGGCTTCTAAAGAAGCACTGATAATGGCAGATGGAAAAACTTCATATGTATGGATATTTACTACACCTAACCCAATATGCATCAGAGAGTTAAATGGCGACGATAGTAAATACAATAAAGAAGTATCAAGATTTCAAATCTTGGGGTCTCCGCCGCCGGTTGGCATTCCTCTTGAGCTTACTGGCAGCCTGAGTATTGAAAATGTAACTCAATATTATGCAGTACCTGATGCAATAACAGTCACTAAGGGTAAAAAATTAAATTCGAATCCTGAACCGGAAGTAACTTCACCGATAAATAAAGAAAGCAATAATGCAGAAGGGTTCAACGCTTCCGAAAGAGCTGCACCTATTGAAAAAAAAGCCATTTTATTCAACTCATCCCCTGATTCATTACATCTAATAGACCAACTCGTGACGTTGGTTAGACACAGCGGATTTGTTTGTAGTTCAGTAAGTGCTGCAAATCCTATGATTCTTCACAGTGGATTTAGTTTAACCTGCGATAATTTTGCGCATAGTTACGATATCAAAGATATGGGCGGTACTTGGGTCGTTACGGTAGACAATTAATCTATTGTTAAATATTCCTGCAAATAATCCAATTTAGCCTGATCCCTAACTATCCCTTCTCGGATAGCAAAAACAGTGCGTCCAGCAGTTGCAGAGAGTTCGACTTGGGCTGCATTGCCCACGCTACCGGTTGCGGAGGCTCGATCTTTGGCAAGCTGACAAGTGGCAAGATCGGCGCGGGCGAACAGCACCCACCGAGAACCGTTAGCAACATCAGCCTTGAGCCTTTCATTTTTGCCCAGCGCATTGGCTAGCTCCTTGGTATATTTTTTATCAAGCGCGGCGGCAAGCTGTTGTGCCCTATTCGATTGCTCTAGCGCACAACTCATCTCTTCTAATGCTTTAGCACTTTGTCTTTTTAATTGCTCATCATGCATCCGATTAACCTGCGCAAATTTTTGCTCCCAACGCACGTAATCAATCCACCAGCTACTCGCAGCGCCAATAATAAAGGACGATACCAGCACGATAATTCGTAAGTTCATGACAGGAACAACTCCCGCTCTGCAGCACGACGCTCAACCAGCCCACGTATCACGACGCCACTTGCTCTATTCCATCGCTGAAACTCATTACCCGCCCCGGCGTAATCGTGATTATTTAATTTCTTGAGCAGAGAAGAACCAGCGAGGTTTGTCGCGCCGAGATTGAAGACGAATGAGGTTAATGCATCATATTGATTTTGATTCAGCGGCGCGGTGACAAGACGTTTAATGGACTGCTGTGCAGAAGCCAGGTCGATTATTAACAACGCATTGGCCTGTGCCTCAGAAATCATAGTGTCGATAGAGACATTGGCAGTATGACCATAGCCGATAGTTAACATCCCGGCGCTGCATCGATAAGCCTCAAGGTTTAGTCCTTCAAAACGTTTGATAAGCGCAATGCCGCGCTGGCTAATTACCATCGTTAGAATCCTTACTAAAACGCTTGCCTACAAAACGCAAAGCAAAGCGGCGGATCTGCTCGACACCAATAAAGCCAATCAGGCCACCTATGGCTGGGGTCAGTGATTTGCTTAAAGAGAAATGCTCGAGCGCCGATACAGCCGTCAACGTCAGCGCGCCGCAAATTAGTCCTTCGAGTAACGTTTTTCGCCACCCGCCGCCGGTGTACGCCACGCGCAATACAGCCATTACAACGGAAAGCAACACACCACCAATGGGCACATCACCGCGCCACCATGAATTGAATAACTCTACCCAGCCTGGCCATGTATGAGGGCTACTTTGCATTGTCATGATTTTCTCCATTGTTATCTGGCTGGGAACATATTAAAGAAAAAGGCCCGCTATGGGCCTCAAGAATTTCTATTTTCGTTTGCTCGAACCGCTCGGCCTCCAGCTCCACGCCGATAATTTTTCTCCGCACCTTGAGCGCCGCTTTTATTGTCGCGCCAGAACCCATAAAGAAATCGGCAACCACGTCACCTTCACGCGAGCTAGCCTGAATAATGTGTTCCATCATTGCGGCGGGTTTTTCGCAGGGGTGTTTACCCGGATAATACGGAACAGAGGGATAATGCCAAACATCGGTAAAAGGTAGGCAGAAGAGACAGCGAATGGCCGTTTCAAGGCCGCATAATTCTTCTGTCGTTCAAGAAAGGTACTATTCAGTGTTTGGTATTCCATTTGAAGTTCTGTGTACGATTTATTCAATTCACTTGGCTGTCCTTGCTCGGCTGCAGCACGTTGGAAAAGTGAATACAGCAAAGCGTAATCCCGTTCATTAGGCATTTGCCATTGGCTTTCACTAAACCAATGGCTGGACATTTGTTTACACGTAGCACGGTCAATATCTTTCACTGAAATCTTTAATGACAGCCGTGCCCTTCTGAAATAGTCAATCAGCGGCCTAAACACTTCGCGTTTTAGTTCTCGGCACTTAGTCGAATAGCCACTGTCTTTCGGCTTATAAGGACCTGCATAATGTTCAGCAAAAAGGATGCGCTCTGTCGCGGGAAAGAAGCTGCGCATGCTGGCTTTGTTTTGTAGATTCCACGGACCTGAAGGTTTAGCCCAGATTATATGATTCACAATCTTAAACCTTTCCCGCATCAAAATCTCTGTATCGGCCACCAGCCTTGAACTGCAAAACATGTAAAGGCTACCTGCGGGTTTGAGCACTCTCCAAAACTGCAGAAGCATCTCATCGAGCCAAGACAAATACTCTGCTTCGGTTTTCCATTGGTTATCCCAAGAGCATTTTTTAACGCGAAAGTAAGGTGGGTCGGTGGCAATCAGGTCGATGGAGTCGTCGGGCAGCGCTTTGATGAAAGCTAGGGAATCAGCATTGTAAATGCAGAACTCCGTTGAAATTACTGGTTTTTTTATAATAAAGAACATTTACTTTCATAAGTTTTTTTGCTAAATATGCAAAAGTTGTAGTTTTTTAGTAAGTGAGCACTTACTTAATTTAGGAAAAATTAATGATGAAAATTGATTGTACAACATATGAACATAAGATTTTGGTTTTAGAAATCATGTTATTATTCACTCATAATAATTTACATGAAGTTTTGCGTGCGCGTTAATTATTAATTATTATATATTTACAGCTGTAAAGAATTTGCTCCACAATAAATATATTTTGGTTACACACTGCAAAGGAGAAGTAAGTTGACTACGACTACAGTAAAGGCATCACCAGCCAAAGTTTTTTTTGTTGATATGCTCACAAGAGACATAGAGCTTACAGATGCAATTTTAGACCTTATTGATAATTGTCTTGATGGAGCTATGCGTAAAACCGCTATAGTTCAACCAGCAGATCCTAATAAAAAATATGCCGGTTACGAAGCAAAAATTACCATGGATCGAGAGTGTTTCACTATTGAGGATAACTGTGGTGGCATTCCTGTAAACGTTGCACTTAATCAAGCTTTTAGATTGGGAAATAGCAGTTTTGGTGATGATCGGACCTTGCCAACCATAGGTGTGTATGGAATTGGCATGAAGAGAGCAATGTTTAAAATGGGCCGTCATTCAGAAGTTCAAACTAAAACTGACGAAGACGAGTATAAAGTTATAGTAACTCCTGAATGGTTAAAAGATGATAACGATTGGGATTTACCATTATCCTATGGAAAACATGATCTTCAGCAGTGTGGTACTAAAATCGTAATTACGAAACTTAGAGATTCAGTATCAAGGTTATTAAACGATGTTCCCGTTTTCCAATCAGACCTAATAAATATAATTTCACATCACTTTGCTATTGTTATTACTAAAGGCTTCAAAATATTCTTAAACGGAAATATTATTAACCCAAGCCTAACATCATTAATGTTTGATGAAAATTCCTTTGGTAAAGCAAATGGCATAACACCTTATGTATATAAGAATGAGACAAACGGCGTTACAATTGAATTAGCAGTGGGTTTTTATCGGGATTTATCATCCGATGAAGAAGATGAATCATTTTTAGAGTCTAGAAATACCAGTGAAAAAGCAGGTTGGACAATTATTTGTAATGACCGCGTTGTGGTTTATGCCGATAAAACTAGACTTACTGGTTGGGGGGAATCAAATGTTCCGGGATATCATACCCAGTTTATAGGTATCGCTGGTGTAGTTAAGTTTACTTCTAATGATGCTTCTTTATTACCGGTTACTACCACAAAGCGAGGTATAGATGGGAATTCTGAATTGTACCTTGCTGTTAAAGACTATATGAGGGACGGTCTAAAAACTTTCACATCATTTACCAACAAATGGAAATCTTTTGGAAATAATAATACGGTTAAGTCATTTAGTAATAAAACCGTATCTGCATCATCAAGTGAAATAAGCAGCTTAATTCCTAAAACGAAGTGGAAAAACACAACTAAAGCTTTTGGTGGTCAATTTTATAAACCTTCGTTACCAGTACCAAAAATGGAAACTCAAGCCAAAACGATAAAATACATAGTTGATCTTAAAGATTTTAACATTGTAGCAGAATATTTATTTGATAATAACAAAGTCTCTGGGAATGATTTAGGTAAGAAAACATTTGAGATGGTTTTACGTGAGGCGTTAGAAAATGAGTAGTGGAAGTTCAATACCTTATCACCTCAGACATAATAAAGCTGTAGATCGTAATCTATTTGTAGACTTACTTACAAAAGTAAATAATGTAAAAAATATTTCTGACTATACATATATTAGTTTTGGCGGCCCGTATCTTGAAGACTTTAAGGTCATAAATAGCGCTTTAAAAATCAAGAAAATGATTTCTTTAGAAGTTGATGAAAATACGCACAAACGTCAAAAATTCAACATGCCTCTTTCATGCATCGATATAGGCAAAGAGCCGCTATGTTCAGGCGATTTCCTTGATAACTACACTTTCGCAAAACGAAAAAGACATATAGTTTGGTTGGATTATACGGACCCAGCAAAAATAAATGAACAACTTGGTGAGATTGAATCTATATCAAATAAATTAAATCCTTTTGATATATTAAAAATAACTATGAATGCTCACGCTGAAACGATTGGTAGAGACCTTACACTGCCAATAAACAATGATCCAAGAGAATATAGAGCAAGAAAATTAGAAGAAACCTTAGGGGCTTATTTGCCCTACCCTTTAAATGATAATCATTCAGGAAGTAAAACGTATCCTACTACACTGCTACATGCTGTAAAAAAAGCAATGAGAATGGGTATTAGCTCTCGTTCGGACTTAGTAATAGAGCCTGTTTCAGCATTTATTTATGCGGATGGACAAACCATGTTAACAGCAACAGCAGTTGTTCTTAAAAATGAAGAGGTTAAGATCAATCGCTTTTTCTCAAAATCCAGATTGAGCGCTTGGCCGTTTCTTAATAGAGACTGGGAGTCACCTAGAAATATTACCGTTCCCTCAATGTCCTTAAAAGAACGGCTTTTTATAGAATCATTGCTACCTCATGCTTCAGCACAGGAAATCATAGATTCTATGGAATTTTTATTAGCAGATGACCATCGTTCAACAACTAAGCAGCTTAAAACTTTTATAGAGTATCAAAGAGCTATTCCTTGGTTCTCTAAAGTTGTTTTTTGATATTTTGAACATAATTTAGCCAATGGTAACAGCATAATTTCAGCTACTAATGGACTTACGCTGTTACCTATTTGCCTAAAACTATGCCATTTTGTAGCATGGAACCTAAACCAATCTGGAAACCCTTGAAGTCTAGCAGCTTCTCTTGGTGTTATTACTCTTGGTTCATATGGATGTATTGGTCGGACCGCTTGATAGCTACCTTTGTCACTTGCCGTACCTGCACGAAGAGTTGGACAAAAACCATTCGGGTCTAATCTTTTAGATTTTGAGATTGAATCGGATTTTCCAAACTGGAGATTGCCATATCGTACTGATACTTCATCGCTATGCCTAGTACCAAGAAACCCTGAAACAAGAGAATTTTTAAGATTCTCTAATGATTCACCGTCACCTATATTAGAAGGAATATTTCCCCAAAGTCGATCGTAAAAATATCCACTCTTAGTTTTTTCAACTTTATGCCATCCTTGTGATTCAAGTTGCCATTCACTATCGATATAAGTAGGTAAACCAAAAAGAGCATCTTTAACATTTATAGTCGGGATGTCAACCGGCGGGTTAAAATCGCTTTTCTTTAAAGCATTTTTGCCTAGCTCTTTTCTAAACCCAATGAAAAAAATCCTTGTGCGAGTTGTAGGCGCGCCATATTCGGAAGCTATAACTTTTATAGGATCTAAAATATAATAATCTTTTTCAACGACTCTCATTGCAGCGTTCCTAATATCCGAGTACTTATCACTCATAATACCTGGGACATTTTCTGCAAGGAAACATAAAGGCTTTATTTCGTTTATTAATCGAAAGAAATGCTCATATAGCTTATTTCTATCATCAGTAACCAACCCTTTACCTATTGAACTAAAGCCTTGACATGGGGGGCCGCCAATAAGACAGTCTAATTTGGATAAACCTAAGGCATTTAAGAGTGCCTCACCTTTTATCAAGCTAACATCCTGTTGGAAATGCCTGCTGAAAGGAAAATTCAAGCTGTGTGAAGCTATTGCATAAGAATCGAGCTCTACTGCAGCTGTAACGTTAAAACCAGCTCGGGAAGCCCCTAAACTCAAACCTCCTACACCCGAAAAAAGATCTATTACATTCATATATTTACTCGCAAATACAATAATAACCTCATATTAATACATTATCACATTAACTACTAAAAGTCGTTCAAGTTAGTTCTAAAAAAATTGTAATTGGTGGCGTAACTCTTTGTCATTTAATGAATATGGATGAGTAATCTAAGTGTAGTTTTCACATTTAAAAGGAATTATCTTAAATAATCCCACGATTATCCTTAACATTTTTTCAAAATTTTAAGGATGTTCCTTCCATAAACCCCACAGCCCTTTCCAACTCCTTCCTAACAAGCCCATCCGAGCATTTCCTACGTTTGGCGATCGCCCTTAACGAAACTCCATACACATAGTGCAGCACCACCAGCTCGTATTCTTTCGGGCGATGCTGCTTCAATTTAGCTACGCAGCTATCTATCACTAGGCCCTCGTCATCATTACATTGCAGCCTAGACTTCGACGTTGATGGCAGTAACCCCTTAAACCCTGCTGCAATGTGCGAGAAGTCCAAACCGCTGTTATCACTCGCTGCCCAGCCTCCCCAAAGGTCCAATAAAGTCTGAATATCTCTGCCGTCCATAATAGATTTAGTCATGGCGATTCCCTCGCAGGTAGTGGCGAGCGATGGGCAAAAAGGCGTGCAGATTAAATTCGTAAAAACGAGCATCGTTCTGTAGGCGTGCAGATACCCGGATACTAAAGTTGGCGGGCATTGATGTTTCAGGGGCGGTTTGGATCATGCGCTGTGTCCTCTCTCATTCCTTTATGAGAGACACAGCAGCTTCGAGGGTCATCAGGTGTTCAGGCTGATAACGGGATTATAGCGCGACGTTAGGTTATTTCATTAATCTAATTCAGATGCAGTGATCGTATATCCCGCCTGTTCGGCAAGTTCTAATAGACTCATCAGACTCGCTATGTGCTCATCCTGCCTGAGTATTTCTCCACCAACAATCTGCCCGTTTTTAAAGATTAAAAGTACCCGGCCATTTTTAGGCAATGCAAAGTTAACTCCCTTAATGGGTTTAAATGCTTTCATACTAACTTCCTGTTTTAACAGTTTTTAACGTGCAAATCCCTGTTGCTTCCTTGCCCGCACGCAGCTAATAGTTCAGCACTGATTAATTAAATACAAATATAGATAAAATATGAGTTAACTTCTAATTATTCACACAACTAATATATAAGTCTTAATTACTCAATTTAATCCATTTAGTAAGTAAAAGGCCTATTTTGAGAGCAAAACATTAGTCTATTTGAGGCAAAGCTCGCATGCCTCGCGCAGATAAATGAGCGATTTAAACAATACTGGTAAACTATCTAGGCAGAATTTATAAGGCACAGCTTAACGATCCTCTCTCTCTCAGCACATTTTTGCATTGTGGTTGTACTGACTTTTTATTTCACATAGCGCTCGCCGGCTGCCAGTTGCTGAGCGGGAGTTGATCCAACAGCCCGCGCCGGTACATCAATTTTTTTGCAGATTGGCGGTATCGAAAAGCCTTGTTCGGCATGCTTTATCCATTTGGCCAGCAGTCGCGTTGCCATTTTCGACAAATCAGCCTGCGAGAGGTTGCGCCTCGCCCCTTCACTGCGCATCTGCGGGCAGATATGGTAAAGAGCAGGATGCGTCCACGGGAAAGTCTCGGCAGAATCGTATTTCCAATAATGTTTTATAAAACGCCAGTATTCGTTCATCACATCGGCTGCATTAAGTCCTAATGGATTATCAGAGAACTCCTCGGCAATTGATATAAACTCGGCCAAGTCTGGCGGCCAATGCTGCCCTTGTGAACAGCGATCCATACAACGTTTAGTTGAGAAAGCCAGTTGGTCATCCGAACATTCCGACACCTTCGCAATCCATGGCATCGTAGGTGCTGCGCCGTTCTTTGATACCCAGCGATTGGCATAAATCGTCGCCATAGTCTCCCAAAACAGCCAGGCCCTGTCGGATGCGTTCGGCGTTTCGAGCGGCTCTGACCTGCTGGAAAGCGGTGCTGACCAATGCACATCCTGCTGCGGCTTTTGCATAAAAACCTCCATTGTTTTTCCGTGGATTTTTGGAACCTGTCTGTCGAAAGTTGGCGATGCTGCGGATCAGTTTTTGCTCCCACTGCGCCTGATTAAACGCCTTTCCGCTGGCTTGCCAGAAAGTAATGAAGTCACAGAGCTCAGGTTCTGTATAACCCGTGGCTCGATAAACAAAATCAGGTTCTGGGAGCCAGCCAGCGCTCATTGGGAAGTTTTGAGGCTGCATGACATCCCGAGAAGACACGGCAGGCTGAAGCACAATATCGATGCAATTTTGTCTGTCATGCTCATTTAACAAAAATTCTGCTCGCGAAGTGTGTGGGGTTCTTTTTTCTTTCTCCTGCTCCTGCTCCTGCTCTTTCTCCTTGCTTGCAAGCCCCTCAGAAGCCCCTTCAATCTCATCCCTCTTTTCACGGCTTAAACCATCGCGTTCGTGCAGATGGTAATCGGCTTTATACATATCAAAAAATGCTGATAAATAAGGGTTTTCTGGCAATGCTTCAAAAGCATTTTGCACGCCCTTACATCGTTTGTCCGACGGCTTGAGGCTTTTACCAATCTGACTGTGCGCCATACCCGGGATCCACACTATTTCAGATTCTGGGTCATAGTGACAAAATCCAACCTGAGCAGCCCTTTCAAGCCCCTTGCTAGCCCCTTCGACATCAAGCCCGGTTCCGTGAGCAAGGTAAAGGACCGGCAAATAATAGAGGCCAATCATATTGGATTGCGGGCTAGTCATTAAATACAGGGAAACAAGCAAAGCCTCGGGACCAGACTCCTTAAGTTTTTTCTGCATGGTGCCCATCCAAAAGTTGGGCGATATTTTCGCGAACTCACGCATAGTGCTGCCTCACGCTGGATTAAGAAGACGTTGATGCTCAGGCGGGAGGCCGTCTGTTGGATTTGGATAATCTTCGGCATTTAAATCATGTGGAGTGACATGAAAATTAGTCGCTTCCGCCCACTGTCTAGCCATTTTTCCTTTAAGGATGTAGCGCCCAGATACCACAAGGCTGATATAGCCTTGAGAGCGCCCTACTTTTTGTGCGAATTTGCATTGAGGCATGCTATTTGAACGTAAATATTCTCTAAGTTTCATAAAGGCTCCTTTTAACGATCAGTAAATATTAGTATTACGAATTATTGTAGTCAAGCGCAATACGCTTTGCCGTTTATTATCGTTACCAATAAACTACTTTTATGAACGATAAAGTTACTCAAAATTTTCCAGATAATGCTGCCCGACTCCATAGCATTTGGAACCAGAAAAAAGTTGAACTGCGCCTTACTCAAGAAAAGGCAGCAGACGCTCTCGGCTTCAGCACACAGGCAACTGTAAGCCAGTATCTTCGTGGAAAAATCCCTCTAAACACTGATGCAGTGCTGAAATTTGCAGTACTTTTGCAAGTTAGACCCGAAGAAATAGATCCCGGCTTAACTGATTTAATGAGTTACATTAGGACGTCTGCGCAAGATGATATGCAGATGGAAGGCGCGGGTTGGCGGCTCTTAAAACCTCAACAATCAGAACTGCTAGAGTTCTTTAATCGATTACCTGAAAGCGAAAAAGAACACCATCTTCAAGAATTAAAAACTAAAACTGAAAAATACGATCGTCTCTTCGAAGAATTACTCGCTGCACGAAAGCAATAACTCTTAAAAAAAAGATCAATTCAAACTTAACCGCCCATTGAGGCGGTTTTTTTGCACCTAATTAACCTTACAAATCATCAAAAAATCACTATTACGCATAATTTCATTGCTAATACGCTTGATTTTATTAATTCGCATCACTAATATCCACTCATCGAAAGGCATAGCAGTCTTCGAGGGTTTCAGTTCTGACAGCGGGAAAGACTGCAATGAAGGATCATCTCGGCTTTGCAAGCTTGAAAGGTTTTATCTAGAAATCTTACTCACAAGGAAAGCATAAAATGGACCGTGATTTAAACATACTCAATCTTCACTTCAACATTATTCAATTAACCCTTGGCGAGACGCTTATTGGTTATCTGGTTAAAACAGAAAACAGTGAAACACCGCAATCTATTATTCTTCCCAATGGAAATGACCTAGGCGATTACGCATGTGCAAACAGGGCCATTATTGCGGCAATCAGTAATTACACCGGCCTCGAGGAAAGTAAAATAGTTTTATATCCCAGTGACATTAAATCCACTTTCCACAACCTGGCCCTTATGGCGTACATGAGTGAAAATCGCACACTTCATTGACGCTTCATTTAAAAATGATGATTAACTCAGAGACTTATTTAAAAACATTTAACCCTAAGCTATGAAGAGTTTCATTTTATATAATAAAGAAACGAGCACGTTAATACGCTGCAAATATAAACTTATTACTTTCGCTCATATTGTTCCTTAATGTGGATAATCCATTAGTGCAATGTTAACGTTTAATATTCACAAAATTCCGTGAATACACTCTTATCGAAGCAAGTTAAAAATCACATTGTGTTTAATCGATGAACTCTATAAAACTATAAATAAGGCAAGAGAGATGACCCTATATATTTGTGCATTTTATCCGAAAAAAGCGGCCGCTCTAAATGGCACTCTCCCAACAGCCACCAGTCTTGAAGCCAAGAACATGAAACTGGCTGAAATGAAAGCCGTCATGGCACTTGAAGAGGCTTACCCTGAAACCTCAGATAAATATCTTAAACCTAAAATCTCTGAAATTGCAGGCAGTACTGACCAACCGCCACGGAATACTTTTGACGACGAATGGCTAATCCACAATAAATGGAATGAATCGACGCGTGATTTCGAACCCATGTCGTTGTCGGAGTTAAGTCTTCAATCAACCTGCTCTTCTTCTGCTATTAAATTGAAAGCCGCTAAAAGTATGACTCTACCTGACTTACCTATCGATGAGCGTATTTGCTACATCATTTTATACGGTGTTGCAGAAGAAGCCGTTGACCCAGAACGCCGTACTAGGGCGGCCAGTATGGTTACTGATGAAAATGCACCGTTGAAAATTCGCGTCATTCTCAATGGGCTTCGTCATCTAGCGACAGTCAAAGCTATGTTCATTACTCCTCTGGCCGAGCTTATTGACGCTCTGCGTACGTCTTTAACCGCTGACGACAATGTCATGGACGCTATAAATTTTGCTGAAAAATGGATTAGTGACCGCCCTATTGAAGATCTGGTGATTAACAGTTCTGAGGTGACTTTGCTCGAAGTATTGGACGACATCGAAACCGCGATTAAAGGCGGAATGATTAGCGCTTATCCGCAAAGGTTTAATAACAAAAGCACGCCTTATTATCCCATTGAAGATGAGGATTTTGACAAGCTTAAAATTTGGAAACAGGCGTCTATTATTGTGCCCAATGATATTGAATCTTCTGCGCAAACGAGCGGAAAGCCTTCAGTTACCTACGAATTCATTGTTAAACGTGCCACCGAACTGTTTGGACCCGTCGGGATCGGCTGGGGTTATGAAATTATCAACGAGCGCATGCTCGACGGGCTTCCTATCACCGAACACATCTCCGACGACGATGGTCCTACCGCGCATACATTGCTGCGTGATGCCGATGGCATGCTGATTTTCGAGCTCAATCATCTGCATTTGGTAAAAGTCTGGTACATCTTTGAAGGCGTGCGAGCGGAGGTTAGCGCTTACGGTTCAGCGGCCTACCTTTCAAGTTCAAAAGAGTGGATAACCACCAGCACCGGCGCACATCAGGAAAGCCTTCTGAACGCTATTCACAACGGCTTCGCGCTGCTTGGCTTTGGCGCAGACGTCGGGTTACACAATATTGCCCCACCGCGTGAAGTAGACGAACAAACATTTTTTGAACCTATTCGCGCCTGATCACTAAAAACTACGCTCCGCAAACCTTTTGGCCAGTCAGCAACCATACTGGCCACTTATAAAAACACTTATTAATAATAAAATTCCGAATGCAATTATTCATGGAGGATCCATTAATGGCTAGAACACTCACTTTAACAGAATGGGCAGTAGAAGAATTTTCACTCCCTATTCCTGGGATGGCCACATTATTAAAATATGCACAAAGTGGAATGATATTTCCTCCGCCGTTTAAGGCTGGTCGTCGTTGGCGAGTTGATCAAACAGCGCGATTCATCGGTATGACCGACAAACCTGTTATCAAAAAAAACGATGACTTACGTTTATTGAGGATACTCGAAGATGGCACGCCCGCGTAAATACAATGTGACCGTTCCTGGATTATTCTGCCATACAGACTCCCGCACTAATAAAGTGTATTGGCGTTATAAACATCCCATAACCGGCAAGTTTCATGGTTTAGGGGATAATGAAGTTGAAGCCAAGTCTATTGCCATTGAGGCAAATGGCAGACTTGCCGAGCAAAAAATGAATCAGCTATTTAAGATTAAAGAAAGAGTAATCGAAAAGCTGGGTCTTTCAATAAATGTAACAACTTGGCTAGACCGCTACCTCAAAATTCAAGAGCATAGACTTAAAGATGGAGAAATAAAGCTTAATACTTTTAAGCAAAAAATATCTCCAGTTGAAATTTTTCGTCAAGAATGTGGCCAAATAGAAATACACGCGGTGGGCGCTAAAGATATTGCAGCACTTATTGACGTGTACAAAGAAAAAGGCCAAAGGAGAATGGCGCAAATAGTCAGAATGGTTTTAATTGATGTTTATAAAGAGGCTCAACATGCGGGCGAGGTCCACCCCGGATATAACCCCGCATTGGCCACTAAACAACCGGTTAACAAAGTTCAAAGGGAGCGATTTAATTTAGAGGAATGGAGAACGGTATTTAATACGGCTGAGAGCAGTCAACGATACGTTCAAAACTCTATGCTTTTGGCTATAGTTACCGGACAGCGTTTAGGCGATATTGCCAAAATGAAGTTTTCGGATATTTGGGATAATCATTTACACGTTGAGCAGCAAAAGACAGGGATGAAACTCGCTATTCCACTCGCCTTGCGTTGCAATGAGCTAAATATGACGTTGAAAGATGTCATTACACGATGCCGAGATAGGATTGTAAGCCCACATATATTGCATATCCATCACACCACGGGAAAGGCCAAACGTGGCGGCCCTGTGTCGAGCTGTTCTATTACGATGGCCTTTAGCCAGGCTCGAGATAAAAGCGGATTGAAATGGACTGACGGCACACCACCTACCTTCCATGAACAGCGCTCATTATCTGAAAGAATCTATCGCGCTCAGGGAATAGATACTCAAAAACGTCTCGGACATAAAAATAAATAATGACGGATAAATATAATGACGATAGGGGGAAAGATTGGGTCACCTTGGTGGTCTAAATGCGTTCACTTTTCATACAGTTTTGCAGAAGAGTTTTGCAGGGGTTTTGCAGGAGTAACGGTTCGCTTAATAAAAACAGGAGCCATTTCGGCTCCCGTCTTCTTATCTCGAAATTCCCGAGATTACATATTTTCGATCATCGCGTCGCCGAACTCTGAGCATTTCAACAACTTAGCGCCGTCCATCAGACGTTCGAAATCGTAGGTCACGGTTTTCTTGGCGATCGCCGCTTCCATTCCTTTAACGATCAGGTCGGCCGCTTCGAACCATTCCATGTGACGCAGCATCATTTCTGCGGACAGAATAACCGAGCCCGGGTTTACCTTGTCCTGACCGGCGTATTTTGGCGCCGTGCCGTGCGTGGCTTCAAACAGCGCGCACTCGGAACCAATGTTGGCGCCCGGTGCGATACCAATACCACCAACCTGTGCCGCCAACGCGTCGGAAATATAGTCGCCGTTGAGGTTCATACAGGCAATCACGTCATATTCGGCCGGGCGCAGCAGGATTTGTTGCAGGAAGGCGTCGGCGATCACATCTTTAATGATGATATCTTTGCCATTGTTTGGATTCTTGATTTTGACCCAAGGTCCGCCGTCGATAAGCTCGCCGCCGAACTCTTCGCGCGCCAGCTGATAGCCCCAATCCTTGAAAGCACCTTCGGTGAATTTCATGATGTTGCCTTTGTGAACCAAAGTCAGCGAATCACGATCGTTGGTGATGGTGTATTCAATCGCCGCGCGAACCAGACGCTTGGTGCCTTCTTCGGAGCAAGGCTTCACGCCGATACCGCAATCCTGCGGGAAGCGAATCTTGTTCACGCCCATCTCGTCTTGCAGGAATTTAATCACTTTGTCAGCTTCAGCAGAACCGGCTTTCCACTCGATACCCGCATAGATATCTTCGGAGTTTTCGCGGAAAATCACCATGTCGATATCTTCCGGACGTTTTACCGGGCTTGGCGTGCCGGTGTAATAACGTACCGGACGCAGACAGATATAGAGGTCAAGCTGTTGACGCAGCGCCACGTTCAGCGAGCGAATACCGCCACCGACCGGCGTAGTCAGCGGGCCTTTAATCGCCACGCGATACTCGCGGATCAGGTCCAGCGTTTCCTGCGGCAGCCACACGTCGTCGCCATAAAGCTCAACAGACTTTTCGCCGGTGTAGATTTCCATCCAGGAAATTTTGCGTTCGCCGTTGTAAGCCTTTTGCACGGCGGCATCGACCACCTTCAGCATGGCAGGCGTTACGTCTACGCCGATACCGTCACCCTCGATATAAGGAATGACAGGATTATTAGGAACGACCAGCTTACCCTTGGCATCAACGGTAATTTTGGTACCCTCAGTAGGAACAACTACTTTGCTTTCCATCAATCTCTCCTTGAGCGCATTATTTGTTAATGATTTGTAAGATGCTTGTAGATAGTACTTGAATATTTTGCTGACGCCAATCCGAAACCGATATGAAGTATAATGCGTTGATTATTTGCCACGTTGAAAATTATGACCAAATTACCCGTTAAAAATCACAAGGTTAAACGATTCAGCTCGCGCCCTGCCCGCGAAATTCCCGCTGTGAAATCGCCGCGTAAAGTGCTGTTATTCAACAAGCCTTTCGACGTCCTGCCGCAGTTCACCGACGAGGCCGGGCGCACGACATTAAAGGACTATATTTCGGTTACGGACGTTTACGCCGCGGGCCGGCTTGATAGAGACAGCGAAGGGTTGCTGGTGCTCACCAATGACGGACCATTGCAGGCCAAATTGACCCAACCCGGCAAGCGCACGGCTAAAATTTATTATGCGCAGGTTGAGGGCGAGCCGGATGAGCAGGCGCTAAAAGCCTTTCGTCTTGGATTGGAATTGAAAGATGGTCAAACGCTGCCGGCCGGCATTGAACGTGTCGCCGAACCTGACTGGCTGTGGGAACGGGTGCCGCCGATTCGCGAACGGAAAAGCATTCCGACCAGCTGGCTGAAAATCACCCTTTATGAAGGCAAAAATCGTCAGGTTCGCCGCATGACCGCGCATATCGGCTATCCTACTTTACGGCTGGTCCGCTACAGCATGGGCGAGTTAACTCTGGGCGATTTGGCCCCGGGACAATGGAAGGAGATTACCTATGAGTGAAGCGCAGTTTAAACCAAACGTCACCGTGGCCTGCGTAGTTCAGGCAGAGGGCCGATTTTTGCTGGTGGAAGAGATAATTAACGGCAGATTAACGTTAAACCAGCCCGCCGGACATCTTGAAGCCAATGAAACGTTGCTCGCGGCAGTCGAGCGCGAACTGTTCGAAGAGACCGGCGTTCATGCCTCGCCGCAGGCTTTTTTAGGCTTGCATCAGTGGCAGGCGCCCGATCAGACGGCGTTTCTGCGCTTCTCGTTTGTTATCGATTTGCATGAAATGGTGCCGACGCAGCCGCAGGACAGCGATATTTCGGGCTGTCGCTGGTTGAGCGCCGAAGAAATTTATCGTTCCACGCACCTGCGTTCGCCGCTGGTGGCTGAAAGTATCCGCCTGTATGAACAGCAGGTGCGTTATCCGCTCTCACTGTTCGGTAATTTTAATTTACCTTCTTGAACGTATCTTCTTGAATTGGCCGTCCTGCATTGACTCTGCCGGCGCTAGCGTCCACATCGACGCCCTTTGCTTTAGTGCAGCAGGCCCTTTGCTTTAGTGCAGCCAGATAGGCAACGTGATAAAATTCGGCCTGCAATTTTTATGCTCCCGCAAAAAACGTCCTTGGCGCGCGGCCTTCATCCTCGTGTTGACGGCGTTTTACGGGTTATGACTCTATGTTTTGGAACTGCTATGTCAGACAACAGCCAGAAAAAAGTGATCGTCGGAATGTCCGGCGGCGTCGATTCCTCAGTATCTGCTTACCTGCTATTACAGCAAGGTTATCAGGTCGAGGGACTCTTTATGAAGAATTGGGAAGAGGACGACGATGAAGAGTATTGCTCCGCAGCCACCGATCTTGCCGATGCGCAGGCGGTCAGCGACAAGCTGGGCATCAAGCTGCACACCATTAATTTTGCCGCAGAATATTGGGACAACGTGTTTGAACATTTCCTGCAGGAGTACAAGGCAGGACGCACGCCAAATCCCGACATCCTGTGTAACAAAGAGATAAAATTCAAGGCCTTCCTTGAATTTGCCGCCGAAGACTTGGGCGCGGATTACATCGCCACGGGTCACTACGTGCGTCGTCAGGACAAAGACGGTCAAAGCCTGCTGCTGCGCGGTTTGGACGGCAATAAAGATCAGAGTTACTTCCTTTATACGTTGGGCAGTAACCAGATTGCCAAGAGTCTGTTCCCGGTCGGCGAGCTCGAAAAACCCGAGGTGCGCCGCATCGCCGAAGAGCAGGAGCTGGTGACCGCCAAGAAGAAAGATTCCACGGGCATCTGTTTTATTGGCGAACGTAAATTCCGCGACTTTTTGGGCCGTTATCTGCCTGCTCAACCGGGTCCAATCAAGAGCATCGACGGACAGGACATGGGCCAGCATCAGGGCCTGATGTATCACACGCTCGGCCAGCGCAAAGGGCTGGGCATTGGCGGCCAGAAAGATGGTGGCGAAGAGCCGTGGTACACCGTCGACAAAGACGTTGCCAACAACATTTTGTACGTTGCGCAAGGTCACGAGCATCCGCGTTTGATGTCCGTCGGGTTGATTGCACAACAGCTGGACTGGGTCGACAGAAAGCCAATTACTGCGCCGGTGAGCTGCGTGGTGAAAACCCGCTATCGTCAGGAAGACATTCCGTGCGTGATTACGCCGCTGGATGACAACCGTATTGAAGTGCGTTTCGACGCGCCGGTAGCGGCCGTAACACCGGGTCAGTCAGCCGTGTTTTATCAGGGCGAAATATGCCTCGGCGGCGGCGTTATCGAGCAGCGTATTCCACTGACTCAGTAATTCTTGTTTGTAAAACCTGTCAGTAAGCCAAACCAGTTGCGCTCAGCCGTATTCAACCCCGTCTATTTGACGGGGTTTTTATTTCAATTATTTGATTAATCTGACTTTTTACTCATCTTAGCCTTAGCCATTGCCCCCGCTGACATCCAGACTGCCCGCCATAGTATTTAACTCAATCGCCTTGGCACGAATAAAATCGAGCTTAGCCTGTAAGTCCACCAGCCCCCAAACTGTGCCCTGCTGCTGTTGATAAAAGCTATCCAGCGCCGAAAAATAGGATTTTTGATAGGTCAGCCAATCACGTTGCGACTGCACAATCGCCTTTTTCACTTTCGCGGGCTGCTCCTTTAGCAGCGCCTGATATTGACTATTCAGCTCTTTATCCCAATCGGTATAGCCCTGCTGCAAGCAACCCTGCGAGTCTATCGTCGAAACGGCTTTTGCCGAACAATCCTGAATTTTTTGGTCGATGGCTTTACCCGTCGTCGCGGCCTGCGCGCTCAGGGAAAACAGAATAACGCCGGTCGCTGTCACAAATTTCGCTAACGTGTTCATCTATGCTCTCTTTTCTATTTATATCAAATTATTCACTTTTGAATTATTGACTCTTAAAATCTGCGGTATGAGTCATTTTCAACGTTCTCCATAAGGGCTTTTAACGTGACGTTCAAAGGTACTTTTGAGGGTAAAAGGGGCAATTAAAGCCTAGTTTAGGTCATTGAAGGGAGTTTATCGGCTTTGAAGCGAGATTCCCTGCTTTTCGGCGCTGTGTTTAGCCGCCGTTTTATGGCATGATCTGTCGCCATTGGCAGGACCCTTAAAAAGAGTCGCAAACGTTGCCGTCAAAAAACGCTTACAGGAGTAACCGTGGCCAAAAATTATTATGACATTACGCTTGCGCTGGCGGGAATGTGCCAGTCTGCGCGTTTGGTTCAGCAATTGGCCCACGATGGTACCTGTGGCAAAGAAGAGATGACCGTTTCACTGAATAGCCTGCTCGAAATGAATCCTGCTTCGACGCTGGCGGTTTTTGGCAATAATGAAGCCAATTTGAAAATGGGTCTCGAAACGCTGCTTGGCGTGTTGAATGCTAATCGTCAAGGATTAGGTGCCGAGCTTACGCGTTATACGCTGAGCCTGATGGTGCTGGAGCGCAAGCTTCACGCCAAAAAATCGTCGATGGACAAGCTCGGCCAGCGCATCGACCAGCTCGATCGCCAGTTGGCGCATTTTGAGCTTGAGTCCGAGCAGATGATAAGCTCGCTGGCGTCGATTTATGTTGATATCGTCAGCCCGGCGGGTCCAAGAATTCAGGTCGTGGGTTCACCGGCTATCTTGGCGAATACGCAAATACAGGCTAAAGTCCGCGCCTTACTGCTCGCGGGAATTCGCGCGGCGGTGTTGTGGCAGCAGGTAGGCGGTGGCCGTCTACAGCTTATGTTTTCTCGTAACCGATTGTTCGAACAGGCGAAAGCGATTCTCGCCCGTTGCTGAAAAATCAGATTTGCCATTCCTGTCGCCAGACGGGAATGAAATTCTACTGTTAATAAGATCCTGGAGTTGCTACCGATGGAATTATCCTCACTGACAGCCGTTTCCCCCGTTGACGGACGCTACGGTGATAAAGTCAGCGCGCTGCGCACAATTTTCAGCGAATTTGGTCTGCTGAAATTCCGCGTGCAGGTTGAAGTACGTTGGCTGCAAAAATTGGCCACCTGTGCAGAAATCAAAGAAGTCCCTGCTTTTGACGCCGACGCAAACGCTTTCCTTGACCAGTTAGTGGCCAATTTCGATGAAAAAGACGCTCAGCGTATTAAAGACATCGAAAAAACCACTAACCACGACGTGAAAGCCGTGGAATATTTCCTGAAAGAAAAGGTAGCCGCCATCCCGGCTCTGCACGCCGTTTCAGAGTTCATTCACTTTGCCTGTACTTCGGAAGACATTAACAACCTGTCTCACGCACTGATGCTGCAAACCGCGCGTCAAGACGTGGTGCTGCCTTACTGGTTGAAAATTGTTGACTCCATCAAGGCGCTGGCGCTGCAATATCGCGACATTCCGCTGCTGTCTCGTACCCATGGCCAGCCTGCGACGCCGTCGACTGTTGGTAAAGAGCTGGCTAACGTCGCCTACCGTATGGATCGCCAGGTCAAGCAGCTGCAACAGGTTGAAATTCTGGGTAAAATCAACGGCGCCGTAGGTAACTACAACGCCCACATCGTGGCTTATCCAGAGGTTGACTGGCACCAGTTCAGTGAAGAATTTGTCACTTCGCTGGGAATTAACTGGAACCCGTACACCACGCAGATCGAACCTCACGACTACATTGCCGAGCTGTTTGACTGCGTTGCGCGCTTTAACACCATCCTGATCGATTTCGATCGTGATATCTGGGGTTACATCGCACTGAATCACTTCAAGCAGAAAACCATTGCCGGCGAAATTGGCTCTTCAACCATGCCGCACAAGGTTAACCCGATTGACTTCGAAAACTCCGAAGGCAACCTGGGTCTGGCGAACGCCGTGCTGGGCCACTTGGCGAGCAAATTGCCGGTTTCTCGCTGGCAGCGTGACCTGACTGACTCCACCGTGCTGCGTAATCTGGGCGTCGGTCTGGGCTACGCGCTGATCGCCTATCAGGCGACCATGAAAGGCATCAGCAAGCTGGAAGTTAACGAAGCTAATCTGGTTGGCGAGCTGGATCGCAACTGGGAAGTGCTGGCTGAGCCGATTCAAACCGTGATGCGTCGTTACGGCATCGAAAAGCCTTACGAGAAGCTGAAAGAGCTGACGCGCGGCAAGCGTGTTGACGCAGAAGGCATGAAAGTCTTCATCGACAGCCTTGAGCTGCCGGAAGAAGAAAAAGTCCGTCTGAAAGCCATGACGCCAGCAAACTACATCGGTCGCGCCGCGACTATGGTTGATGAACTGAAGTAGTGGTTGATGAACTGAAATAGTGGTTGATGAACTGAAGTAGTGGTTGATCAACTGAAGTAATCGTCCGACTATAGATCTCTATAAGGGAAGAGAACGCCTGTTTTCTTCCCTTTTTTTAGCGCGTTAATCACCGCTTTCATTAATCCTTTCTTAACTGAACAATTTCCTGCCGTGACTTCCCTCGCTCGTTTATATTTCGTTTATAATTTACTGCTTACGGTTGATAGCAGGTTTATCTTTTAGCACGGATAATGTGCCCAGCCGAAACCGGAGAAAATTATGCGAATTTTAGTCGTTGAAGATAATGCGTTATTGCGCCATCACCTGTCCGTGCAGCTGCGCGAGATGGGAAATCAGGTAGATTCCGCCGAAGATGCCAAAGAGGCCGACTATTTTTTGCAGGAGCACGCGCCTGATATTGCCATCGTCGACCTTGGCCTGCCGGGTGAAGACGGCCTGAGCATGATCCAGCGCTGGCGTAATCATCAGGTTAAACTGCCAATTTTAGTGCTTACCGCGCGTGAAAGCTGGCAAGACAAGGTGGCCGTGCTTGAAGCCGGCGCCGACGATTACGTCACCAAACCTTTTCATCTCGAAGAAGTGATTGCGCGGATGCAGGCCCTGATGCGTCGCAATAGCGGGCTGGCGTCGCAGATTATCGCGCTGCCGCCGTTTATCATCGACCTCTCCCGCCGTGAATTAACCGTTAACGAACAGCCGGTTAAGCTCACCGCTTTCGAATACACCATCATTGAAACGCTGATCCGCAACGCCGGAAAAGTGGTCAGCAAAGATAGCCTGATGCTCCAGCTTTACCCAGACGCCGAGCTGCGCGAAAGCCACACCGTCGATGTTTTAATGGGGCGTTTGCGCAAGAAATTGCAGGTCGAACATCCGCACGAAGTGATTACCACCGTGCGCGGCCAAGGCTATCGTTTCGACATTCGGACGTGAAACCAATGTCGCCACGGGGTAAAAATCCCTTTTCCCTTCGCTCTCGCTATATGATGGCGACGGCCGCCGTGGTGCTGGCGCTGTCGCTGGCTTACGGGCTGGTGGCGGTAGTCGGTTACATGGTGAGTTTCGATAAAACGGCCTATCGCCTGCTGCGCGGTGAAAGTAATCTGTTTTTCAGCCTCGCCCAGTGGCGTGACAATAAACTCACCATCAACGTGCCGCCCGACCTGGACATCAACTTTCCGACGCTGGTCTTTATCTACGATACGCAAGGCAAACTGCTGTGGGCCCAGCGTCGCGTGCCCGACCTTGAGGCGCAGATTAACAAATCCTGGCTGAATAAAGCCGGTTTTTATGATCTCGATACCAATACCCTGACCTCAAGCGAGGTCGTCGGCAATAATCCGCACGCGCAAGACCAGCTCAAAAATTACGATGGCAACAATGCTACCGCCATGACGCACTCCGTTGCGGTCAATACCTACGCCGCGACCTCGCGTTTGCCCGAAATGAACATCGTGGTGATCGACAGTATTCCGCAAGAATTACAGCATTCGGATTTGGTATGGGAATGGTTCAGCTACGTGCTGCTCGCCAACCTTTTACTGGTGGTACCGCTGCTGTGGCTGGTCGCGTACTGGAGTTTACGGCCAATTAAGGCGCTAATTGGTCAGGTTGCCGAGCTCGAAACCAAAGAGCGCGAGCTGCTCGACGAACACACGCCGCACGAGCTGCGCGGTCTGGTGCGAAATCTGAATATCCTGCTCAGCAGCGAGCGCGGCCGCTACGACCGTTATCGCACCACGCTGGCCGATTTGACTCACAGCCTCAAAACGCCGCTGGCGGTGCTGCAAACCACGCTTCGTTCGTTGCGTAATAGCCAACAAATGACCATCGATAAAGCCGAGCCGATTATGCTCGAGCAGATAAGCCGCATCTCGCAGCAGATTGGCTATTATCTGCATCGCGCAACCTTGCGCTCCGAGCATCTTATTCTCGTGCGCGAAATTCACTCCGTTCCCGCCCTGCTCGACGGACTGTGCTCCGCTTTAAATAAGGTTTATCAGCGTAAAGGCGTGGTATTAACCGTCGATATTTCGCCTGAAATCACTTTTATCGGCGAAAAAAATGACTTTATGGAAATTCTGGGCAATATTATTGATAACGCCTGCAAATATTGTCTGGAATTTGTAGAAATCAGCGCCGTACACACTGAAAACGAACTGGTGATTCTGGTAGAAGATGATGGTCCCGGCATTGCCGAACATCAGCGCGAGCTTATCTTTAAACGCGGGCAGCGCGCCGATACGCTGCGTCCCGGACAAGGCCTTGGCCTGTCGCTGGCGAGTGAAATTATCGAGCAGTATGACGGCAAAATCCTAATTGGTGAAAGCGAGCTGGGCGGCGCGAGCATGCGTATCTGCTTTGGTCAGCAGCACGACAGCGATCCCACCTAGTTTTCCCTCATTCTGCGAGGCCTATCGACGAATTCAGCCGAGATTGCCTGCGCCAGCGGCTTGATGTTCCGTTATAATCTCTTTCAGACATTAGCAATCCGTGGAATAAAAAATGGATTATCAACTTGATTTAGACTGGGACGATTTCCTTGCGCGTTACTGGCAGAAGCGTCCGGTCCTGCTGAAACGCGGCTTCAAAAACTTTATCGACCCGATTTCTCCTGACGAGCTTGCAGGGCTTGCGATGGAAAACGAGGTCGATAGCCGCCTGGTGAGCCATGATAAAGGTCGCTGGCAGGTAAGCCACGGGCCGTTTGAAAGCTACGACCACCTTGGCGAAAACAACTGGTCGATTCTGGTTCAGGCCGTCGATCACTGGCACGAGCCTTCCTCGCACCTGATGCGCCCTTTCCGTCAGATCCCTGATTGGCGCATGGACGACCTGATGATTTCGTTCTCTGTTCCCGGCGGCGGCGTAGGCCCTCACCTCGACCAGTACGACGTATTCATTATTCAGGGTACGGGCCGCCGTCGCTGGCGCGTTGGGGAAAAAATCCCGATGAAACAGCACACGCCGCACCCCGATCTGCTGCAGGTTGAGCCATTCGACGCGATTATCGACGAAGAGATGGAGCCCGGCGACATTATCTATATTCCGCCTGGCTTCCCGCACGAAGGTTATTCGCTCGAAAACGCGCTTAACTATTCGGTCGGTTTCCGCGCGCCAAGCTCTCGCGAAATGGTCAGCGGTTTTGCCGATTACGTGCTCTCTCGCGAACTCGGTGGCAAGCGTTATAGCGATCCTGAACTGGTCACCCGCGAAAATCCTGCTGAAATTCAGCAGCACGAGCTGGACGGCCTGCGCACGATGATGCTTGATTTAGTGGGTAATCCGGCGCATTTCAACAGCTGGCTTGGTGAGTTTATTACCCAATCGCGCCACGAGCTGGATGTCGCGCCGCCGGAGCCGCCTTATCAGCCAGGTGAAATTTACGAGCTGCTGGAGTCGGGTGAAACGCTGCAACGTCTGGGTGGTTTGCGCGTGCTGCACGTAGGCGATCGCTGTTACGTTAACGGCGAGCCAATGGTAACCGAGCATCTGCACGCCGCCGATGCCCTGAGCCGAAGTCTGATTGTGACGCACGATATGCTCGGCGATGCGCTGGAAGATCCCTCTTTCCTCGCCATGCTCTGCGCATTTATCAATAACGGCTACTGGTATTTCAACGACTAAGCTGCCGCTGTTTAATGCCTCCCTCTTGCAGGGAGGCATGTCATTTAGCCTTTCGCCCGCGCGGCCGTTAATTCGGCAATACGCATAACCACGGCGACGGCGCTTTCCATTCCTTCAAGCGTGATAAATTCGTGCTTGCCGTGGAAGTTGTATCCGCCCGCAAAAATATTGGGGCATGGCAAACCGCGAAAAGACAGCTGTGAACCGTCGGTGCCACCGCGAATCGGTTTAATGATCGGCTTGATATCACAGTCTTTCATCGCCTGTTCTGCCAACGCGATAATGTGCGGATGCGGTACCACTTTTTCGCGCATGTTGAAGTAAGAATCGCTTAAAGTCACCTCAATCGAACAGTCTCGATGCAAACCGTTACCGAGCTCCTCGGCTATCGCCAACATTTTTTGCTTGCGGGCTGCAAACTGCGCCGTGTCGAAATCACGAATGATGTAGTGCATTTCCGCGCGTTCAACATTGCCCTTCATGCCCGTCAGATGATAAAAACCTTCGTAACCTTCGGTATGTTCTGGGGTTTCCTGCGCCGGTAGCGCCGAGTGGAAACGCGTTGCCAGCGTCATGGCATTGACCATCACGCCTTTTGCACTGCCCGGATGCACATTATTGCCCACGATCTTGACCGTCGCCGACGCGGCATTAAAGTTTTCAAATTCAAGCTCACCCACGGCGCTGCCGTCTACGGTGTAAGCCCATTCAGCTGCAAAGCCTTCAACATCAAACGATTGTGCACCCGTGCCGATCTCTTCATCCGGCGAGAATGCGATGCGTACCTTGCCGTGCGCCTTTTCACTGTTTTTCAGACGCACCATCGCGGTGACGATTTCGGCGATCCCGGCTTTATCATCCGCGCCGAGCAGCGTTTTGCCGTCGGTGGTAATCAGCGTTTTACCCAGCATACTGTGCAGCACGGGGAACATGACCGGCGAGAGGCAATCTTCGCCGTCGCCTAGCGCAATGTCACCGCCGCGATAGTTTTCGACAATCTGCGGCTTGACGTTTCGCCCGGTGAAATCAGGCGCGGTATCGAGATGCGAGATAAAACCAATCGTCGGCACCGGCCAGCTCACATTTGAAGGCAGCGTAGCTACCACACAGCCTTTTGGCGTGATGATCACTTCACTCAGCCCGAGCGCAATCAGCTCGTCGCGCAGCAGCTCGGCAAAGTGAAGCTGCCCTTCGGTGCTAGGAATGGTTTTGGCGTTGGGTTTTGATTGGGTATCGATGGAAACATACTGAAGGAAGCGTTCTAGCAACTTATCCATAATCGGGCATCCTCGAAAAACAGAAGTGTATTATGCGCAGTTTGAAAGGAGTTAATGTTGCGTCAGGTCATGCTAAATCGCAATGCCTGACGCCGTGTGATTGGTAAACGATTAAGTCTTTAACGCGGTCAAATTAGCGCCAACCGTCGCTTTTTCCAGAGAGGAAGGCGTGGACAAATTCGGGCACCACCCTGCTGGCGGGGCCGTAAATACGCTCGTCAAACTGGCTTTCGACCTGACTCGGCTCGAGATTTAGCTCAAAAGTGTGGGCGCCCTGCACGCGCGCTTCATGCACAAACCCGGCGGCGGGATAAACGTGGCCGGACGTACCGATGGCAATAAAGAAATCGGCTTTTTCCAGCGCGCTGTAAATCTCGTCCATGCGCACCGGCATTTCACCAAACCACACAATGTGCGGACGCAGCACCGCAGGGAACTGACAGCAGTGACACCGATCGTTTACGGATAAATCCGTTGTCCAATCAAACACCTGGCCGGACTCGACACAGCGCACTTTCATCAATTCGCCGTGCATGTGCAATACCCGCGAGCTGCCCGCGCGTTCGTGCAGGTTATCAATATTTTGCGTTACCAGCAGGAAGTTATCGCCGAGCGCCTCTTCCAGCACCGCCAGCGCGTAATGTGCCGCGTTGGGTTTAATCTCTTCCTGCTGCAACTGCTGGCGGCGAGCGTTGTAAAACGCCTGCACCAGCTCGGGATCGCGACGAAAACCTTCCGGCGTCGCCACGTCTTCGACTTTATGCTCTTCCCACAGCCCGTCCGCCGCGCGGAAGGTGCGGATGCCTGATTCGGCCGAAATACCGGCGCCGGTGAGCACCACCACGTAAGGCCTTTTTAATTCCGCCGCGGCCATGCTGTCACGATGGAAAATATTCGACCGAAAACGCTGATGGCGTATGCGCTTATTTTTGCGAAATCGTCGCAGACGATGGTGTGTGCGCATATTCACCGCTCCTTGTTATTCAATCGTTTAGGTAAAAAGAGGGCTTACTGCCCTCCGCTCAGCACGCGGGCCGGATCGATACGGCTGGCGCGTCGTGCCGGATACCAGCTGGCGATCAGGCTTAATACCAGCGCTGTCGCCAATACGCTCACGACGTCAATCCAGTGAAGTTCCGACGGTAGAAAATCGATGAAGTAAATGTCGCCCGACAGGAATTTATGCCCCGTCAGTTTCTGCAACGCATTGATAATGTTGGTCAGTTGCAAAGAGGCAATCACGCCGATTACCACGCCGCAGACGCTGCCGACCAGCCCCGCCATTAATCCGTACCAGATAAATATCGCGCGAATCAGGCCATCTTTGGCCCCTAGCGTACGCAGCACGGCAATATCGCTGCTTTTATCTTTCACTGCCATGACCAGCGTCGAGACAATGTTAAAACAGGCCACGCCGATCACCAGAATCATCGCCAGATACATAATGGCGCGGATCATCTGAATATCACGGTACATATAACCGTAAGTGCCTACCCAACTGCTAATGTAAACATAGGCTTTTGTGACCTCTCCCGCATCACGCACCAGCTTTTGCGCAGCAAAAACATCATTAACTTTGATGTCGATTCCGGTAATGCTGGTTCCCATCTCCTGATATTGCTGGGCATCGGCCAGCGGCACCAGCGCCATGCTGTGATCAAGCTGGCCGCTGAGCTGCAAAATACCGGTAACGTGCAAACGAATGCGTTTAGGCTGCAACAGTTTCATTTCGGGGTCACTGTTCGGGATCATCACCGTAACATAGCCGCCCTGCTTAACGTTCAACGCGTCGGCCACGCCTTTACCCAAAATTATCTGCTGTTCGCCCGCCTTGAAATTCTGCCACGCGTTGCCCTGTACAAACTTCGGCACTGCGCTGATGCGACCTTCCTGAGCGGGATCAACGCCTTTAACCTGCAAGGCGCGCAGCTTGGCGCCGTTTTCGACCAATCCGCTAAACTGAATATAAGGCGCGGCGGCAACAATGCCCGGCACCTTTTCAACGCGATCGATAACGCCCTGCCAGCCGTTAAACGGTTGATGAACCGGACTAATTTGGCCGTGCGGTACTACCGCCAATACGCGATCTTTAAGCTCGCGCTCGAAGCCGTTCATCGCGCTCAGGCCAACGATTAATACCGCAACGCCCAGCGCAATGCCGAGCGTAGAGATAACCGAAATCAGCGAAACCATGCTGCCGCCGCGACGGCCACGGCTAAAACGTAGGCCGATGAGGAGAGAAAAAGGCATGGCTGACATTAACGCGCTCCCAGCAGGGTTGAATCTGGCTGAAGCTTGCCGTCGCGCATTTCGAGCTGGCGGCTGAGACGATTAGCCAGATGCAAATCGTGGGTCACCACCAGAAACGCCGTGCCCTGACGCACGTTCAGCTCGCCGAGCAGCTCGAAAATACTGTCGGCATTTTTCTGGTCGAGGTTACCGGTTGGCTCGTCGGCCAGCACCAGCGCGGGGTTGTTCACCAGCGCGCGAGCAATGGCGACACGCTGACGTTCGCCGCCAGAAAGCTCCGAAGGACGGTGCTTGCTGCGATGCTCAAGCCCGACGGCGGCCAGCATTTCGCGAGCCTTGTCCTGCACCTCGGCGGCCTTGTTTTTCCCAATCAGCAGCGGCATCGCCACGTTTTCAAGCGCGGTGAAATCCGGCAGCAGATGGTGAAACTGATAGATAAATCCAAGTTGGCGATTACGGAGCTCGGCTTTGGCCGAAGATGACATTGAATTCAGCGATTTACCTTTGAAAATGACTTCACCGGAGGTGGGCGAATCCAGACCGCCGAGCAGGTGCAGCAAGGTACTTTTACCCGAGCCCGAACTGCCGACGATCGCCATCATTTCGCCCGGCTTAATCGCAAACGAGACGTCGCGCAGCACGTCGGTATTCAGTTTGCCTTCCTGATAGGTCTTGCAGAGGTTTTCGCACTGCAACAACAAAGAATCATTCATAACGTAAAGCCTCTGCGGGTTGGGCGGCGGCGGCGCGCCATGAAGGGTAAAACGTAGACAACAGCGCGATGGCCATAGCAACCAGCGCGATAATTACGACTTGCAGCGGCTCGATGTCAACGGGCAACGTCGCGCCGTCGAGCATCACGCCGATCGCCGGCATAATAGTGTTTAACTGGGTCGCCAGCAGCACGCCGAGCAGCGCGCCAAGCAGTGCGCCAATCACGCCCGCGCTGGCACCTTGCACCATGAATATCGCCATAATCTGGCGACGAGTCAGGCCCTGCGTTTTTAGAATCGCGACCTCGCCCTGTTTCTCCATGACCAGCAAGCCAAGCGAGGTAATAATGTTAAACGCCGCCACGGCAACGATCAGGCTGAGCAGCAGCCCCATCATATTTTTCTCCATGCGCACGGCCTGGAACAGTTCGCCGCGACGCTCGCGCCAGTCTTTCCATTGAGTGCCTTTCGGCAGCGTCTGGGTGGCGAGCGTATCGACGTCGAGCGGATTATGCAGATAAAGCCGCCAGCCGGTAACGTTGCCCTGCGGGTAAAGCATCATCCGCGAGGCGTCCTGCACGTTAACCAGCATTTCATAGCCATCAACCTCGCTATTGGCGGCAAAGGTGCCCGCCACGGTAAACAGGCGCTGGCTCGGAATACGGCCCATCGGCGTGAACTGGCTGACGCTGGTGACCATCAAACGCAGGCGATCGCCACGTTTGACTTTCAGCTGCTGGGCAAGCTGGTCGCCTAGAATTACCTGATACTGGCCCGGTTGCAGCACCTGCTGGCTTACGCCAACCAGCGTGCTGGAGAGCTGATCCTGCTCGTTGGGATCAACCCCGAGCATCACGCCCACCGCCACGCTGGCCGGGCTTTGCAGCACGACGTCACCCGTGGTGAAAGGCACGGCGCGCCGGACGCCCTGCAGCTTAGCCGCATCGTCGTGAGTGATTTGTTGAGGATTTAGCGACCCTTGCGGCGTGGTGATATAGGCTTGAGGCATCAATCCCAAAATATTACCTTCGAGATCTTTCTCAAAACCGTTCATCACCGACAGCACGGTGACCAGCGCCATTACCCCAAGTGTAATGCCGATGGTGGATAGCCAGGAGACAAACCGCCCAAAGCGGTCTGAAGCTCGCCCACGCATATAGCGCAGGCCAATAAATAGCGCGACAGGTTGATACATGAAATCCGTTATGTGCAGTAGCTCAATCCAAAGTGATCAACGATAATAAAGGCTACCTCCGCTTTATGGAACCATTAACGGTGTAACTCGACGGCTTTTATTTATGTAGAGTCGTGTACAAATCGGATTGACCTGATAGTAAACCCCATCGCAAGATACAGTTTATAAATCGGGCCCTTACCCGCCGACAAGAGAGATAGTGAAACTGCTTATGCTTCAAAAAATACTTCAAGGAAAGCGCTACTCACTGCCAGAACGTGCTGGTGACACTCGTCAGCTCGGCCAGCTCACCGGTTCGGCCTGCGCGCTGGAATGTGCGCAAATCAGTGAACGTCACCCGGGTCCGGTGATGCTTGTCGCGCCGGATATGCAAAACGCGCTGCGCCTGCGCGATGAAATCCAGCAGTTTACCGAACATAAAGTCATCAGCCTGTCGGATTGGGAGACGTTGCCTTACGACAGTTTTTCGCCGCATCAGGAGATTATCTCCTCTCGTCTGTCGAGCCTTTATCAGCTTCCAACCATGGAACGCGGCATTATTATTTTGCCGGTGAATACGTTGATGCAGCGCGTTTGCCCGCATGAGTTTCTGCACGGCCACGCGTTGGTGATGAAAAAAGGCCAGCGGCTGTCGCGCGACAAGCTGCGATCCCAGCTGGAACAGGCGGGTTATCGCAGCGTCGATCAGGTGATGGAACACGGCGAATTCGCCACCCGCGGCGCGCTGCTCGACCTCTATCCGATGGGCAGCGACGAGCCGTTCCGCATTGACTTTTTCGATGACGAAATCGACAGCCTGCGCCTGTTTGACGTCGATACCCAGCGCACGCTGAGCGAAGTCGAGTCAATTAACCTGTTGCCTGCGCACGAATTTCCGACCGATAAAAACGCCATCGAGCTGTTCCGCAGCCAGTTCCGCGAAAAATTCGAGGTGCGCCGCGACGCCGAGCACATCTATCAGCAGGTCAGTAAGGGCACCTTCCCCGCCGGTATCGAATACTGGCAGCCGCTGTTTTTCAGCCAGCCGCTGAGCACGCTGTTTAGCTATTTGCCGAAAAATACCTTGCTACTCAACACGGGTGACCTCGAGCACGCCGCCGAGCGTTTCTGGCTCGACGTGGTGCAACGTTACGAAAATCGTCGTGTGGATCCGATGCGTCCGCTGGTCGAACCTGACCTGCTGTGGCTAAGAGTCGACAGCCTGTTTGCCGAGCTCAAGCAGTGGCCGCGCATGCAGCTGAAAACCGAGGAGCTGCCCGAGAAAAGCGCCAATACCAACCTCGATTATCAGCCGTTGCCCGACCTTGCCGTGTTGCCGCAAAATAAGACGCCGATGGACAACGTGCGCCGCTTCAACGAATCCTTTGAAGGCAGCATCGTATTTTCGGTCGAAAGCGAAGGCCGTCGCGAAACGTTGCAAGACCTGCTTGGCCGCATCAAGCTGAATCCGACGCTGATTACGCGAATTGAAGAAGCCGTCGCGCCGGGTCGCTACATCATGATTGGCGCGTGCGAAAAAGGTTTTCTGGACAACGAACGGCTGCTGGCACTGATCTGCGAAAGCGACATGCTGGGCGAGCGCGTGGCGCGTCGTCGTCAGGATACCCGTCGCGCTATTAATACCGACACGCTGATCCGCAACCTTGCCGAGCTGCGGCCGGGCCAGCCGGTGGTGCATCTCGAGCACGGCGTGGGCCGTTATCTGGGCCTCACCACGCTGGAAACGGGCGGCATTAAAGCTGAATACCTGATTCTGACCTACGCCGGTGAAGACAAACTTTATGTGCCGGTCTCCTCGTTGCATCTGATCAGCCGTTACGCGGGCGGTGCCGACGAAACTGCGCCGCTGCACAAGCTGGGTGGAGAAGCCTGGTCGAAGGCGCGTCAAAAAGCCGCCGAGAAAGTGCGCGACGTCGCCGCCGAGTTGCTCGATATCTATGCCCAGCGCGAGGCCAAATCCGGTTTCGCCTTCAAGCACGACAAAGAGCAGTATCAGCTGTTCTGCCAGACTTTCCCGTTTGAAACTACGCCGGATCAGTCGCAGGCCATTAACGCCGTGCTGACTGACATGACTCAGCCGCTGGCGATGGATCGTCTGGTCTGTGGCGACGTGGGCTTTGGTAAAACCGAAGTCGCGATGCGCGCCGCGTTTCTGGCCGTCTCCAACAACAAGCAGGTCGCGGTGTTAGTGCCTACTACGCTTCTAGCCCAGCAGCACTTTGATAACTTCCGCGACCGTTTCGCCAACTGGCCGATTCGTATCGAAATGATGTCGCGTTTTCGAAGCGCCAAAGAGCAGCAGGTAGTGCTTGAAGAGGCCATCGAGGGCAAGGTTGATATTATTATCGGCACCCATAAATTGCTGCAAAGCGACCTGCGCTGGAAGGATTTGGGGCTGTTAATTGTCGACGAAGAGCACCGTTTTGGCGTGCGCCACAAAGAGCGAATCAAGGCGATGCGCGCCGACGTCGATATCCTGACGCTGACCGCGACGCCCATTCCGCGTACGCTAAACATGGCGATGAGCGGCATGCGCGACCTGTCGATCATTGCTACGCCGCCCGCGCGCCGACTGGCCGTTAAAACTTTCGTGCGCGAATATGACAGTCTGGTGGTGCGCGAGGCGATTCTGCGCGAAGTGCTGCGCGGCGGACAGGTTTACTACCTTTATAATGACGTTGCCAATATCGACAAGGCCGCGGCTCGCCTTGCCGAGCTGGTGCCCGAGGCGCGAATCGCTATCGGCCACGGCCAGATGCGCGAGCGTGACCTCGAGCGGGTGATGAACGATTTCCACCACCAGCGTTTTAACGTGTTGGTTTGTACCACCATTATTGAAACCGGTATCGATATTCCGAGCGCCAACACCATTATCATCGAGCGCGCCGATCACTTTGGTTTAGCTCAGTTACACCAGCTGCGCGGTCGCGTGGGGCGTTCGCATCATCAGGCTTACGCCTATCTGCTGACGCCGAATCCGAAAGCGATGTCCGCCGACGCCCATAAACGGTTGGAAGCTATCGCCTCGCTCGAAGATTTGGGTGCCGGTTTTGCGCTGGCCACTCATGACCTCGAAATTCGCGGCGCGGGCGAGCTGCTCGGCGAAGGCCAGAGTGGACAGATGACCACCGTCGGCTTCTCGCTGTATATGGAGCTGCTGGAAAACGCCGTCGAGGCATTGAAAGAGGGCCGCGAGCCGTCGCTGGAAGATTTAACCACCAGCCAGACGGAGGTCGAGATGCGCATGCCGGCGCTGTTGCCGGAAGAGTTTATTCCCGACGTCAACACGCGCCTTTCGCTGTACAAACGCATCGCCAGCGCGCGCACCACGCAGGAAGTCGACGAGCTGCGAGTTGAACTTATCGACCGTTTTGGCACCCTGCCCGACGGCGCGCGTAATCTGCTGAGCATCGCGGTGCTGCGTCTCAAGGCGAAAGTTCTGGGGATCAAACGTATCGAAGGCAACGATCGCGGCGGATTTATCGAGTTTAGCGAGAAGAATCGCGTGAATCCGGGCTACTTGATTGGCCTGCTGCAAAAACAGCCGCAGGTTTATCGTCTCGACGGGCCAAGCAAGCTGAAGTTTATGCTGGATCTCACCGATCGCCCTGAGCGCCTCAAGTTTATCGACGATCTGCTCGAAGCCTTCACCGAGAACCTGCTTCCGGCCTGATTTTTGAGCGCATGATTTTGAGCGCAATAGATTTCTAAATTGAAGCCATAAAAAAGCCCGAGCTTAAAAATTCGGGCTTTTCTTTGCGTGGTACTTTTAATTCGGGAGACTACGAGCGAGTCGGTGTTAACTGTAGCTGACCGCTTTTATCGATCGGGATCTGCGTGCCGGGGTCGTGATCCATTCTGACTTTGCCCTGCTGATCGCCAATTTTATAGGTCACGTCGTAACCCAGCATCTTCTCCGATTTGTCGTAAACCGTGGTGCAGCGCTGTTTTTGCGTGGTGTAGGTGTCATTATCTTGCATGCTGCTCTGCACGCGATTTCCGGCGTAACCGCCACCCAATGCACCCGCGACTGTCGCAACATCTCGTCCTCGACCGCCGCCAAACTGGTGTCCAATCACCCCGCCCGCGACCGCACCCAGTACGGAACCGACCACCTGATTTTCGTCCTGAACCGGACGGCGATGGGTGACGGTAATATTACGGCACTCTTTCCGCGGCGTTTTGATGGTTTCCTTGATAGGAGAGGCGCTGACAACTTGCGCATACTGCGGACCCGATGAGAAAACGTTCATACCCGCTACGGCCGCGACCCCTAAGGCCGAGGCGACGCCAATTCCGACGCCAGCTAACATTGACTTGTTCACAGGAGATCCTCCCTAAAATGAATAAGGTAAGTTTGCGTAAAGGAGGTGAGTGAAACAATCAGATTAACGGACAAAAAAGAGGCGAAACGGGGTTATGCAGTGGGTTTGAGAAGATTCTTATGAAGGGCGATTCGAGGAGGCGATTCGAGAAAAAGAGAGCGTCAATTCCTCGAATCGATTCAGCCTGCATCTAAAAAAATGCAGGCGGTACAGAAAGTTAGTGCAATTTCAGGCGCGGACGCAGAACGCGGTTAATGCTGCCGACAAACATCATTAAACCCGTCTTAACATAGCCGTGCAGCGCAATCTGGTGCATACGATACAGCGACACGTAAACCATGCGGGCCAGACGCCCTTCGACCATCATCGAGCCTTTGGTCAGGTTCCCCATCAGACTGCCGACGGTGCTAAAGCGCGACAGCGAAACCAGCGAACCGTGGTCTTTATAGACATAAGGTTTCAGGCTGCGGCCATTGCGTTGCGCCATGATGTTGTCAAAGCAGCGCGAGGCCATTTGGTGCGCCGACTGGGCACGCGGCGGCACAAAACCACCCGCAGGCAGCGCGCAGGAAGCACAGTCGCCGATGGCATAAATGTCGGCATCGCGGGTAGTTTGCAACGTCGGTTCGACCACCAGCTGATTGATACGGTTAGTCTCAAGACCCGCAATATCTTTCATGAAATCAGGCGCTTTGATCCCCGCAGCCCACACCATCAAATCAGCTTCGATAAAGCCGCCGTCTTTGGTATTCAGGCCTTTTTTATCGGCGCTGGTGACCATGGTTTTGGTCAATACTTTAACGCCGATTTTAGTGAGCTCCTGATGCGCCGCCGCTGAAATGCGCGGTGGCAAGGCAGGTAAAATACGTTCACCGGCTTCAACCAGCGTCACGTTTAGCGCACTGCTTTGCAGGCCTTCAAAACCGTAGCTGTGCAGCTCTTTTACCGCGTTGTGCAGCTCGGCCGAAAGTTCAACACCCGTTGCGCCGCCGCCCACGATTGCGATATTTACCGTGCCGGTCTTATCCGAATTGGCCGAATATTTCAGGAACAGGTTGAGCATTTCATTGTGGAAACGGTGCGCCTGATGCGGATTATCGAGGAAAATGCAGTTTTCCTTAACGCCCGGCGTGCCGAAATCGTTGGAGGTGCTGCCCAGCGCCATCACGAGCTGGTCATAATTCAGGTCACGTTCGGCCACCAGCAGCTCGCCGTTGGTATCACGGATTTCAGCTAGTTTGATGGTTTTGTTGTCGCGATCAATATCGGTCAAAGAACCGATTTGGAAGGTAAAGCCGTGATTGCGCGCATGAGCGAGGTAGCTCAGTGCGTCAACGCCGTCATCAAGACTTCCGGTGGCGACTTCGTGCAGCAGAGGCTTCCACAGATGGCTGTGGTTGCGATCGACCAGAATAATCTCGGCTTTTTTACTGCGGCCAAGTTTGTGACCCAGACTGGTGGCAAGCTCAAGACCGCCCGCACCGCCGCCGATAATCACAATTTTTTTCTTTGCTTCAGTCACTATGACTCCCTCAAATGTAAACCAAATGTTATCTAAGGGTAACGCTATTATCCTTAGATAACATAGGGTTGCTCAAGTTAAATCATCTTGAATGATGAGAATAGCATGCGAGAGTCAGTTGATTATACCAAAATTGATCTACATCAATTCTTTTTAACGCGGCAAGACGCCAACTGATTTTTTGCCTGTTGCGATTCAATCAGTTAGCGTCAAAACGTTTGAGAGGAGTAAAAAAGCGGAAACTTAACCCTGCTTATGGGCCTGCCAGCGAGCATCCAGCGCGGTGAGCTCACGATTGGATTGCTGCCAGCGCGCAGTGTCGCGTAGATCTTGACGGCTCGATTTACCATGCCAGCCGCCGCCGTGATAAAGCGATTTCACATTATCAGCCTGGGTCGGGGAGAGATTATCCAGCACGCTAACTGCGCCGTCGCGATTGTTGCAGACCAGAATCATGTCACAGCCGGCATCGAGCGAAGCCTGCCCGCGTTCGGCGTAGCTGCCCATTACCGCTGCGCCTTCCATCGAGAGATCGTCAGAGAAAATAACGCCGGTGAAGCCAAGCTCCTGACGCAAAATCTGCTTTAACCAATACGGCGAGCCGCTGGCAGGCCGCGAATCGGCCTGGGTATAAATCACGTGCGCGGGCATGACGGCGTCGAGCAGTTTACGCTCATTCAACTGGCGGAAAATCGCCATATCATGCTGGCGAATAACCTCGAGCGGACGATCGTCGCGCGGCGTTTCTTTATGCGAATCAGCGGTTACCGCGCCATGGCCCGGGAAATGCTTGCCGGTGACTTTCATGCCCGCTTCGTGCATGCCGTTGATATAACGCTCGGCGATAGTTAACGCAATTTGTGGATCGGCATGGAAAGAACGCTCGCCAATCGCGGCGCTGATGTGGCCGATATCCAGCACTGGCGCAAAGCTGATATCAATATCCATGGCGATCATTTCTGCCGCCATCAGCCAACCGGCCTCTTCGGCCAGACGTCCGGCTTCGCGCTCATCGTTTAAAGCCGCAAAAGATTGCGCCGCAGGAATGCGGGTAAAGCCTTCGCGAAAACGCTGCACTCGGCCCCCTTCCTGATCGACGGCCAGCACCAGCCGCTCACGAGAGGCCGCGCGGATCTGACGGATAAGCTCTTGCAACTGCTCAACGTCATGGTAGTTACGGGTAAATAAAATCAGCCCGCCCACCAGCGGATGCTGCAAAATCTCACGTTCTTCTGCGTCCAGCTCGAAGCTGGCAACGTCTAACATTACTGGACCCAAGACCCTACTCTCCTGTGATATGACTCATTTTATGTTTTTAAATAATTTATCGTGCAGCGGCTGCGCCCATTCGATATACCGCGCGTCACCCGTCTGTTGCCAACGGACCTCAAACCACATCAGCATCAGGTATTCCAGCCAGGGCCGCCACTGGTGAATTCTACGTGCCAGCAAGTTGTCATCGCGATAACCGCCACGTTGTACATAATGCTGCAACGTAGATTTTTGCTGCTCGACGCTGTAATCATTGCCGGCAAACAGCGCAGCAAATTCCAGTGCGATATCCGTGGCGATTGCGTATTCCCAGTCGATCAGTCGCGCGCCGTGCGGGCTATCAACCCAGTTTTGCGGATGAATATCCATGTGGGCGACGGCAATTTTCACCGTTTTTGGCAATCTAGCCTTCAGCATTCTTTTATGCAGCCGAAGCCAGGCGGGTGTCAGCCTTTTGCTATCAATCGACTGCCAGTAATTCTCGAACCGCCGCTTGATTACCAGCATTTCACCCAGTGGTCGCTGGTGATGCAGGCTAACAAGCATCGCGGCCAACTGCTGCTGGGAAGCTGAAGCAAAAAATTTATCCTGCGCCAGCGTTTCGCCTTCAACCCAATTTACCACCAGCCACGGCGCGGCCCAACATTTCACTTCAGGCGCAATTTCTGTCTGCGCAAGATGCCGTAGCAGCCGATATTCCCGTCGCCGGTCGATGCCGAGCCGCTGCTTTTCGGACGACGAAAGGCGGGCCAGCCACTGATGCTTGCCTGCCGAAATGTGCCAGCTTTCGCTACTCAGACCTTCCACCGGCCTGAAAACACAACCGGCGGAAAGATCCGCCGGAAGTTGTTGGTCAATCAGTGATGTCAAACTGAGATTAATGTTGAACGGCACCGCTACCTGACCAGACTATTTCACCACTTGGCACGGTCATAAGCTGCATGTCCAGCGTTGGCGATTTAACGTTGCCACTGGCGTCGCTGTACAACACGTATTGAGCATTAACCTGACGGGCCAACGCGATGGCCTTGCTGCGCGAGACCAGATTATCGTCGGGTGAAAGGCCCATCGCCTGCTTGGCGGTTGCGAGCTGTGAAGCCGGAACGACGGTGAAGGTATTGTTCGACGCCAACGCCGTGTGCATCGCGGAAGTAATCTTACCGGTTTGCAACGAACCGTTGGTGCTGTTCTTCACGTTGTCGAGCAGCAACACGCTTCCGGCCTGCACGCCGTCAGCTTGCAGCATCTTGGCAACTAGCGGCTGAACCGTCGCGCTCCAGTCTATAGACTGAAACTTGGGCGGCTGAGGAATGTTTTGCACCGGCGGCTGTCCGGCAGACTCAGGCGTACCAATGTTTGGCACCGGAGTCACTGGAGTAATAGGCGCCGTGGTCGGCGGGGTCTGCGTCTGCTGCTGCTCTTGTTGCTGCTGTGTAATTTCACAACCGCTAAGTGCCAAAACTGCCAAGGCTACGGCTAAATACTTTTTCATCAACCCTCTCCGTACGGGATATTAAAGATAAAGATGTACGCGCACGCTGTACGCATCAAGATTACCGTTAAGTGAATAGATATCGACGTCCGAGTTTGCCGGAACGGTGATGGTCCGTGGTGCGGCAAACGGCAGGAGATCTAAACCCTGCTTGTCATACCAATAGAAAACATAGTGAATTTGAATAGGTTTAGGCTGATTGTTGCTGAGCGACAAGGTGGCTTTTTTCCGCCCTAACTCTGACGACAACGACGGCGAACCCGGAATAATGCCGGCTGTCAGCACGGGTGATTCCATAATGACCGTTTGCTGATTATTTAACGCAATACCCGGCGCGCTGCTGCATCCTGCCAAGCATAGCAACACAGCACAGGCCATCAGAAATCGCATACCTTTACCCTCATCAAAAAACAAGCGCCTGCGGTACGAGCGTATTGCTCACTCGTAACCTTAAATCGAAACTTTATAATCGTAACTTTAAAATCGTAACTTCATAGATAGAAGACAACGGTTATGCCAGCAGAGGACCAAGATTACGGCCGCCTACTAAATGCATATGTATATGATACACCACCTGACCGGCATGTTTGTTGCAGTTAACAATTAAACGATAACCGTCTTCGGCGATCCCTTCCTGCTCGGCAATTTTTGCTCCAACCGTCATCATGCGGCCCAGCGCGGCTTCGTGTTCGGCGGTGACGTTATTCATGGTAGGAATCAGAATGTTGGGAATAATCAAAATATGCGTGGGAGCCTGAGGGGCGATATCGCGAAAAGCAGTGACCAGTTCATCTTGATAGACGATGTCAGCCGGAATTTCGCGGCGGATAATTTTACTGAAAATCGTTTCTTCGGCCATGATATCTCTCCATTTCAAAAAATGCTGTGCCCGCAGTATGAGTGAGCTATTCGGCTCTTTTCAAGTTTATTAGGGCGTTTGCTGCTCATTTGTGGAATATCTCAACAAAATGGCAGATAACCGCTGGGGTGCTGTTATCTGCCATTTGTTAGTAAAAAGCTCTGTTACTTCTTGTTAGCCGGTTTTTACTCGGAACCATAGTGTTTCTCTATATAAGGATCTCCCCAAACGCCCTCAGAGTTAATGGGTATTATTTTCAATTCAGTGATTTTGATATAATCATCAAGAAAAATATCCTTGCCTTTCCAGACATTCACACCATCAGACCACTCAACGATAGTAGCGCCTTCACTCGCGCCACCATTAGCCATAAAGTCATATCTGACGGTGTAATTTTTCTTGTTGCCAGGATATTGATCGCCCCATACAGGTTTTACATTCTCTACTGTAGGTAATATTTCTGGCTTATCTATATCTTCAACTGGACCTACTTTAGTTGCAGTTCCCATTACTCCAGCAACCCCCTCATCATTAGTTGGTGTCACGGTAAAATAGATATTTTCATTCACATCTTTTGCCGTTAGCTCATACTCAGCATTACCTTGTTTAACAACGCCACGACTAGTAATCCATTGAATTGTGTTTAATGTTTTACTGTAATTCCCATTACTTAAATAATATTTAGCGGTTAGCTTTTCTCCAACCTTTGGCTTACCATCAATAGAAACTCTGTTTACTTGGGGAAATAACTTAACTTTATCCGTACCAATAGACTCTCTTAACTCCCCTTTATCAGAAGATATATTCACAGCTTGAACACTAAAATATATTTTACTGCCAACATCGCCTTGTGTTGGAACATATCTATTTTTGGTCGCATTAGGTATTAAATACCCCCCTTCTCTATACCATTGAAAAGTTGAGATCCCTTCAGCAACCTGACCAAGATAACTATAAGACGCAGTGAGGGTTTCCCCCACGACTGGGTTTCCAGTAATAACCACATTTTTTAATTTCGGTAAATCACGGATTGCCTGAGTTGTTTTTGAGATGACTTCATCTCCCATCATGCCTAACGCATCTCTAGGTATAACTTTTACGGAGATTTTTTTGCCAAAGTCACTGTTTATTGAAATTTTATATTCTCGGCTAATAGCACCATTAATAGGTACTCCATTACTTAACCACTGAAATTCTGTTACGCCTTCATTATTGCCGTTGTCAACATATTCATAACTTAGAGTGAGTATGGCGTTTTCAATAGGCTCACCCGTTATTTTTACATTCTTCACTGTGGGTTTGATTGCTGACACCTTAATACCCGCAGATTTAACAGCAGGACCGTATTCCCCTAAGACATTTTTAGGAATGACCTCAAGAAATATTTCATGGCCTACATCCGTACTCTTTATTCTGTAATTCTTACCGGTTGCTCCTGAAATCCATTCATTTTCATGCATCCACTGGAAAGTTGATTTACCCTCTACCGCCCCATTACCCACATAAGCATAAGATGAGTTTAATTGACTTCCTACAGACGCATTACCTAATATTTTAAGATTATTAATAACAGGCAGGCCATTGTTGACTGTTACGGAAACTTCGATATCTTTCGGCGCTGCAAGACTATCTGTGGCCGCCTGACTGACTTTAATCGTAGTTTTTCCTGTAGCCAAAAAGGTCATTTCACCTTTATCCGTTACCTTAACAATTTTTACATCATTAGAGAGATAACTGAGCACGCCCTCGTTTCCGCCCGTCACTACCAGCAGTTGTTTAATTGCGCCAAAAATCACATTAACAGGATTGGCATGGAGCTCAGTTGATAGCGCTTTATTCACACTCACTTTAAACGTGACAGGCACGGGCGCATTTACTATTTCAGTCGCCTTTTGAGAAACTGTTATCTCAGCCTCACCCGTTTTGATTGCCACTAGCTTGCCTTGCTCGATGGCAACAACTTTGGGGGCATTAGAGGTAAAAATAAACGGTTGACCGGGAATTCCGCCTTTTGGACCAATCGCTTTACCTTCGCCAACTTTTAACGTTATTGAAGGAAGAGGTTCAATCGTACTAGCAGAAAACTCGACGCTAAAACTACGCGATACAGATTTTACTGCTGAAGTTTTCGTACTCTTTCCGAACGTCGCGGCAGGCTGCAAACTGATGGAAACAGTCTCCTTGCCGGGTGACGTTATTCCTTCATAGTCAACACTCAGTTTCCCGTCTGTATTAGTGAGGCCTGTCGATGAGCTGAAGCTGCCGAGCTTGGGATTCAATTGACTCAAATACACCTTAATATTGGGAACCGGCTTACTCTGCGCATCTTTTACGGACACGCTTAGCGTCAGCTTGCCCTGAATCCCCTGCGGGAATACCACGACGTCGCCCTCATTAACAGGGGCACTACCATGGGTAACGAGAAACTCACTGAGCGCAATACCAGGGACAGTAATTTTTGCCTGCACTGCCTTGCCGGTTAGCTTGTCTTTATTGACCGGCGTAACCTGAAATACAATCTCTTGTCCGTGATCGGTAGGCTGTATTTTATAAGTATTTTTTGTACTTATCGGTGTTAACAAATCGTTGGCATAAAACCAAGAAATGGGGGAACCGCCTTCAACTTCATCATTGCCTTCATTATTGGTAAACACGTAGCTGCCGGTAAGCGTTTGGCCAACTTCGGGCTTGCCCGTTATAACGACCTGTTCAGCCGAAGGTGCAATATCACCCGCTACTACTGTGAGTCGATAAAAGGCGCTATTAATAGGTGCTTCCGAAATATTTTTTTGAAACTCCTGCGCGCGAATAAAGGTCTCCCCTCGTCTTAATGGCTGAACAACGCCGCTGTTTGCATCCACTAATGCAGTTGCCAGATCGTCAGAGGTATATTTTATTACGCCACCATAACCGCCCTGCGCGGGATGCATGACATTTTGCTGACCTGCTTTCAAGACTAAATTATCGGGGTTAAAGAAAAGAGGGAGCGTTCTATTTTCTGTTTTGTAATTTAAAACAATATTATTATTGCGGGTTACAAAATCATATCTGGACAGCGGTAACGTTGCCATTGCCCTGCCTCTTTCGGGATCAAGCTGTTGTTGCAAATTAGCATTGAAATTCCAGGTAAAATTAAGCCCTAACTTGATATCGTTAGATTTGTCATTCATTAACGTATGATCGAGACTGAACCCAAATAACGGAAGAGGCTGCCACTTAAGTCCGAATGTTAAGCCATAAGGGTTTGAAGTTGTTTTGTTGCGGTAACCCAGTACATCAACCTTATCGCCGAACCAGTGAAACCAGGTCATTTTTGCCGACAAAGGCTGGGCAATCAACGCCTCAAAATTAATGTCCCATCCTCTTGCGGCTCTTTCAAACAGCGTGTAGTGAACAGGATCTGGATTCAACTGGTTATCTCTGGAGGATTTCCAGCCACTTAATGGCAGATAGTAGTTTGCCGAGCTTCTTACTTTTTCACCCCACGCTTCAACGCCAATTCCAAGGCGATTATGCTTGCGGGTCAGGTCCTGATCGAAAAATAGATTCCCCCCTATAATCATGTTGTTCTGAAGGCTGTAACGATAGCCAAAGCCTACATTAAGCAAATCGCGTTCGTTCCATCGATGCATGCTAGTTTGCGTAAACAGCGTATAGTTTTCATCGTCAATCCACGGGAAAAAATAGTCCAGTTGGTAATCAAAATGTTCTCTGTTACCTATTCCGGGATTAATGCTCGCCTTAGCTCGGCTATTGCGAAACGATAAAAGATTTTCAATTTTTCGAGACGCTTGGCCACTTAACAGTTCGGTCGCTTTTGAACTCACTTGGGGACTAAGTGGGCCAGAACTGAAGTGGGTAAAAAGTGGCTCGCTAAAAGGCGCGGGTTCAACAATTTCTTTTGCTGATACCCGTGTAAGGGCCGTAAAGCCCCAGACCAATAGAATAAGATATTTTAATATAAGAGCACAGTGAGGTTGCGGTATTTTAAATATTTTTAAAAACCGGAGGTCTTGACTATTAATTTTCACTTCAGCCGTCCTTGTTAATAAAACATAAAGATTAATTTCTTTTATAAAGATGCGAGGAAATTTCATTGCAAATACGGGAGTTTCAGAAAGATGACACTTTATTACACACCCAATAAAAAGGCTTCTGAAAATCAGTAAGTTAAAAAACTTAAAAATTACGCGCAAAGTTTGCTCATAAAAAAATATTCGATAAAATTAATAGAATATTGTCCGCATTTATTTGCAGCAGTTAGCGAATTTATCATTAAAGGGATATTATTTGTCATGCATAAAAACAGATTTGGAATAGTCCTCGAGATATTGGATGAAAATCGATGTAAGCAGCAATGATGTTTTAATAAAAGGAATTTTTAAAGATATAATCGACACATTAATTAAGTAATTAAATCACTAAGTTTAATCAATAAAAAAGCCGGTCAGCGTTACCTGACCGGCTTAGGATTTAATAGTGTCTAAACATGTAGACAAGTCATTCAATCATTAATTGTTACGGATATAATCATCCATATCGGTTTTCAAGTTATCAGATTTAGTACCGAAAATGGCTTGCACACCCGAACCTGCAACGACGACGCCCGCGGCACCTAACTGTTTGAGCCCAGCCTGATCGACCTTGGCAATATCCGCCACGCTGACACGCAGTCGAGTGATGCAGGCATCAAGGTTGGTAATGTTCTCTTTACCGCCGAAAGCTTTAACTAGCGAAGCTGACATTTCACTGCCGCCCTGCGCGCTTTGCGTGGTTGTCGTGGTTTCACGGCCAGGAGTTTTAAGGTTCAGCTTAACAATCAGCACGCGGAATATTGTGTAATAAACCACACCGTAAATCACGCCGACAACCGGGAATAACCAGATACGGCTACTGTTACCACTTAGTACCACAAAGTCGATAAGTCCGTGCGAGAAGCTGGTTCCGTCGCGCATACCCAGCAAGATACAAATCGGGAATGCCAGACCGGCCAGAATCATATGAATCACGTAAAGAATCGGGGCTACGAACATAAACGCAAATTCAATAGGCTCGGTGATACCGGTCAGAAACGCGGTCAGAGCAGCGGAAATCATGATGCCGCCCACTTTGGCGCGGTTTTCAGGTTTGGCAGAGTGCCAAATAGCAATCGCCGCTGCAGGCAAGCCATACATTTTGAACAGGAAGCCGCCCGAAAGTTTACCCGCGGTAGCGTCACCGGCCATGTAGCGCGGAATGTCGCCGTGGAATACTTGGCCTGCCGAGTTGATGTATTCGCCAACCTGCATTTGGAAAGGCACGTTCCAAATATGGTGCAGGCCAAACGGCACTAACGCACGTTCAACAAGGCCATAAATACCAAACGCCACGACCGGATTCTGATAAGCCGCCCATTGGGAGAAGGTTTGAATGGCGCTGCCAATCGGCGGCCAGATAAAGGAGAGCAGCACGCCAAGAACAATCGCCGCCAGTCCGGAAATAATCGGCACGAAGCGTTTACCGGCAAAGAAGCCGAGATATTCCGGCAGCTTGATGCGATAAAAGCGGTTAAACATGTAGGCGGCTATGACGCCCGAGATGATACCGCCAAGCACGCCGGTATCGGCCAGATGCTTGCTGGCTATCTCTTCGGCAGGCAAATGCAGGACCAACGGGGCGACCACGGCCATGGTTTTAACCATGATGCCATAGGCGACAACCGCCGCCAGCGCGGAAACGCCGTCATTGTTAGTGAAGCCAAGTGCGACACCGATGGCGAAAATCAGCGGCATATTGGCGAAAACTGATCCTCCCGCTTCGGCCATCACATGAGAGACGACGACGGGAAGCCAACTAAAGTTTGCGGAACCGACACCCAGCAGTATTCCTGCGATAGGTAAGACGGAAACGGGCAGCATTAGCGATTTACCGACCTTTTGAAGGTTTGCAAACGCGTTTTTGAACATAGTGAGAGTGCTCCTGAGTAATGGTTTTGTATCTTTTCCACTCGTAAAACGCGTGGCAGATACCGACTTCTCAGGGTCTTTAGCGATGGCCTGAACCCTGTTGCAACGGGTTTTAGGCCTGTCGCTGGCGGAGCATATATTTGCCCCTTTTAATTTTTACGAAGGGTAAAATAAATCCCTTTTACAATAGTTGATGGTAATCACGTTTTATTAAAAAAGCGTCTAAAAGAAACTGAATTGTTTCTGAAAATCATCAATTCGTACAGATTTTGGCAAACACTGTCATAAAAAAAGCTCGAAGGCACGTTGATGAGTGCGGCTTCGAGCCTTTTATTACGACAACCGAAATAATGCGTTAATTAGCGTTGGTTGTTTCTAAATTTAGGTCTCTGCTTTCCGTTTAGACCAAACGCGCAGCGTCAACATGAAACAGTTTTGAAAAGTTAGCAGTAGTGGCTTCGGCGAGGGTTTCGAGACTCACACCTTTAAGTACGGCCAGATATTCAGCGACGTCACGCACATAGGCGGGCTGATTCTCTTTGCCACGATGAGGCACTGGCGCGAGGTACGGCGAATCGGTCTCAATCAACAGTCGGTCCAGCGGCACGTAGCGCGCCGCTTCACGCAGCTGCTCGGCGTTACGGAAGGTCACAATTCCGGAAAAAGAGATGTAAAAGCCTAAATCCAGCAGCACTTCTGCCGTAGCGCGATCTTCGGTGAAGCAGTGCAGCACGCCGCCGCATTCGCCGGCCTTCTCTTCATGCAGAATATCGAGTGTATCCTGACGCGCATCGCGAGTATGCACGATCACCGGTTTATTCAGTTCACGACCTACGCGAATATGATGACGGAAAGAGTCTTGCTGCAATTTTAACTGGGCCGCTTCTTTCTGATAAAAGTAATCCAGCCCGGTTTCGCCCATCGCGACGACGCGGGGATCGGCTGCCAGAGTACGCAGCTCGTCAAAGTCGTAGCCCTCTTCAATGTTTAGCGGATGCACGCCGCAGGAGAAGGCAACTTCTGGGCGATCGCCAATCATCTCTGCCATTGCGCGGTAGCCTGGCAGCGTAGTAGCGACCGCCAGCATGAATTTCACGTCACGCTCACGGGCTTTTATCAGCACGTTATCGAGGTTGCCGTGCAGCGTCTGGTAATCAAGGCTGTCGAGATGACAGTGGGAATCGACTAAAAACATAGGTTAACTCTTTATCTTTTATGAAAGGCTTTAACAAAGGACAGGGGAAAGGTTAGAGGTCGCTTTCCCATTCCAGCAAATATTCGGTTAATAGCAGCTCGCGATTAACGCCAACCACGCTAAGCAGTTGCTGACGACAGCGCATCCAGCCCTGAAGGTTTTTCTGTAAGGCGGCATTGGTCAGCCCGTCGGCCAACAGCGTAATCAGAGGCTGCTGGTCGAGATTTATCACGAAGTGTTCTGCGCCTTGCTGGGTTTTCAATACGTCGAGCAGCAGCGAACAGAGCCAAAACAGGCGATCGGCCGCGTCGTCGTGATTCAGCTGTGGCAGCAAGGATAGCAAATCGCGCTGCTGCCAGCTGGTAGAAAGTTGCTGACATAGCTGCTCGCGCTGTTTCCAGCGTTCAGGTTGAAGCAAGGCCAGCGCCGCGAGTGGCGTGCCGTCACCGATGCGTAACGCGGTCTGAATAGCGAGCGGATCGGCGGGAAGCTGGCGTGCAATCCACTGACTTGCCAACGCAGCATCGGGCGTGACTAGGTGCCAATAAAAACAGCGGCTGCGCAGGGTCGGCAGTAGTCTTGAAGGCTCATGACAGCCCAGCAAGAAATAGGTGCGCTCGGGTGGTTCTTCAAGCGTTTTCAACAATGCGTTGGCAGCCGCTTCGGTAAGCAGCTCGGCATGAGGCAACCACACGACTTTTGCACCGCCCTGCTGGGAATAATTATAAAGCGTTTCAATAAGCTGGCGAATAGGTTCGACGCCCAGACTGTTTTTGCCTTTTTCAGGCGTTAACACGTGCCAGTCTGGATGGTTACCGGCAATCATCAGATTGCAGCTGTGGCATTTCCCACAGCTTTTTTCCCCTTCTGGATGCTGACATAGCAACCAGCGGCTCAGGCCGTAAATCAGCGCGTCGTCGCCCATGCCTTTTGCGGCATGCATTAACAGCGCGTGATGGCCCCGCCCGCCCTGATACTGCGCGATCAGTTGCCGATATGGGCCGTTTAGCCACGGATACCAATTCATCCGCGCGCGACCTGCTCACGCTGGTGAGCAATCCAGTCAATCAGCGTCTGGCGAATTGACGCGCTAACCTGCTCGAGCGTTTGCGAAGCATCGATAGTTTTGATGCTCTCATCTTCTGCTGCGAGGCTCAGATAGCGCTCGCGAGTCCGTTGGAAAAAGGCCAATGACTCTTGCTCGATGCGATCCAGCTCGCCGCGTGCGCGGGCACGTTGCAGACCGATTTCAGGCGAGATGTCGAGATACAGGGTCAGATCTGGACGAAAATCGCCGAGCACGGTATCGCGCAGCGAGGTCATGAGGCGACTGTCGATGCCGCGTCCGCCGCCTTGATAAGCCTGCGAAGAGAGGTCGTGACGATCGCCCACGACCCACGCGCCACGCGCCAGTGCAGGCTTGATAACGTTTTCGACCAGCTGCACGCGCGCCGCATAGAGCATTAGTACTTCGGCCTTGTCGGTCAGTTGCTCACCTTCAATACCCTGTTTAATCAGGTCACGCAGTTTTTCGGCCAGCGGCGTACCGCCCGGCTCCCGGGTAAACTGAATATCTTCGATGCCCTGCTCGCGCAAAGTATTGACCACCACGTCGCGCGCGGTGGTTTTTCCGGCCCCTTCCAGACCTTCGATAACAATAAAACTACTGTTCATTCTTGTTTTTCATCAGGTCGCGATAGGCGCGCACTGCCTTGTTATGGCTGTCGAGATTGGTCGTAAAGGTGTGTCCACCCTTGCCATCGGCGACAAAATAGAGGAAATCGGTTTTCGCTGGATGTGCGGCCGCGTCAATAGATGCCTCACTCGGCATGGCGATCGGTGACGGCGGCAGGCCATCGATAACATAGGTATTATACGGCGTTGGCGTCTCAAGATCTTTCTTGCCGATCGCCCCTTTGTAGCTATCACCCATGCCATAAATCACGGTTGGGTCAGTTTGCAGACGCATCCCGATACGTAAGCGATTGATAAATACCGACGCCACTTCTTTGCGCTCGTCTTTCAGCGCGGTCTCTTTTTCGATAATTGACGCCATGGTCAGCATGTCAGTCGGCGTTTTATACAGCAAACCTGTTTCGCGATCTTGCCAGATTTGCGCGACGGTTTTTTCCATCCGCGTATGGGCGCGTTTCAGCAATGAGAGATCAGTGGTGCCTGCCGTGTAGGCGTAAGTGTCTGGATAGAGCCAGCCTTCCGCATTTTTTGCGTCTTTCATGTCGAGCGCCGTGGCAATCTCGTCGTCGCTCTTGCCAGTCAGTTCATGCTTGAGATAGCCCGCTTTTTGCAGCACCTGCATCCAGTCTTGCAGACGGAAACCCTCTACAAAGCGCACGGTAAACTGCGCCTCTTTGCCACTTCTTAGCAGCTCGAGCATCTGACGCACGGTCATTCCCGCCGGAAAACGATAGGTGCCGGCTTTAAATTCACTGAGTTCTGGCTCAACGTGCAGTAACAAAGTGAACAGTTTTGGCGAGGCGATCAGTTTTTGTTTGACCAGCATATCTTCCAGCACCACGCGGCCGGTTCCGGCTGGCAGAGTAAAGATTTTCTCGTTAACAACGTTAATTTTACGGTCGGCAAAGCGCTCGACTTTAAAATAGGTCAGGGCCGCTAGCGCCAGCAGCACAACAACAATCAGGCCTAAAATTCTGGTTTTTTTGATTTTCATGACTTTTCACTTAACAACAAAGCGGCTTTTCCCTAAAACAATGCACAAGCTTTTACTGACAATGAGCCTGCAAAAAGGACAATAATTTCGAGCCGTTATAATGCCAGTTTTCTATCTTTCTAACTGGAAGAATTGGCATCAGGGCATTGCAAACGATGATTTCTTCAGCATTTTCCAACGTAGCCAGTTTTTCGGCAACGATTTCGAGCGAAAATTCAGCCGATTGCGAAAGCACCTCGATAATATGCTGACGCATCAGGCCGTTGACACCCGCAAAGGTGAGATCTGGCGTATAAACCTTCGCGCCTTTGCGCCAGAACAGATTGGCCGCGCAGCATTCAACTATCGCGCCAGACGTGTCCGTTACCAGCGCTTCATGGCAGGATGTTTTATCCAGATGGGCGCGTATCATCACCTGTTCAAGACGATTAAGATGCTTGATGCCTGCGAGTAAAGAGCTTCGCGCTAATGTCACGGGACTCAAGCCAAGTTCAATGCCCTGCTCGCGACACGCGTGATAATGTTGCGGATAGTCGCTTAACGACATAATGCGCGTTGGGCCAACCGTACCATGACTGCTGTACCCGCGACCGCCCTGCCCGCGTGACAAAATTACCTTGAGCACGCCTTCGGAGCAGTGAATCGCCGCTTCCTGCATCTCTGCCTTAAGCTGTTGCCAGTCGCATTCGGGCATCAGCAACGCCGCCACCGCCTGCTGCAGGCGATTTAGGTGCGCGTCCAAGCGCTGCACCTGACCCTGTTTAACCCAGGCCGTGGTAAAGCAGCCGTCGCCAAACTGCACGGCGCGGTCGGCAACAGAAATCATGTTTTGCGCGCTACCGTTGATCCAATACATCGTCGTCTCCCTTTTTCGGCTTTCAGACTGGCGTAATCATCGCGTCGTTGCCACGAGATCTTTCTGACTTTCCGCGACGTCTCGCAAACTTTTTATATCGCTGCGTTGTGGCTTGCAAACAGACAGCGCAAGGCGGAGGGTAGTAAAAATGATTAGCGGTAAAATAACTGAAATCAAAAAGATAACGGGTTAACACTAAAAAACAAAAAGGCCCGAAGATCGGGCCTTTGCAAGCATTACCTAGAGACGACTACAGCTTGCGGAATACCAGCGAGCCGTTAGTGCCGCCGAAACCGAAAGAGTTACACAGGGTATATTCCATGCCGCTAACCTGACGCGCTTCGTGTGGTACGAAGTCGAGGTCGCAACCCTCGTCTGGATTATCCAGATTCAAGGTTGGAGGAACAGCCTGATCGCGCAGTGCCAGCAGAGTAAAGATAGACTCTACCGCGCCCGCCGCGCCCAGCAGGTGACCGGTCATGGATTTGGTCGAGCTCACTAGTACACGGCCTGCATCGGCACCGAAAATAGATTTCACGGCCTGAGCTTCGGCAATATCGCCCGCAGGAGTCGAGGTGCCGTGCGCATTGATGTAACCGATTTTCGCCGCAGAAATGCCAGCGTCACGCAGGGCATTTTCCATCGCTAGCGCCGCGCCTGAACCGTTATCCGGTGGCGAAGTCATGTGGAAGGCATCGCTGCTCATACCAAAACCGACGATCTCGGCATAAATTTTGGCACCACGCTTTTTGGCGTGTTCGTACTCTTCGAGCACCATGATACCGGCACCGTCACCGAGCACAAAACCGTCACGGTCTTTGTCCCACGGACGACTTGCAGCCTGTGGATTGTCGTTGCGCGTTGACAGCGCGCGTGCTGCACCGAATCCGCCGACGCCCAGAGGTGTACTGGCTTTTTCGGCACCGCCGGCCAGCATCACGTCTGCATCATCATAGGCGATGATACGCGCCGCGTGTCCGATGTTATGAACGCCAGAGGTACAAGCTGTTGCGATGGAAATACTCGGTCCACGCAGGCCAAACATAATGCTCAGATGACCGGCAATCATGTTGACGATAGTAGAAGGCACAAAGAATGGGCTGATTTTACGCGGGCCGCCGTTAACCAGTAACGTGTGGTTTTCTTCGATAAGACCCAGACCGCCGATGCCAGAACCAATGGCGGCACCAAAGCGCGGGGCATTTTCTTCGGTTACTTCAAGGCCGCTGTCTTTCATGGCCTGAATACCGGCGGCAACGCCGTACTGAATGAAGGGATCCATCTTGCGCGCATCTTTACGCGAGATGTAGTCTTCACAGTTAAAATCTTTTACTAAGCCAGCAAATCGCGTTGCAAAGGCACTAGTATCAAAATGGTCGATAAGGCCAATACCACTCTTACCGGCCAGGAGAGCGTTCCAAGTAGACTCTACTGTATTGCCGACGGGAGAAAGCATGCCAAGTCCAGTCACAACAACTCGACGTTTAGACACGTGTGTCCTCCAGGGAGGGAAAAAAATTACCGAGGAATGAAAAAAACTTAGGCGGTCATATGACCGCCTAACTATCAAAACTTATCAGAAGAAAAGTTTCGATTAACCCTGAGCTTGATTGATGAAATCAATAGCTGCCTGAACAGTAGTGATTTTCTCAGCTTCTTCGTCAGGGATCTCGGTATCAAACTCTTCTTCCAGAGCCATAACCAGCTCAACGGTGTCGAGAGAATCTGCGCCAAGGTCGTCTACGAAAGAGGCAGAGTTAACTACTTCTTCCTGTTTAACACCCAGCTGTTCAACGATGATTTTCTTAACGCGTTCTTCGATAGTGCTCATACTATTAAATTTCCTATCAAAACTCGCTTTCGCGATGGTTTTCGTAGTGTATAAAATGTTGGAAAAGATGCAACTAAATCCCGGCTGGTCAAACCACTATTTTGCTTTATTTGCCTATTTTTAAAGCCAAAAAAGCAAAAGTGGGATGATCATTAGATCATGTACATGCCGCCATTGACATGTAAAGTCTCACCAGTGATGTAGCTGGCCTCATCAGAGGCTAAAAATGCAACAGCGCTGGCAATTTCTTTTGCATCGCCCAACCGGTTGGCTGGAACTGATGACAAAATGCCTGCACGTTGATCATCTGTCAACGCCCTTGTCATGTCCGTCTCAATAAAGCCAGGAGCGACGACGTTGACAGTAATGCCGCGTGAAGCAACTTCACGCGCCAAAGACTTGCTAAAACCGATCAGACCGGCTTTAGCTGCCGCGTAGTTCGCCTGTCCTGCGTTACCCATGGTTCCAACTACAGAACCAATGGTGATGATTCGGCCAAACCGCTTTTTCATCATAGCTCGCATTACCGCTTTTGACAGCTTAAACACAGAAGTCAGATTAGTGTCCAGAATATCCTGCCACTCGTCGTCTTTCATGCGCATAAGAAGGTTATCACGGGTAATACCAGCATTATTAACTAAAATGTCGATTTCACCAAATTCAGCACGAATCGTCGTCAATAGTTGTTCAATTGACGAAGAATCAGTCACATTGAGAGCAATACCTTTGCCGTTTTCGCCTAAATAGGCGCTGATAGCTTCAGCACCCTTTTCGCTGGTCGCGGTGCCAATAACGCGTGCGCCACCGGCAACCAGTTTCTCTGCAATAGCCCGGCCAATACCACGGCTTGCGCCGGTGACCAGAACAATTTTTCCGTCGAAGCTCATTTTCTTCCTCTTCTTATTTTTCAAGCGCCGCAGACAGGCTGGCAGAATCGTTCACTGCCACCGCCGTCAGGGTATCAACAATGCGCTTGGTCAAGCCGGTCAGGACTTTGCCCGGACCCACTTCAACCAGCTGTTCTACGCCTTGCTGAGCCATATATTCGACACTTTCAGTCCAGCGTACCGGATTGTAAAGCTGACGAACAAGGGCGCTGCGAATTTCTTCGGCAGACGTCTCAACCTTCACGTCCACGTTGTTGACAACGGGGTAACGTGGCTGGCTGAAACTGACTTTCTCGAGAGCCACGGCCATTTTATCTGCCGCAGGTTTCATTAATGCACAGTGTGAAGGCACGCTGACAGGCAGCGGCAGTGCGCGTTTGGCACCGGCTTCTTTACAGGCTGCGCCCGCGCGTTCAACCGCTTCTTTATTGCCGGCGATAACCACCTGACCCGGTGAGTTGAAGTTGACCGGAGAGACGACTTGTCCCTCAGCCGCTTCTTCACAGGCTTTAGCGATGGAGGCGTTGTCCAGACCAATAATGGCGTACATGGCGCCAGTGCCTTCAGGCACAGCTTCCTGCATCAGTTTGCCGCGCAGTTCAACCAGGCTTATCGCCTGTTTGAAATCCAGAACACCGGCACAAACCAACGCAGAATATTCACCCAGGCTGTGGCCTGCCATCAGAACCGGCTCGGCGCCCTGTTCTTGCTGCCACACGCGCCAGATAGCGACGGAAGCGGCCAGCAAGGCAGGTTGAGTCTGCCAGGTTTTATTTAACTCTTCGGCAGGACCCTGCTGCACCAGCTGCCATAAATCGTAGCCCAGCACGGAAGAGGCTTCCGCAAAGGTCGATTCAACAATCGGATGTGCAGCGGCGAGGTCAGAAAGCATCCCTAACGCCTGCGAGCCTTGCCCAGGAAAAACAACTGCGATCTTGGTCATTTAACTATCCTGTAATTCGAAAACGCCCTGAAATCCGTAGCGCTCTGTGAGTCAAAAAATCAAAAAAGAGTCCGAAAAATTAGAATCGAACCAATGCCGAGCCCCAGGTGAAACCGCCACCGAAAGCTTCGAGCAGAACAAGTTGTCCGCGTTGAATGCGGCCATCACGCACAGCTTCATCAAACGCAGTCGGTACGGAAGCCGCCGAGGTGTTGCCGTGGCGATCGAGGGTAACCACCACTTTATCCATGCCCATGCCCAATTTCTTGGCCGTGGCACTGATAATGCGCAGGTTAGCCTGATGCGGCACCAGCCAGTCGAGCTGCTCGCGATCCATATTATTGGCTTGAAGCGTTTCTTCAACGATGTGCGCCAGCTCGGTGACCGCAACCTTAAACACTTCGTTACCGGCCATCTTGACGTAAGGTGGCTGTTCAGAGGTTTTCTGGTTTGGATATTCGAGGCTCAACAGGTTGCCGTAGCTACCGTCGGCGTGCATGTGAGTAGAGATGATGCCCTGCTCTTCAGATGCGCCCAGCAGGACTGCGCCCGCGCCGTCACCAAACAGGATAACGGTGCCGCGGTCTTCATCGTCGATTTTGCGCGACAGGACGTCGGAGCCGATAACCAGTGCGTGACGCACGGCACCGCTCTTAACGTATTGATCGGCAACGCTAAGTGCATAGGTAAAACCTGCGCAAGCAGCAGCAAGGTCAAACGACGCGGCGTCCTTTATGCCCAGCAGGTTTTGAATCTGGCAGGCAGAACTTGGAAACGCGTGCGAGGACGAGGTTGTGGCAACAATAATGAGTCCGACGTCTTTTGCTTCGACGCCTGCCATTTCCAACGCCTTTTGAGCGGCGGTCAGGCCCATTGTTGCTACAGTCTCATCCGGCGCGGCAATGCGACGTTCGCGGATACCGGTACGGGTGACAATCCACTCGTCGGTCGTTTCAACCATTTTTTCTAAGTCGGCATTAGTCCGAACTTGTACGGGCAAGTAGCTCCCCGTACCGAGAATCTTTGTATACATGTACAGTCAGTCACTCTTGGGTAAGACAGCCTCAAGGCGCGCGGCGATCCGCTCGGGAACCTGCCGCTGCACCGCCTGAACAGCCTGTTCGATAGCAACAGCAAACGCCCGCTGATTTGCACCGCCATGGCTTTTAATCACGATGCCGCGTAATCCTAACAAACTCGCGCCATTATACTGGTCTGGGTGTAAATGACTGAAACGCTTTGCTAATTTTTTCTGTACTATTTTTTGCAAAGTCGGCCCGAACCATTTCATCCACCAGGATTTCTTGCCATTCTCCCCAGAGGATTTAAGCAATGACAAAAACATCCTGATCACACCTTCCATAGTTTTCAGTGTGACATTTCCGACAAAACCATCACATACCATGACGTCAGTTTTACCGGTTAGGAGGTCATTGCCTTCAAGATAACCGATATAATTGATTACGGGTATTTTTTTTAGAATCGAAGCAGCTTCTCGGATATTGTCCAGTCCCTTCGATTCTTCCTCGCCGATATTCAGCAAGGCTACGCGTGGGTTATCGATACCGACAACCTCTTCTGCCATGACGGAACCCATCACGGCAAACTGCACCAGCATATTGCTGTCGCATTCAACATTTGCCCCTAAATCAAGCACAACGGTCTTGCCGCGCTGCTGATTTGGCAACACGGTCATCAATGCCGGGCGCTCGATGCCTTCCAGCGGCTTGATAACCAGCTTTGCCAATCCCATCAATGCGCCGGTATTTCCAGCGCTGACGCAGGCCTGCGCCTCTCCACTCTTGACGAATTCCAACGCCATGCGCATTGAGCTTCCGCGACTGGCGCGAATGGCTTGCGAGGCTCTGGCATCGTTCGCAATCACTGACTCAGAGGCAATAACTTTTATCCGCTCCAATAAGGAAGGATCGGTTTTGGCCAAATAAGAGGTGATTTCGTCGGGATTGCCGACCAGAAGAAGATTGAGTTCGGGATTAGAGGTCAGTGCCTGCAATGAAGCAGGCACTGTGACGGAAGGACCGAAGTCCCCGCCCATAACGTCTAACGCGAGGGTTAGACGTTTCAAGGTATCGCCTTGCTATTACTTAACAAGTTTAATGTTATCAAGTAAATAGTTAGCAAGTAAGAAATCAGCCGATAACCTTGCGACCGCGGTAGAAACCGTCGGCAGTGATATGGTGACGCAGGTGAGTCTCGCCAGAAGTTTTGTCCACAGACAAAGTGGCGGTGGTCAGCGCATCGTGTGAACGACGCATGCCACGTTTAGAACGGGTTGGTTTATTCTGTTGTACGGCCATGGACCTTACTCCTTAATTACTTTTCTTTAAACTCGCTAATACGGAGAACGGATTCGGTTTCTCGGCCTCTGGAGGCAGTTTACCAAATACCATTTCCGCGTCGGACACTTCACAGTGTTCAGAATCATGTACCGGAACCACAGGCAGTGAAAGAATAATTTCGTCTTCAATCATTGCCAGCAAATCGACTTCGCCAAAGGAGTCAACTTCGATCGGCTCGTAAGCTTCCGGTAATGCTTCAGCCTGCTCATCATTCTTAACAGGACTAAAACAATATGTTGTGTGAACCTGATGCTCGAACGTCTTGCCACATCTCTGGCATTCCAGAGTTACAGTGACTTCAGACTGACCTTTAATAACGGCCAGCTTTTGATTGTCGATATCAAACGACAAAGAGGTTTGAACATCTGAATCCACACTGACCACCGATGCAGCAACTCGCGTCACTTGTTCGGCGTCGTAGACTCCAATGTAGTCTAAACGCTTCTGAGCGGTGCGAACACCATCAACGGTCAGGGGTAATTTTACTTTTTGCATAGGGCGCGCATATTAACTTTGTAACGACGTAGAGTCAAAGAAAAAGGGCATTTTATAGCGCCTTTCACCAATATTCGCTTCCTCAGCGGCGGACAGTTTAAAATGGGTAATTCAATAACGCCATGCTTTGTGAAAAAAATTATGCAAACAATAAGAGAAAAAAGGATCCTTCTGGCTTCCACATCCGCCTATCGCCGCGCCATTCTTGAAAAAACCACCTTAAAATTCAGCTGCGACGCGCCAGACATCGATGAAACGGCGCTTGCCGGTGAATCGGCGATTTCTCTGGTCAAGCGTTTGGCCGAGCAAAAAGCGCGCGCGCTGGCGGCAAAATATCCGGGATATCTGATTATTGGATCTGATCAGGTCTGTGTGATCGACGAAACGATCCTCGGCAAACCTCACACGTTCGAAAATGCCGAGCGTCAATTAACAATGGCGAGCGGTAAAAAAGTCAGCTTTTATACCGGCCTGTGCCTGCTCGACAGCGACAGCGGCAATGCCAAGGTATTATGCGAGCCTTTCGACGTGCATTTTAGAGCGCTTGAGCCGCAGGAGATTGTTGGTTATCTCAATCTGGAGCAGCCCTACGACTGCGCGGGAAGTTTCAAATGCGAAGGATTAGGCATCAGCCTGTTTGAAAAACTTGAAGGACGCGATCCGAATACCTTGATTGGCCTGCCGCTTATCGCCCTGCTCGGCCTGCTGCGCGAGCACGGTATTAATCCGCTCACGGCGCAGGCATAAAAAAAGCGCCCTATTTCCTTTTTCTTCCTTTTGTAGAGGGATGAAAAAGAGAAGGGGCGCGATTTGCCTGGCACATTTAACGAAACCAACTCGCGACTAAAAAGCTTATTTAGCCGTTTTACGCAGTTTGGTTAACGCATTACGCAGTTTCGGCTCCAGCGGGGCTTCGATACGCATGGTTTCGCCGGTGCCCGGATGTTCGAAACGCAGCGCGGCGGCGTGCAGGAACAGGCGATTAATGCCGCTGCCCGCCAGCTGGGCGTCAAATTCGCGGTCGCCATAGCGATCGTCGAAGGCAATCGGGTGGCCGGCATGCAGCGTGTGTACGCGGATCTGGTGGGTGCGTCCGGTAACCGGGCTACATTTTACCAGCGTCGCGAACGCATATTTCTCTTCGATTTTGAAACGCGTTTCTGAAGGCTTGCCTTCGCTGTTCACCCGAACGATACGTTCGCCGCTCTGCAAAATATTTTTCAGCAGCGGCGCCTGCACCACTTTACAGTGCGACTGCCATTCGCCGCGCACCAGCGCCAGGTAATCTTTTTGCATGGTTTTCAAACGCAGCTGCTCGTGGAGCGAACGCAGTGCAGAACGTTTTTTGGCGACCAGCAGCACGCCGGAGGTATCGCGGTCGAGGCGATGAACCAGCTCGAGGAAACGGGCATCGGGGCGCAGCGCGCGCAGGCCTTCAATCACGCCAAAACTTAATCCGCTGCCACCGTGCACGGCGGTTCCGGAAGGTTTGTTCAAAATAAGCAGGTGATCGTCTTCATAAAGAATGCAGTGTTCGAGCGCCGCCACTTTATCGAGCTTGGCCGACACCGGCGCATCTTCACGTTCAGCCACACGCACCGGCGGCACGCGCACTTCATCACCGGCCAGTAATTTATATTCCGGCTTGATTCGCTTCTTATTTACCCGCACTTCGCCTTTTCGCAAAATACGATAAATCATGCTTTTCGGCACGCCTTTCAAAAAGGTGCGCAAAAAGTTATCAATTCGCTGTCCGGCTTCTTCTTCGGTAATGGGGATTAATTGTACAGTTGGATTCTCAGTTTTCATTGGCCATGATTCTAGATGATTCTAAATATTGAAGCGGGGATCGCGCCGCGGAATTTTATGTGCTTAACTCTAATCTTACCAGTAACCGAGGAGGATTACTTAAAAGCGGCAATTTATTCAGCCAATAATGGCGGTGTGAGGCCGTTCAAAGGTGTTAAATAAACTTTACCAACAGTTAAAAGTCACCTTGCTATATCAGTACGAGCAATGGAATAATGAACTCACTTCCGCGTTGATTCTCTTGAACTTAGGGAAAACGCTGGAATGATAGATTTGCTGATAGCACAAAAACGCAGCAATGGCGTAAGACGTAATGTGAAATCAAGCAATTAGCGGGCTGCGGGTTGCAGCTTGGCCGACAAATGGAATGTGATCTGGCTACCTATAATCAGAAGCGATTCCCCAATAAAAGTCCTGCTTTCGTTCAGCTGCAGTTATATATCTTTTAAAGATTAACGCGGCAGAAGCAGGCTTACCGAAAATAATGCGCCCCTATGCAGGCGACAACCGGGAGGTTGACGACTATGCGAGAAGACTCGGGGCCAACGGTTCTTATTTGGCCATAGCGATTATTTTGCCCGCAGTTCTGACAATAATGCAAAAATAACGAGTAAGTTAAAGATGAAAAGAATGTTGATTAACGCAACTCAGCAAGAAGAGTTGCGCGTTGCTCTTGTTGATGGACAGCGACTGTATGATCTGGATATTGAAAGTCCTGGCCACGAGCAGAAAAAAGCCAATATTTACAAAGGTAAAATCACCCGCATAGAACCAAGCCTAGAAGCAGCATTTGTTGATTATGGTGCGGAAAGACATGGTTTTCTCCCTCTCAAAGAAATCGCCCGCGAATACTTTCCCAGCAATTATTCCAATCATGGCCGTCCAAACATCAAAGATGTTCTGCGTGAAGGTCAGGAAGTTATTGTTCAGGTAGATAAAGAAGAACGTGGAAATAAAGGCGCAGCACTGACGACGTTTATCAGTCTGGCCGGCAGCTATTTAGTGTTAATGCCTAACAACCCGCGCGCTGGGGGAATTTCCCGCCGGATTGAAGGTGATGACCGTACCGAATTAAAAGAAGCGCTTTCTTCCCTGCAACTGCCAGATGGCATGGGTCTTATCGTCCGTACCGCCGGTGTTGGCAAGTCTGCCGACGCGCTGCAATGGGACCTGAGCTTCCGTATGAAGCACTGGGATGCCATCAAGAAAGCCGCTGAAGGCCGCCCTGCTCCGTTCCTGATCCACCAGGAAAGCAACGTGATTGTCCGCGCCTTCCGCGACTATCTGCGTCCTGACATCGGCGAAATCCTGATCGACAACCCGAAAGTGCTTGAGCTCGCAAAAGAGCACATCGCGGCGCTGGGTCGTCCGGATTTCAGCAGCAAAATCAAGCCGTACGTCGGCGAAATCCCGCTGTTCAGCCATTATCAAATCGAATCGCAGATCGAATCCGCTTTCCAGCGTGAAGTTCGCCTGCCTTCCGGTGGTTCAATTGTTATCGATACCACCGAAGCCCTGACCGCTATCGACATCAACTCGGCGCGCGCTACCCGCGGCGGCGACATTGAAGAGACCGCGTTTAACACCAACCTTGAAGCGGCCGACGAAATTGCCCGTCAGCTGCGTCTGCGCGACCTTGGCGGCCTGATCGTTATCGATTACATCGATATGACCCCGGTTCGTCACCAGCGCGAAGTTGAAAACCGCCTGCGTGATGCCGTGCGCCAAGACCGTGCGCGCATCCAGATTGGCCGTATTTCACGCTTTGGCCTGCTGGAGATGTCCCGTCAGCGCCTGAGCCCGTCACTGGGTGAATCGACTCACCACGTCTGCCCACGCTGTGGCGGTACCGGCACCGTGCGTGACAACGAATCGCTGTCGCTCTCTATTCTGCGTCTGATTGAAGAAGAAGCGCTGAAAGAGAACACCAAAGAAGTTCACGCTATCGTGCCAGTGCCGATCGCCTCTTACCTGCTGAACGAAAAACGTGAAGCGGTTAACGCCATCGAGAAACGTCAGGGCGGTGTGCGCGCGGTTATCGTGCCTAACGACCAGATGCAGACTCCGCACTATCACGTGCTGCGCGTGCGTAAAGGCGAAGAGTCTTCAACGCTGAGCTACCTGTTGCCACAGGTTCACGAAGCCGAAATGCTGCAACCTTCCGAAGAGTTGCCTGCCGAGCGTAAACGTCCCGAGCAGCCTGCTCTGGCGACTTTCGCCCTGCCAGCCGAAGCACCGCCGGTTTACGAACAACCTGTTGCCGCTGCTCAGCCAGTGCAAACGCGTACTGCCTCTGTGAATGCTGCTCCAGCCGCTGCCGCTCCGGCGAAAACCGGCTTTATGAGCAAACTGCTTGGCGGCCTGAAAAATCTGTTTGCTTCCGAGCCAGCGCCAGAAGCCAAACCGGTTGAAACGGTTAAAGAAGTTCAGCCAGAAACGCCAGCCGAAACGGAAACTCGTCGCAGCAATGAGCGTCGCAACCAGCGTCGTCAAGGCACGCGTCGTGATCGCAATGGCGAACGTGGCGAGCGCACGGATACCCGTAATGGTGAGCGTGGTGAAGGTCGTAGTAGTGATCGTGGCGAACGTACCGATACACGTGGTGAAGGGCGTGGCGAACGTTCTAATGGTAGATCTGATCGTTCCGACCGTTCTAATGGTAGATCTGATCGTTCCGAACGGAACGATGGTCGTACCGACGGTCGTACCGACAGCCGTACCGACAGCACTAATGGTAGATCTGACCGCTCCTCGCGGAGCGATGGTCGTACCGACCGTACCGACCGTACCGACCGTACCGACCGTACCGACGTAGTTGTTGATTCAGTCGCACAAGATATCGACACCACGGGTGCTCGTGAAGAGCAGCAGCAACAGCCTCGTCGCGAACGTGGCGATCGTTCTCGTCGTCGCAACGATGACCGTCGTAAACCTCAGCAGGAAGAAAAACCGGCTGAAGTGGCTATCGTTGAAGAAGCCGTTGCAGCCCCTGTTGCCGCGCCGGTCGAAGATGAAGATCGTATGCCGTCGCAGCGTCGCCAGCGTCGTCCGTTGAATCAGAAGATTCGTTTCGAATCCGAAGTCGTGGACCAGGATGTTGAAGATGCCGCGCAAATGCTGATCACTGGCGTGAAGCCAGCTGAACGTGCGCCAGAGCCGAAAGCCGTTGAAGCACCGACCTACGAACCTGCTCAACACGCCGAAGCCAGCAACGAAGCCGAAGCTGAAGATGCGCAGAGCGACAACCGTGAAAACGGTATGCCGCGTCGTTCACGTCGTTCCCCGCGTCATCTGCGTGTGAGCGGTCAGCGTCGTCGTCGCTATCGTGACGAGCGTTACCCGACTCAGTCGCCAATGCCGCTGGCTGGTGCGTTTGTTTCACCGGAAATGGCGTCAGGCAAAGTGTGGATCTCTTATCCAGTTGCTCAGCCAACCGAGCAGGTTCAGCCTCAAGTTGAACAGACTCAGCCACAGGCAGAACCCGCTGTTGAGGCCGCCGTATTGACCGAGCAAGTTGCTATTGCCCAGGCTAATACGCCAGCTGCGACAGAAGTTAAACCTGTCGTTGAAGCTGCACCGGCGGTTCAGCAGGCTGCGCCAGTCGAAGCGCCTCGCGTTGCGACCAACACCGTGACCTTCCAGGAAGCACAGGAAGTTATCGAGCAGGAAGTGGAAGCCATCAAGGCTGAAAATCCCGTTGCCGCCCAGCCACACGTGGTTGAGCCAACGACGCTCGAAGCGACCAATGCAGAAGTGCCTGCGCCACAGCCTACCGAGCCAACGATTGTTGCACCGGTAGAACCTGTTACCGCAGTTGCCGAGCCGAAAGCTGTTGAAGCTGCTGTAGAACCTGTAGCAGAACCAAAAGCTGTCGAGCCGGTCGTTGAAGCCGAGCATAAAGTTGAAGCAGTGAAAACGCCGGAACCGGCCGTTGAGCTACAGGTTGCGGGTATTCAGGCAACCGAAGCTGAAGCGCCGTCTATCGACATTCCAGCTTCTCCAGCGCCTGTTGCCCCCGTGCAGCAGCCTGTTGCGCCAGTGAATGCCGAGCCGTCTTCGACCGTTCAGCCTCGCTTCAAGCATCACGCTACGGCGCCAATGACCAAAGCACCGGCACCGGCCTACGTTGCCGAAGCGCCACGCTTCAGTGATTGGGTTCGTCCAGCGTATGATTTCGAAGGGAAAGGTTCTGCTGGCGGTCATTCCGCAGCGGCAACTGCAACGGCTCCGGCAACCAAGCCAGAATAACGTCGCATGACCTTTGAAAATAAAAGCGTTTGTAATTAAACGCTTTTATAACTAAAAACCCGCCAATGGCGGGTTTTTTTATGGCTCTTATTTATCGAGGTCTCGGATAGAATGTCTCTGAGAACTAAAATAAATCAGGCAAAGAGCTTCATCTTTTTAATTTCGATTTTTTCCAGCTTGCCTTCAAGCTGACTCACAAAGTGCTGGAAATGCGCGCTTTGCTCATGCTGCTCGACGGCCTCTTGCGAACGCCAGCGCTCATAAAACACAAAGCTGTTTTCGCTGTCGATTTCACGATGCAGATCATACTGTAAGCAGCCCAACTCTTCGCGGCTGGCGGCAACGATTGCCAGCAGCGCTTGAGTCACTTCTGCAACGAATTCAGGCTTTACGGTAAGTGGGGCAACGATTCTGACTTCCATGATTTCACTCCTGTTAGATAGCATTTAATACGCTAGCGAATAAATCTCTCTTCTATTCGACGCGCTGAATTAAGTATCCCTAATAATTGGGCCTAACCCGGCGCGCCAATCGGCACTGTTTTCAATGTTAGCTTAACAAAGTGATGCATCCTTTACATTTTGCGCTTATCCTTGTTCCCCGCCGTTAATGCTCCCATTACCGCACCTGATTCGACCGTCCTGTCTCTCAATGCCGGAGTTTGTAACATGACCGCCACACCGCAAGTTTTGAAAATACGCCGCCCAGACGACTGGCACATTCACCTTCGTGACGACGTCGTGCTAAATAGCGTGCTGCCGTACACCAGCGAAGTTTTTGGCCGTGCCATTGTGATGCCAAACCTGACGCCGCCGGTGACCACTGTCGAAGCCGCTATCGCCTATCGCACCCGTATCGAAGCCGCCATTCCTGCCAGCCACAAATTCAGCCCGTTAATGACCTGCTACCTGACCGATTCACTGGATCCGGACGAGCTGTCACGCGGTTTCGAGCAGGGGGTGTTTACCGCGGCGAAACTCTATCCGGCCAATGCGACCACCAACTCCAGCCACGGCGTAACTGACGTTAAAGGCATCTATCCGGTGTTGGAACGCATGCAGAAAATCGGCATGCCTTTGCTGATTCACGGCGAAGTGACGCATCAGGACGTGGATATTTTTGACCGCGAAGCGCGTTTCATCGATGAAGTGATGGATCCGGTTCGTCGTCAGTTCCCAGAGCTGAAAGTGGTGTTCGAGCACATCACCACCAAAGAAGCCGCGCAGTACGTGCTGGCCGGTAATGATTATCTGGGCGCTACTATTACGCCACAGCACCTGATGTTCAACCGCAACCACATGCTGGTTGGCGGCGTGCGCCCTCACCTGTTCTGCCTGCCGATTCTGAAGCGCAACATCCACCAGCAGGCGCTGCGTGAAGTTATCGCCAGCGGTAACTCGCGCTTCTTCCTCGGTACGGATTCCGCGCCACACGCCAAGCATCTGAAAGAGTCCAGCTGTGGCTGTGCGGGCTGTTTTAATGCGCCGTTGGCCCTGTCGGCCTACGCGACCGTGTTTGAAGAGATGAACGCGCTGCAACACTTCGAAGCGTTCTGTTCCGAGAACGGCCCGAATTTCTATGGCTTGCCATTGAACGAAGGCACCGTCGAGCTGACCCGCACTCAGGTTACCCAGCCTGAAACTTTGCCGTTGGGCGATGATGTCATCGTGCCATTCCTGGCCGGTCAGACGCTGAACTGGAAAGTGACCGCTTTCTAAAATCCCTCTCTTACTTCAACGGGAAGGTCATCGCCTTCCCGTTATTTCTGCGTTGCTCTCTTGCTCTCGTTAAAATAACTGTATATATTCACAGTAAGAATTATACGGAGGGACAGTTATGCGTATTGAAGTCTGTGTCGACAAGCGAAAACCTTTACCGACGGGGGCATTGGAAGCCTTGTCAGGTGAATTAAGCAAACGTATTGGTAAAAAATTCCCCGATGGCGAGCACAGCGTTCAAGTGCGTTACGCCAGCGCCAACAGTTTAACGGTGTTGGGTGGTGCCAAACCCGACAAAGATATTATTGAAGAGATCCTGCAAGAAACCTGGGAGAGCGCCGATGACTGGTTCTCCGTAGAGATGCCGGACAGCTAACCTTATAAATCGATAACAATCAGGCTTTAAAAGCCAAGTACCAGTTTTTGCCGGGCGTCGCTGTCCGGCTTTTTTTTAGATTTTTTTTACTGCCCGCCGCCTACGTTTCTCGCCTACATTTTGTACCGCGCTAAATATTTACAACTAAATACGCGATTTTTATGCCATAAAGTCCATAAATGCTTATACTTAATTTGCTCACTTGATGATGAGCCGCATTGATCCTCGATAGTCACTCACGCTAGTCACTACAAGATAAGGGGTCTATATGGACAGAAATGACGAAGTAATCCAGACCCATCCGCTTGTTGGTTGGGATATTAGTACCGTCGATTCCTACGATGCCATGATGATACGTCTTCATTACCTGTCTTCAAAAGACCAACCGACCGCAGACGCTCAGGTAGATAGAACTTTATGGTTAACTACCGATGTTGCGCGGCAACTGATTAATATCCTTGAAGCCGGCATTGAAAAGATCGAATCAAATGAGTACGAGTACATTGAACAGCGTAAACACTAAGCTTGAACTGCTAGACTAAGGCACCTTCGAACCCCTCGAGGTGCCTTTTTTAATGCCCTTTTCTGCCTTGCTATCCTCCCGCAAACATCACTATCATGCCTGATACCCTTCTTTAATTTTATCGAGGAGCCGTCGACTGATGGATTATGACCTTATTGTGGTGGGCAGCGGATCGGTAGGCGCCGCCGCCGGCTTTTATGCTACTCGCGCCGGACTCAAGGTGTTGATGATCGACAGCGCCATGCCGCCGCACAAGGAAGGCAGTCACCACGGCGAAACGCGGATTATTCGTCACGCCTATGGCGAAGGCGCGCGCTACGTGCCGCTGGTCTTACGCGCGCAGGCGCTGTGGAATGAGCTGACGGTACTGACCGGCGAAGAGATATTTCGCTCGTGCGGCGTGATCAATATTGGGCCTCAAGGCTCCGAATTTATCGCCAACGTGAAATCCAGCGCCCGCGAATTCAATCTTAATACTCAGGCATTGAATGCCGAGCAAATCCGCCACAAATGGCCGCAGCTTACCGTGCCCGACGGCTACAGCGGCGTGTTTGAACCTGATTCCGGCTATCTTTATTGCGAAAAAGCGATCGAAGGTTATATTCGATTGGCCCGTGAAGCAGGCTGCGCGCAACTGTTCAACTGCCCTGTCGACAGCATTTACTATGAAGGTGATGTTGCCGTGGTGGTTACCAGCGAAGGGGAATATCGCGCGCCGAAATTAGCGTTGACCGCCGGAACCTGGGTGAAAAAATTCCTGCCTGACCTGCCAATGACGCCGATGCGCAAAGTTTTTGCCTGGCATCAGGCCGACGGGCGCTACAGCGAAGAGAATCATTTCCCCGCCTTTACCGTCGAAACCGAGGCGGGCGATCAGTTTTACGGTTTTCCGTCGGTCAAAGACAGCCTTAAACTCGGCAAGCACAACGGCGGCCAGCCAATTAATTCGCAAAAAGAGCGCAAACCGTTTGGCAGCGTGGCGGAAGATGGTCGCGAAGTGTTTGGCTTCCTGCGCCAATTTCTGCCGGGCGTCGGCGTTTGTCTGCATGGCGCGGCCTGCACCTACGACGTTACCGCCGATGAAGATTTTATTATTGACCGCGTTCCACAACACGCTAATACGCTGGTAATTTCAGGGCTTAGCGGCCACGGTTTCAAATTTGCCAGCGCGCTGGGCGAAACCGTCGCGCTGTTTGCGCAAGATCTGCCGCCTAAGGCGGATATGACGCCGTTTTCGCTGTCTCGCTTTACCCCTAATTAACTAACTCATTAAATAAAGCTAGCCGGCTAAAATTTAATTAATTAAATAATCATTCGCCAATTAATATTGTTGGTGAATGATTTTGTATCTTTATATTTACCGTATTTATAATAAATGCCATTTTATTGCATTTATTTGACTTTCACTGTTATCAACCTCTATTCTCCGTCTAGCCGATCACTGGAGTGGTCATCTCCTTTCTCTAAAAAAATAATTACAAGGATGTCATCCATGAAGATCCTTATTGTAGAACCCTGTGGCTTTATGCGGCTCGGCATGATTTCAATGCTCATCGATACGCCGAAAATTGACGTACTAGACGTTATTAACCTTCAACAAGCATTGATTAACGTGCCTTTATATAAGCCAGATATAATATTGATAAATATGACCCAACATTGTCACTGCGCGCATATCAATCCCGACATCAATGCCTTTTTGAAATTTAGACGGACAAGTAAAATATATTGTTATCTCGATGCCAACTATCCTGATAATGACGAGCCCATTATGGTAGCCGAGAACTTCTTGATGCTGCGTAAACAGCGCGTAGAGGCGGTCTTTGAGGAGATTATTGCTCAGGTTACCTTTTGTCGCACCCTGCAGGTCTGTACTCAGCCTTTCTCAATCTATAGCGATCAGGAACTGCTGGTACTGAATGACTGGATGGCCGAAGTCCCCAATTATCGTATCGCCCGAAAGCTTAATATCAGTAATAGAACCGTTTACGTGCATAAAAGGCATATCACGCAAAAAATTAAAGTCAGAAACAGGCTGGAGTTTTGTTTTATTTATAACATTATCAAATATTTCTACTGGCCGATTAATCCGTCGGCGCAACGTCCACTAAGTCGACAAACTAAAGAGGATATCCTCGCGCTTATTCGCTAATAATTTATAACTGTTACGGGTTAAGCTAATCAATCTCACGCTGTTTGATGCTAATTATTATTCGGCTATCCGCGCTATACATAAAAAAGGCTACCAAACGGTAGCCTTTTTTATTGTCTTAATGACTGACGGCTTTATCTGCTTCCTTTTTCTTGCGACGCAGTTGCAGCTTCTTAAGCAGCGTTTTCGCCTCTTCTTTACTGGCGACGGCCGGAGCCGAGCCGATTAATGGCTTACGCGCCGTCTCTTTCAACGAGAAGACGGTAATCGCGCCAATCACGGCGGCACCCATCAGGTAGTAGGCAGGGACCATAATATTGCCCGTTTCGGAAACCAGCCAGGAGGTCAGCAGCGGTGTCGTGCCTCCGAATAGCGAAACAGAGATGTTAAAACCAATCGCCAGCGAGCTGTAACGCGTGTTGGTGGTGAACAGCGACGGCAGCGCAGAAGGCATAGTACCGGTGAAACAGGTATGCACCAGACCCAGCAGCATCAAGCCGCCAAATACGCCCCACATCGAGCCATTACCAATCAGCATGAGCGCCGGAATCGAGAACAGAATCAGGCCCATCGCACCGGCCAGCAGCACAGGTTTACGGCCTAGACGGTCGTTCGAATAACCCAGCAGCAGCGTCAGCGGCATCATGATAAACATCACCACAATGATCAGCATCAGTCCGCTAAGCTCGCTCATCCCCAGCACGCTGGTCAGATAACTCGGCATGTAAGAGGTCAGCATATAGTTGGAAACGTTAAACAGCAGCACCAAACCAATACATTGCAGCATCGGACGCCAGTACTGACGCAGCATCTCGAACAGCGTTTGACGCGGCTTGCTGTCCTCAATCTGGTCCTGTTTCTCCATATGTTTCTTAAACGCTGGCGTTTCTTCAAGCTTCAAGCGGATATAAAGACCAAACAGGCCCAGCGGCGCGGCGATAAAGAACGGAATACGCCAGCCCCAATTCAGCAGCTGATCGGCCGACATTAACGCCGTCAGGCCGGTAACCAGACCTGCACCCAGCAGATAGCCGCCGAGAGTACCAAATTCCAGCCAGCTGCCCATAAAACCACGACGCTTGTCGGTGGAGTATTCAGCAATAAAGGTCGCCGCTCCGCCGTACTCGCCGCCGGTCGAGAAGCCCTGCACCAGTCGCGCCACCAGCAGCAAAATAGGCGCCGCGATACCGATACGCTCATAGCTTGGGATCAAACCGATACTGAAAGTCCCGGCTGCCATCATGATCATGGTGAAGGCGAGCACTTTCTGACGACCAATTCGGTCACCCAGCGGGCCGAATACCAGACCACCCAACGGACGCACTAAAAACGCCGCGGCAAAGGTGGCAAAGGCGGCGATAAGCTGGGCGGACGCGCTACCGCTCGGGAAAAAGACGTGGCCGATAGTGACGGCTAAAAAGCTGTATACGCCAAAGTCGAACCACTCCATCGCATTACCGAGTGCCGCAGCGCCAACGGCGCGGTGCAGCATTTTGCGGTCTACGATGGTGATGTCGTCCAGAGTCAGTTCCGGCTTGTTTCTTTTGCGCCAAAATTTGATGTGTGAAGTATGAGATTCGCTGGAATCTTTCATAAATTACCTCAATGTTGCTACTCATTATTATCAGTGCAGCATCATAGCTTTCGCTTCCCGGCAGAGTGGTTTATTCAAGGCAATATTAAATCAGCCCAGATAAACATGACGCGAGAGCTATGCAGCAGCGTTTTACTTTCCACTAAAAAAGTCGATAAATGCAGAATTAAATTTCGTGCCACTTTCGACCATAAAGCGCAAATTTACAGATCTTTAACCTATACAAAATTGTGATAAGGGTCAAGTTTTGGGGGTTTATCGGCGTTTTTAGATGATTTTCACCCTAAATCTTGACTAATAGACAAAGTATAGACCTCAAATCATCAATATTTGAGAAAGTTATTAGGGTGAAAATTTATACTTTAAGTAGAAAATTCAGGAAGTGTCAGTCGAGGAAAGCGCTGTGGAGTTGAGTAAATACAGGATAAAAGAGCGAGGAGAGAATCAAGATAGAAAGGTCATTGAGCAAGCCCGCGAGACGGCAGGCCTGCTCAATTTTTAACTTAACACGTTGCGCGCATCACTCTTGCGCAGCGGCATCTTTTGGTTCGGGAATGTGCATCGTGGTCTGCAACAGGCCTTTAGACTTGTTGAAGATTTTATTGCCATTCTCGCGGCCCGCACGCAGCGCGCGCTGCTGTTCAGGCGGCAATTTCAGCTCGGTTTGGCAAATCTCGCTGCAACAGCCGTCAAACTTGGCCGCGCAGCTCGGGCACTGAATAAACAGCAGGTGACAGCCGTCATTCAGGCAGTTGGTGTGATTATCACACTCCGCGCCGCACTGGTGACAGTTGGCAATCACGTCATCGGAGATTCGCTCGCCCATTCGCTCGTCAAACACAAAGTTCTTGCCCTTGAACTTGACCGGCAGGCCCTGCTCATTGGCACGACGCGCGTACTCGATAATCCCGCCTTCAACGTGATACACATTTTTGAAGCCGTTATGCAGCATGTAGGCGCTGGCTTTTTCGCAGCGGATCCCGCCGGTGCAGTACATGACGATTTTTTTGTCTTTATCTTCTTTCAGCATGTCAACGGCCATCGGCAGCTGATCGCGGAAAGTGTCGGACGGCACTTCAATCGCCTGGTCAAAATGCCCCACTTCGTATTCGTAGTGGTTACGCATATCCACAAACAGCGCATCGGGATCGTCAATCATTGCATTGACCTGTTCCGCCTTGAGGTATTCGCCCACGTTGGAAGGATCAAAAGTCTCGTCGTCGATACCATCGGCTACAATACGTTCACGCACTTTAAAACGCAGCACCCAGAAGGACTTGCCGTCATCTTCCAGCGCAACGTTGAGACGAATGTTGTCGAAAGCCGGATGGCAGGCGAAAAGGTGCGTTTTAAAGGCCTCGTACTGGCTTTGGGGAACGCTAATTTGGGCATTGATGCCTTCTTTAGCCACATAAATGCGCCCAAAAACATTTAACTTAACCAGATCGAGGTAGAGCCGATCGCGAAACGCTTTCGGATCATCGAGATGAAAGTATTTATAAAAAGAAACTGTCGTGCGCGGCTCGGTTTCGGCCAGCATGCGCGCCTTCAGTTCCTCGTTGGAAATTCGGTTATGTAACACTGGCATGGTGTACTTTCCTGTCTTTCGTTGAGGCTATTCTAAGCAGAGTAAAAATTAAAGCGGCGCTATCATACCTGAAACCGCCACCGGGATTAAAGCTTCACAAACGCAAATTGCGTTTGGCAAAGGTATTGCCTCGATGGGCATTTTCCTTTTGCTATTCTTATTTTGTTATCAAAAACGCATTCGAGGTCATGATGAGCAAGTTATTTGAAGGCATTAAACTAGGTTCACTTTCGTTAGAAAACCGTATTGTTATCGCGCCGATGTGCCAATACTCGGCGGATAACGGCAAAGCAACCTCCTGGCACCATGCCCATTTGGGTCAACTCTCCTTCTCGGGCGCGGGTTTATTGATTCTCGAAGCTACCGCCGTAGAAGCCGTGGGCCGTATCTCGCCGGGAGATTTGGGGCTGTGGAACGATGAAACCGAAAAGGCGCTGCATGATGTCGTGACTTCTCTTCGCGAGAACAGCCACATTGCGCTGGGCATTCAGCTTGGCCACGCGGGCCGTAAAGCCTCCTGTCAGGTGCCGTGGGAAGGCGGCAAGCAAATTAGTATCGAAAACGGCGGTTGGCAAACCGTAGCACCTTCTGACGTCGCCTTTGCCGATACCGACGCTGCGCCAGAAGCGATGTCGCTCGAACGCATTGCCGAATTCAAAAAGGCTTTCGTTGAAAGCGCCAAACGTGCCGAAAGGCTGGGCTTTGACCTGATCGAACTCCACGGCGCGCACGGCTACCTGCTGCACCAGTTCCTCTCTCCGCTGGCCAATAAACGTCAGGACCAATATGGCGGTTCATTCGAAAATCGTATTCGTTTGTTGCTGGAGATTTATCAGGAAGTTCGCGAAGTATTTTCGAATGATAAACCGATCGGCGTCCGTATATCTGCCAGCGACTGGGTGGAAGGCGGCTGGGACGTCGAGCAATCGGCCGAATTGGCGAAGGTGCTGGAGAAACTGGGTTGCAGCTATATCCACGTTTCGAGCGGCGGCCTTTCCACCGAACAGCAAATCTCTGTCGGCCCTAACTATCAGGTGCCTTTCGCGCACACGATCAAGCAGGCCGTCAAGATGCCGGTTATTGCAGTAGGTCTGATAACCGAACCTGAGCAGGCAGAGGCGGTGATTGCCACCGGTGAAGCCGATATGGTGGCACTGGCGCGCGGTATTCTCTACGATCCGCGCTGGCCGTGGCATGCCGCTGCCAAGCTGGGTGTGAAAGTCAGTGCACCAAAACAGTACTGGCGCTGCGAGCCGCATGATGTGAAAGGCCTGTTTAAATCTGAATAAGCATTTTTCGATTACATAAATTTCATATCACTTAATTTTCGAGGACGCCTGCTTATGGCGTCCTTTTTTATGGATTTAAGCCTAAAAATGGCCATTTACTGGCAGTTTTCTGCTTTATCACTGCATATTCGCTTCATGAGATTGACAAATGAAGGTTGTTTAACAATATTCAATTCGCTAGCGTTGCATAGCCAGAACCTGATGAGGAATTTGAGATAGGGAAAAGGTTAATCAAGCTAATGAGATCTCAACTTTTAGGGTGAATTTTAAACGTTATACGCCATTTTCGTGACCTAACTCCTGATAAATGAGGTTTTAATGCCGTCGGTTTTCACCTTGTTTAAAAAAAATGTCACAATATGCGTCTTTGCCGGAAACCATTAACCCCTGTAACTCTTCATTTGTTGTAAAAACGATAATTCAGAGCATCAGACACTTTCTCCGGCGGGCTGCTAGCAGAAGGCGGGCAACTAACAGGCGGTAGTTTTCAGAACCGCGTTGCCGAATACCTTCTGAAAAGAGCTTATATTTTCTTACTTCAATACTGATGACGCAGAGATTTTATGACTCAGGTTCCAACCTTTAACCGTTCGTTATTGCATCCTCGTTACTGGCCTACCTGGATGGGGCTGGGGCTATTGTATTTGCTGGTGCTGTTACCTTATCCCATGATTTATCGCCTAGGTTGCGGCATTGGCCGTTTTTCCATGCGTTTTCTGAAACGCCGCAGTCGTATTGCGCAGCGAAATCTGGAACTTTGCTTTCCGGATATGCCGCAAAACCAGCGCGACCAGCTTGTTCTCAAGAATTTTGAATCCGTTGGCATGGGGCTATTTGAAACCGGCATGGCGTGGTTTTGGCCCGACTGGCGGATCGAGCGCTGGTTTAAAGTCAGCGGCCTTGAGCACATTCAGCAGGCGCGTGATAACCAGCAGGGCGTTTTGCTGATTGGCGTACACTTCCTGACGCTGGAACTTGGCGCGCGAATCTTCGGCATTCATAACCCGGGCATTGGTGTTTATCGTCCGCATGACAATAAACTAATGGATTGGGTGCAGACCAAAGGCCGTATGCGCTCGAACAAGGCGATGCTGGATCGCAAAGACCTTAAAGGGATGATTCGCAGCCTGAAACAGGGCGACATTATCTGGTATGCGCCGGATCATGATTACGGCCCGCGTGCCAGCGTGTTTGTGCCCTTCTTTGCCGTCGATAAAGCCGCAACGACTACAGGCACGTACCTGCTCGCGCGGATGGGTAAACCGGCGATAATTCCGTTTACCCCGCGTCGTTTGCCGGGGGGTAAAGGCTACGAGCTGTTACTGCATCCGGCGGTTGAAAACTTCCCGCTGGAAGATGAAGTGGTGGCCGCAACCTACATGAACAAGGTCGTCGAGGATGAAATCAAACTCGCGCCGGAGCAATACATGTGGCTGCATCGCCGGTTCAAAACCCGTCCAAAGGGTGAACCTTCGCTCTACTAGCTTTTTTGAAAACAAAACCTGCCGATGGCGGGTTTTTTTCTGCATTTCCCTTTCCGAAAATTGTTTTCCTCCTTTCTGATACTTTGCTAAAGAATCCCCTCCTTACTCTCCTTAAATTTTGTTAATAATTTAGCCTCTTGATTGAAGTGGGTAATAATTCGGCGCATAATTATTACGCTAATCAACACTTGTGGCGCTCTGTTCTGCCCTTTTTGCAGAGTAAATGGACCTCACTCATTGGTAATTTATGACCTCGGAACCCGCATCGGATCAAGCACCAGCGCCTATCAACTGGAAGCGTAATCTTTTTGTCGCCTGGATCGGCTGCTTTCTTACCGGTGCCGCTTTCAGTCTTATCATGCCCTTCCTGCCTCTTTATATAGAAACGCTCGGCGTTACCGGCCACGAATCCCTCAACATGTGGTCCGGACTGGTTTTCAGTATCACCTTCCTGTTCTCAGCTATTGCGTCACCGTTCTGGGGCGGCCTTGCCGATCGCAAAGGGCGAAAGCTTATGCTGCTGCGTTCCGCGCTTGGCATGGCTGTCGTGATGGTGCTGATGGGCCTGGCGCAAAATATCTGGCAGTTCCTTATCCTGCGCGCGTTGCTTGGCCTGCTCGGCGGATTTGTGCCGAATGCCAATGCGCTGATCGCTACCCAAATTCCGCGAAATAAAAGCGGCTGGGCGCTGGGAACGCTCTCGACCGGTGCCGTCAGCGGCGCGCTAATCGGCCCGCTGGTGGGCGGTATTCTCGCCGACAGCTACGGCCTGCGCCCCGTGTTCTTTATTACCGCCGCCGTGCTGTTTGTCTGCTTCCTGATGACGCTGTACATGATCCGCGAGCAGTTTGTGCCGGTGAACAAAAAAGACATGCTCAATCGCAAGCAGGTTTTTGCTTCGCTGAAAGATCCGAAACTGGTGCTCTGCCTCTTTATTACCACCATGATTATTCAGGTCGCGACAGGTTCGATAGCGCCGATTTTGACGCTTTACGTGCGCGAACTGGCCGGACACACGCAAAGCCTGGCCTTTATCAGCGGGATGATTGCCTCGGTGCCGGGGGTCGCTGCACTGATTAGTGCGCCGCGGCTTGGCAAATTAGGAGACCGGATCGGGCCGGAGCGAATTTTAGTGGCGATGCTGGGCGTGTCGGTGCTGCTGCTGATCCCGATGGCGTTTGTGCAAAATCCGTGGCAGCTCGGCATTCTGCGTTTCCTGCTCGGGGCAGCCGACGGCGCGCTGTTACCGGCCGTGCAAACCTTGCTTATCTATAACTGTACCAATCAGGTTGCGGGGCGAGTATTTAGCTACAATCAGTCGTTTCGCGATGTCGGCAACGTGACGGGTCCGCTGCTTGGCGCGTCGGTGTCGGCGGGTTATGGTTTTCGGGCGGTGTTCTGCGTGACGGCCTGCGTCGTGTTATTCAATGCTTTTTATTCTTACTGGAGTTTGCAGCGCCGGCCACGTCAGGCAATGGTCGAGTAACCGGCCCTGCAGACGACGCTGATGATCATTTCCCGTTCATTTTTAGCGTAGAAAAACGCTTACTTCTTCTCTTCCGGTTGTCCGTCGTGCGGGCCGTGATGCTGGAAATCAGGCACTTCGACCACGGAAACGCGAACCTCGTAATGTTTGCCCGCCGTCGCTGCCGGAATTACGCCGTTGAGTTTTTGTAACGTATCGGTCGGATTATCGCTGGCAACAGATGCACAGAACAGCTCACCTCCGTGACAAAATGCGTGCATTGGCGGGGGTGGCATCATCATGCCCATTGGTGGAAAGTGCGGCATGCCTTCGCCTTCGCCGTGGAACGGCGGCATTTCGCGAGACGAGCTCGGCGGCGCATTTTGCGGAGTTTTTTGTGTTGATTCTGCCGCCTGGCTACCGACACTCATTAAAGCAGCAAGACCGCACAGTGGAAGAAGAAGAGTACGCAGAGACGTGTTCATGATAATGGCCTTTTCGAATGAAGATGAAGGCACTTTGAACCACAGCCCTGCGCGAATAAACCCCGTTTGCGAAACCTTTACCCTATCGTCTCGTCCCCTTTGCAATGCTGAATATGATTGACAAAATCGCGCTAAAAAACGGCCTATTTCCCTGAACGGATAAGGGTTTTCCTAAAGTCGGCGATTTTTTTTGCCCCTCCCTCGCTTGACAGCCAAATCTTCTACTATGATTTGCTACATCACTGCAAATCTGTGCAAATGGAGGAATTATGTCACTTTATGCAACGCTGGAAGAGGCTATTGACGCAGCCCGCGAAGAGTTTCTTGAACAAAATACCGAAGTGGTGGATAACGATGAAACCCCGTCGGTTAGCCAATTTAATCTGCAAAAGTACATCATGCAGGATGGCGACATCATGTGGGAAGCCGAGTTCGGCGCCAACGAGGGTGAAGAAACCGAAGGGTTAAGCTTCCTGAGTGGCGAAGCGGCGCAGGCTATTTTCGATGAAGACTTCGATAAACAAGAATTGCTGGAAGAGTGGCAAGACGAAAATACGCTTTACGAATGGGATGAGGGCGAATATCAGCTCCAGCCGCCTCTCGATACTGAAGAAGGCGCTGCGGCGGCGGAAGAGTGGGATGATGAAGACCCGTATCCAGGCCGTGACGACGAATAATTTTCCCGCAAGCTATTAGATCTAAACCAATAAAAAGTCGGGCGCACGTCGCCTGACTTTTTATTGGCGTTATCGCTTCACACTTTTTGCGAAAATCACTGATAGGGTTGCGAAAATAACTGATGGAGTTTCGAAAATAATTGATAAAGTTTCGAAAATCACTGATAGGGTCCGTGACGGGCGTCAATCGGCAGCATAAAGGTATCGACAATCATCGATAGCGGCACGTCAATAACCGTTACATAGCGCCACGGCCCATCGCGCAAATCCCACTGCACGCCCGGATAATATTGATTACTGTGGCCCTGCCCCGGCACCGTGCGGCTAATAATGCTGCCACAGCCCGACAGAGTGACTATCGCCACTCCCGCAATCATCGCTTTCGCCAATCGTGCTTTGCTGACTGCTTTGAAAGCTTTTCGTATAAAAGTCATGCGTTGGAAATCCACGCCGCCCATCCTCATTATTGCTGCTCATCACATAAAGCTTACCATAGCTGCCCTTTCGCCCAACGTTAAGCTAATGTAAAGGACAGCCCTCACTTGTTCGTGCTTTCCGACTTTATGCACTATAAAATACTGACCCTCAGTGCCGTATATGAACTGTTTATTAAATAAATATTAAAATAAGCCGAGCGGGAAAAATGGTCGCAATCATCTTTTTAAAAAAAAGATGCTTTGTATTCATGACGTTACGACGCATTCGGTCACTCTTATACCTTAGGAATTTGTATGGCCCCAGAATTGCTTTCCGTTTTGTTCTTCATTACCTCGATTATCCTTTGTGCTTTAAAAGCGAAACGAAACTCCTTCTGGATTTCTCTGATTCTGCTGTTGTCGGCACTTTTCCTGCTGCTCAGCGCAATCTGGACCGCCAGTAACTACTTTACCGGCGAAGGTCTTAACGACGAGGTACTGTTTACCATCACCAGCAGCCTGACCGGCGCGGACATGGGCAAATACGTGCTGCCTGCGGTCGGACTGTTTGCGTTTATCTTACTGGTGTTTGGCCTGCTGGCATGGCTCATCGTCCACAATAAAAACAGCAATCGCAGCATAACCTACAACTATATGGCGCTGCTTTTTGCGCTATTGGCGATTGGGACTGCCCCGGCGACGGCACAGCTGGTCAGCCTGACCACCTCGCAATTCGGTGATGACAAGTCTGACTTTAATGAAAATTATCAACAGCCTACCAAGCTGATTACCGGCAACAAGCCGAATCTGGTCTATATTTTTGGCGAAAGTCTTGAGCGCACCTATTTCGATAATCAGGTCTTTCCCGAGTTGACGCCGGAGCTTGGCGCCATCAAAAAAGAGTCGATCGATTTCAGCAATACGGTGCAAATTCCGGGGGCGGAAAATACCGTGTCGGGCATGGTCTCTGCGCTGTGTGGCATCCCGCTGTTCGCGCCTTTTGACAGCAATGCCTCAAGCTCGCTGTCGACCTTCTATCCGCACAGCGTGTGCCTCGGCGATATCCTTAAGAAATCGGGTTACACCAACTATTTCTATCAGGGCGCGAATCTGGCCTTCGCTGGTAAAGAGCTGCTGCTGAAATCGCACGGTATTGATAATCTTTATGGTTATTACGAACTTAAACCTGACGTTAAAGATCCTAACTATAAAAATGGTTGGGGCTGGTATGACGACACGACGCTCGATTTCGTTTACGACAAGTTTGTTGCGCTTTCGAAAGAAGGCAAGCCGTTTTCATTGTTCGCATTGACCGTCGACACTCATCATCCTGACGGCTTTATCGATGCCACCTGCAAACGCAACAGCTATTCGTACAACAACAAGCCGAATCAGTCGCTTAGCGCCGTAGCATGCAGTCAGGAACAGGTTGCCAAGCTGATTAACAAGATTAAGGCGTCACCTTATTTCAAAAATACGGTCATCGTTGTCTCTTCCGATCATCTGGCAATGAATAACACCGCCTACTCGATTTTGACCAAGCAGGAACGTCGCGACTTGTTCTTCATGCTGCGCGGCACGGGTGATAATAATCAGGTGATCGACCAGAAACGCACCACGCTCGACAACGGCGCGACGGTGCTGGATGCGCTTGGCGGTGACAACTTTATCGGCTTGGGTCGTAGCTCGCTGACCAGCGAATCACTGGCTAATAATTATCGCGACATCCGTAAACACACGCTGCGCTGGAAACCGGCCATCATCAAAATGTGGGATTTCCCGAAAAGCATTTCTGATTACGTGCTGCACACCGACTCTAAAATGATGACCTTCTCGGGCGTGTCGTTTAAATTCCCGCTAATACTTCGGGTGAGCGACGGCAGAATTGATCCGATGTTTGACGTGTATATGTCTGATCCGCTTGAAAAACAGCTCTCGACGCTGGATGCTGACCAGAAATTTGTCTGGGTCGATAACTGTAGCAAAATGGGGGATATCTGGGACCCTGCGCTGAAACAGGTCAACAACGTGTGTATCGCCAGCGGAAGCCTTAATACCAAGCCGCACATTGTTGAAGCCGATCGCGACCTGTATCGCGGCAAGGTGGTGTTTGACGGGTTGCCTACGCTCGACGAAGATACCTTCCACGCGACGGTTGAGAAGCTGAGTGCCGTTAAAGATTTAACCCCGGCCAATAACTCGACGGTGCATTAACGTTTAGACAGTTTATTAACTCGTAGACAGTACATTAACTCAGGTTGGTTATCGTTATGGGTTATAGGATGACGAAACGAAAATAAAAAGGGCAGGTTGCGTAATGCGACCTGCCCTTTTTTATTGTTTACTCGATGATTCTCTTACGTTTAATACTTAGCGTTAACGGCTACGTTTCAACGTCATGGTTGTCGTTTCAACGTAATGGCTATCGTTTCAACGTAATGGCTATCATTTCAACGTAATGAATGTCGAATCACGCTTTCACGCCCAGCGTTTGCGTCTCTGGGAAGGCTTCTGCATTGCGCGGCAACTCTGCGTAATACTCTTTCCATTCCTTAAGCTCAGGCTGAGTCCAGACGGCGGTATGCAGTCGGGCCATGATAACCGGATCGCTCAACAGAATCAGACGGTCGGCTTTACCCAGCCCTTTCGGCCCGCTTTGCAGCGCTTTTTCAAGCATCTGCTGACGGCCATTTTCAATGGTGCCGCGCAGCAGGTGACGAGAAGTCGCCATGCCCGTTGCCAACGCATTGAAGGTCGGGTTAAACACCGCGTGCATAAAGCCGTTTTTCAACATCCGCTCACGATTCAGCTGCAAGTACTCTTCTGTCGCCACCAGCTCGCGCGGCGGCTGATACTCTTCCGGGATCAGGAACAGCTTGGCGCGCTTGCTCTTGATACCTAGCGTTGCGCGGCTAGAGAGCACCGACACGATTGGCGAGAGGATCAATGAGAAGACGATCGGCGCGAGCCACCACAGGAAACGCAGATCAAGCCACGCCATGCCGCTTGCCCAAACCAGACCCAGCAGCAGCTGCGAGCCGTGACGTTTGAAGGCTTCGCCCCAAGGGGTGTCATCGTCGTCACGCTGCGGCGAATTCCAGACCACTTCCCAGCCGAGGAACGCACTGACCACGAACACGGTGTGGAACAGCATGCGAACCGGTGCGAGCAGCACGGAGAAGAGCATTTCCAGCAGCATAGAGAGCAGCAGACGGATTGCGCCGCCGTACTCTTTCGCGCCTTTGGCCCAAATCAGCACTACGCTCAGCAGTTTCGGCAGGAACAGCAGCACCATGGTGGTAGAGAACAGCGCAATCGCCAACTCTGGACGCCACTGCGGCCACACCGGGAACAGCTGCCTCGGTTGCAGGAAGTACTGCGGTTCCATCAGGGTATGCACGACCTGAAGCGCGGTAGACAACGCCAGGAACATAAACCACAGCGGCGCAGAGAGATAAGACATCACGCCGGTCAGGAACACCGCGCGGTGAACCGGGTGCATACCTTTCACCAGGAACAGGCGGAAGTTCATCAGGTTACCGTGACACCAGCGACGGTCGCGTTTCAGCTCGTCGAGCAGGTTTGGCGGTAACTCTTCATAACTGCCCGGCAAGTCATAGGCAATCCACACGCCCCAGCCGGCACGACGCATCAACGCGGCTTCAACGAAGTCGTGCGACAGAATCGAGCCTGCAAAGGAGCCTTCACCCGGCAACGGTGCCAGGGCACAGTGCTCGATAAACGGCTTCACGCGGATAATGGCGTTGTGGCCCCAATAGTGCGATTCACCTAGCTGCCAGAAGTGCAGACCGGCGGTAAAAAGCGGACCATAAACGCGGGTCGCAAACTGCTGGCAGCGTGCGTAAAGGGTGTCCATGCCCGACGCTTTTGGCGCAGACTGGATAATACCGGCGTTCGGGTTGGCATCCATCAGGCGCGCAAGACCGGTCAAACATTCGCCGCTCATGACGCTGTCGGCGTCGAGAATCACCATGTAGGCGTATTCCCCACCCCAACGACGACACCAGTCATCGATGTTGCCGCTCTTACGTTTTACGCGACGGCGACGGCGACGATAGAAGATACGGCCATGGCCGTCGACATCGCGGCAGACTTCCATCCACGCTTTTTGCTCGGCGACACAAATATCAGGGTCGTAGCTGTCGCTCAGCACGTAAATGTCGAACTGATCCAGATCGCCCGTAGCTTTTACTGATTCATACGTAGCACGTAAACCCGCAAATACGCGTTCAACGTCTTCGTTACAAATCGGCATGATAAGCGCGGTACGGTTGTTCTTGTTCAGCGGCTCCAAACCGGTGGTCGACGCCGTGATGCTGTACTTGTCACGGCCGATCATCAGCTGCAGGAAGCCCATCAGCGCGGTCCAGAAACCGGCCGAGACCCAACAGAACAGAATCGCAAACAGGATCAGAATGCCGGTCTGCAACACGTAAGGCAGCAGTTGCAGCACGGATTGCAGCAGGTCCTGATTCAGCATGTCGGACGGGTCGATCAACGCCCAGCCCTGATACGGCAGAATAGTTTTCATATACCAGGTGGCGATGGCGGTTTGCACCAGCATCAGCGCCAACAGGATATAACGACGAATCGAACCGGCGGCGCGCCATCTCTTCTCGGATTCAGGCATCTGTGAAGAGGTGTAACGGCGCGCGATTGCGCTGCGTCCCATCAGAGAATCCCAAAAACGGCCCACCGGGTTGGTGCGCCAGATTTCAGGGAACATGCTGGAACGTTTGATTGGCGGCATCGCTTTAACCACGGCGCGCCCTTCGTTATCGACGTCGGCCAAGGTGCCGTGCTGTTCGGCATCGGGCCAGCCTTCGCCAATACGTGCGCGAACAGACGCAAGCGGAGCCTGCGCGTCTGCCGTTTCAATGACCGTCACGGGATCACCGCCGAGGCGATGATGTAGAGACGTGAAAGCAAGCTCATCAGCAGCCGGAAGCTGCTGAGTAAGGTCCCCTTTCTGAGTCTCAGTCAGGGGCAATGCTTCTACGTACTCTTGAGTAGAGTGCGTTGTCTTATTCATTGGCAGGTAACTGGTTGCTCCAGGTTTCGCTCAGCGATTTGTCGCCATTAACCAGAGAAGCGCGCATTTCAACCGGCTTCTTCGGATCCTTCACTTTCAGACGCAGCGTTAAACGCCAGCCCTTGGTGACTGAATTATAGCGGACATTGTTTTCAAGCAGATCGGCGTTGTCGCCCATGCTGACCTGAGACGCGACCGGCGTGTCGGGCTTGAGGGATTTCAGGGCCGGGCCGACGAAGTCAACCACGTAAGCCACGCTGCCATCCTGCTCGCGCACCAGATTGGACTGTTTCACGTCACCGGCTGAACGCATAGTTTGCGCCACCCAAGACGAGTCAGGCGAGTGCAGCTTGTCTTCATCACGGGTGAAGTGAACGCGATAGTTAATATCGATAGGCGTACCGGCCGCTGGGAGTTGATCCGGCGTCCAGAAGGCAACGATATTGTCGTTGGTTTCATCGGCAGTTGGAATTTCTACCAGCTCGACTTTACCTTTACCCCAATCCCCTTTCGGCTCTACCCACGCGCTTGGGCGCAGATCGTAGCGATCGTCTAGATCTTCGTATTCGGAGAAGTTACGACCCCGTTGCAGCAGGCCAAAACCTTTCGGGTTTTCCATCGAGAACTGGCTAACCGACAGGTGACGAGGATTGTTCAGCGGACGCCAAATCCACTCACCGTTTCCGGCGTGAATAGACAGACCGTCGGAATCATGCAGCGAAGGACGGAAATTCATCACCTGCGAAGGCTGATTCTGACCAAACAGGAACATACTGGTCAGCGGCGCCAGACCCAGTTTGCCCACTTTATCGCGCAGGAAGACTTTCGCCTGAATGTCTACGCTGGCTTCTTTGCCAGGATAAACGTCGAGACGATAGGCACCGGTTGCACGCGGCGAATCCAGCAAGGCGTAAATAACTAAATGTTTTTCATCAGGATTAGGGCGTTCAATCCAGAATTCGCGGAAACGCGGGAACTCTTCGCCAGAGGAGAGCGCGGTATCGATAGCCAAGCCACGCGCCGACAGGCCGTAAACCTGACCTTTACCAATCAGACGGAAATAGCTCGCGCCCAGCAGGCTCATGATCTCATCGTCTTTATCGGCTTTGTTAATTGGATAAAGGACTTTGAAACCGGCAAAGCCGAGATTTTTAACCGAATCGGCGTCGTGTTTCACGTTACCGAAATTAAACAGGTCAGGATTGTATTTGATCTCTTTGACACTGTTGGCGGTCACTTCATTAATTTTGACCGGCGTGTCGAAATACATGCCTTGGTGATAAAACTCAAGCTTGAACGGCGTGTTTAGATTATTCCAATACGCTTTATCATGGTTGAATTGAATTTGTTGGTAGTCCGCAAATTTCATGTCGCGGAATTGAGATGGCAGATTACTTTTTGGTGCTTCGTAACCTTTATCAGCCAGCGCTTTCGCCTGCTTGGCAACATCATCAATTGAAAAAGCAAAGGCAGATGATGAGAACAAGGTCATCAACACTGCAGCACTCAGCAAACGGACTTTAGTCATATCTGGCCCTTTGGAAAAATTTTTACCCGGCACGTCCCCTCCTTTAAATGCGCTTAACTCAATGGCTCCATTTTAAGGAATAGTCGGAAATCCGACAACATGAGAGATGATTGGTCCATCACGTTGATGAACCGTTTAAGCACATAGTTAAGCAAGGATAACAATTTGCCGAAAGTCCCGCTATGGAAAGTTATCTGAGTCTAGCCTGAATCAAGACCCTATGGGCACTATAGCTTTACAAAAAGCAGACATTTCTTAACAGCAGCCAAATTAATTATAAAGTAGACTATTTTTTAACTAAACTTTTCCTGAAATGAAACTTCATGCAAACACAACGTCCGCCAAGAGAGTTTTTTTTGGACTCAATCCGGGCTTATTTGATGCTGCTCGGTATTCCATTTCATATCTCGTTGATTTATTCCAGCCACATCTGGGCGGTCAATAGCGTGACGCCGTCCGAAGGCTTAACAATATTCAACGACACCATTCACGCCTTCCGTATGCAGGTGTTCTTTGTCATTTCCGGCTACTTCTCCTACATGCTGTTTGAGCGGTACGAGCGGCAGAAGTGGCTGAAAGTGCGCCTTGAGCGGGTGGCGATTCCGCTGGCTGCGGCGTTCCCGCTGATCACTATTCCTCAGCTGGCTTTCCTTTATTACTTCACCGACAAGTTTGCCGACTGGAGTAACATGGACCTTTACCAGAAAGTAAATATTACCGTCTGGGAATTAGTGTCGCATTTATGGTTCCTGCTGACGCTGGTAATATTAACCAGCGTTTCCTTCTATTTATTCCGCGCGTTAAAAGAGAATAAGAATAGTCGTATTTTAAAAATAATTAGTGAAGCCGATTCAATGGGCAAAATTACCGTGCTGTTTTTGTTCTTCGGATTAATTTATGCCGCATTCAATCGCGCACTGTATCTTTTTGCACCTGATTTACTCGGCAATGGCGCATTCAACTTTATTGTGATGCAGACTTTATTTTATCTGCCCTTTTTCTTTATTGGTGCCTGCGCCTTTAAATTCGCCAACCTGAAAAAAGTGTTTTTAAAATCGTCGGTCACCAACTGTTTGCTGTGTATTCCCCTGTTTGCGGCTTACATGATTAACCAGCACATTAATACGCCACAGCTCTACTCGATGGAGCTGGATGCCATCATCACCAGTCTGCTAGGTATTTTGATGGTGAACGTGGTGTTCTCTTTCAGCCACTACGTGCTGAATTTCCAGTCGCCGTTTGTGACTTATCTGGTTAATGCATCGCTGTTTGTTTACCTGATCCACCACCCATTGACGTTGATTTATGGGGCATTTATCACGCCACTGATTAAAAGCGACTGGGTTGGATTCTGGCTGGGACTGGTGTTTGTCTTTGGTATCGCCTTTGTGCTGTACGAGGTGCATAAACGTATTCCGCTGTTGCGCTTCCTGTTCTCGGGCAAATGGCAGTTTGTGCAGAAAGATAAAGAGCTGGACGCGGTCGCCAATGAACGACCACAGCAGGCCAAATAGGATAATCTTTAGCTCAATCTACGGATTACGCGTTAGGCAATAAAACTAAAAAGGGCGTTAACCCGCGGGAAAAGATGACCCGACGGATTAGCGCCCTTTTTGCTGCCTGCTTTCTGGTTTCTGCTTTCTGGTTGCTTATGCTGACAATCCGAAAACAGGAAAGCAGAATAATTAATGAATATTGATGGTCGGCACGACCGACATTCCCACGCGTAGTCGCGCCAAATCCGGCTGATTGGCATCGAGTAAAATCTTCACCGCCAAACGCTGCGTCACTTTGGTGTAATTGCCGGTGGCGTTATCAGGCGTAATCGGCGAAAAAGTAACGCCGGTAGCTGGCGCGACGCTGTCCACCCTGCCCTGCAACGTAACATCCGGAAGCGCATCGACTTTGATGCTCACCGTTTGATTAGGTTGAACATGTGCCAGCTGGGTTTCGAGATAATTGGCCACCACGTAGGCTTTATTAATCGGCACCAGCGCCAGTACGCGCGTTCCGGCACTGACGTACGCACCAACTCGAAGTGAGCGCACGCCAACCATGCCATCAATCGGCGCCTTGATTTCGGTATAAGAAAGATTAAGTTTTGCCTGCTCAAGCGCCGTGGCGGCGGAATCAATCGCGGCCTTGGCCTCTGCCTGCTCGGCATTCAGTACGTCCAGCTGCTTTTCGGCGGCATGAACGGCGGCAATGTCACTCTGCTGGCTCGCCAGCTTCTGGCGATAATTGGCATCGGAATCGTCACGTAAATCCAGCGAGCTGGAGCCATTCTGCGCCAGACTTTTGTAGCGCTCGGCGCTCTTGCGGGCGTAGACCAGCGCGGCGGAATCGGCCTGAACCATGGCGCGCGCCTGTTCAATCGTCGGCTGCTGTTTGGCAATTTGCGCCTGCAAACTTTGCATCTGCGCCTGCGCGGTTTCCAGCGCGGCCTGCGCCGTATGCACCGAATTGACGTAATCGCGGTCGTCGATTTTCGCCAGCAGTTGGCCCGCTTTTACCTGCTGATTGTCTTCGACCCGCACGTCCTGAATGGTGCCGGAAATTCGCGGAGCCACCAGCGTTGAGTCGGCGGAGATCACCGCGTCATCGGTAGTCGGCGACGTTTGGCCACTCAGCAGATACCAGCCCAGCACGATTAACAAGGCAATAATCACGATAACGATCAGCCATATTGAGCGAAATGAGGATTTGTTGGACATAAATTCGATTCTCTCGTGTTCTACTTTTTTAAAATAAGAGTTTTAAAAGCAATAAGTCTCTTCAACAAATAAGACTTCTTAATCAGTAAATTAGTCAGGTTTCTTCACCACTGACTGCGGCGGATAAGTGCGTTTGGGCAGCAATATTGTCAGCAACGCCAACGCAATCGCTACGTCGATAATCATCAAATAGCTGTCTGCCAATCCGAGCACCGTGGCCTGGCGTTTAACCAGCGACGAAAAGGCGCTGAGGGCCTCCGTCGATACCGCCGATCCGTTTGAATTCAGCGGCGCAAGATAGGTGCCGTCACCGTCGTAAGGTTGCGACAGCAGCGAACTCACGCTGCCAACATGATTGAGCAGCACGCTGGAGTGAAACTGTTCGCGCTGGCTCGAGAATTCGCCGACCACCGCCGTGCCAATTACGCTGCCTAATCCGCGCACGGTATTAAACATCGCCGAGGCAAACGGCCCTTCCGGCGGCTGCACCACGCTGGTTGCGCCCATCAACACGGGCAAAATTGCCATCGGCTGCCCGAACGCCTGCATCATTTGCAGGGTGTAAAAATTCTCGCGCGCCCACCCTTCGGTCAGATGACTGCCGCCGTAACAGGAGAGGCCGATAAGCGCCAATCCAAGAATCAAAATCAGCCGGCTATCAACCCAACGAAAATTCAGCACCGCCGCGACCAGCGGAGCCAAAATCAGCTGCGGCAGGCCAATGGTCAGCGCCAGCGGCCCGACCTGCACGGCGCGAAATCCCTGCACGCCTTCCATATAACTCGACGGCAGCGCGGAGCCGGAGAGCACCAAAATCATCAGCCCGCCCAGCGTCAGCAGGCCATGAGTTAAATTATGGCGTTTCAACATCTGTAACTTGAATAACGGCAGCGGATGCGACCATTCGTTGACCAGAAAAACGGTCAGCAAGGCTATCGACGATAGCAACATCACCACAATCAGCGGCGAATTCAGCCAGTCGAGACGCTCTCCCTGCTGGAGCGATAACACCAGCAGCGCAATGCCGCTGCTGCCGGTCAGCATGCCGAAAATATCCATCTGTTTGAAACGCTCGAAACGGGTGGGATCCTGCGGAATTCCGTAGCCAATCATCGACGCGGCAAGCAAACACGGCGGAATAACCTGCCAAAACACCCAATGCCAGCCGACATCGTCAGTCCAAAACGCCGCCAGCGTGGTGGCGATATTCGGGCCAAAGGTCGCGGTCAGCGCGTAGGCACTCAGGCCGTAAAGCTTAAAGGCCGGAGGCAGAAAACGCAGCGCGGCGGTCATTAACAGCGGCGGTAAAGCGCCGCCAAAGATGCCCTGAATTACGCGCAAGGCGATGAAAACGGGAATATTTGGCGCAAACGGCAGTACCACGGCCACCAGCGCGAAGCCCAAAGAGACGGCGATGGCAAAACGGCGCAGTGAAAACGTCATCGCAAACCACGGCGCGAGCATCATCGCCGCAACCTCGGCGGCCTGATAGGCGCCGATCACCCACGTGCCCGGATCGCTACTGATATTTAGCGCGCCACGCACGTCGGCCAGCGCGATATCCGTCACGCGATCGTTAAGACCGGAACACAGTGAGGCGATAAGTATGCCGATCAGCCCCATCACTAACCGAAAAGTAAACGGTTGTGGCACTGGCGGCGCGACAGATCCGCCCATAGGCAAGCCTGGAGAAATTTGCTGGGTCATAAGTTGCTCTTATAATAATGATGCATTGCACCGCTATACGGTACAGCGCGCAAATACTATAATACGATGCACTGTATTGCAATGTGATTAGTGTTGGTTTTTCAGGCAGCGTGCGATTACTTTAGTGAGGCGTTACAATGCGCAAGAAAGCGATAATCAGGGATAAATCAACGTTATGAATAACGAAGTTTCGGGTGAAGAAGAGCGCAGCGGTGGGATTCAGGTTATTTCGCGCGCGGCCGCCATTTTGAATGCGTTGGGGAGTCATCCGGAAGGATTGAGCCTCGGCGCGATCGCCAATGAGGTTCAGCTGCCGCGTTCGACGGTGCAGCGGATTGTCGCGGCGCTGACGGAAGAAGGCATCGTGCGCACCGAAGGCGCGGGCGGCGTGCGTCTCGGCCCGATGCTGCTGCGACTGGTTTCTACTATTCACACCGACGTTATCGCTATCGCCTCGCCTTATCTTCAACAGCTGTGCCATGAAACGCAGGAAACGGTGGCGCTAGGCCGGGCGAGTGGTCGCCAGATTGCCAATATTCATCACATTGTGGCCGAACGCGAGCTGCGAGTGGTGCCGAAATTTGGTTTGAATCTGCCGATTTACAGCACCTCCGCCGGACGCGCCCTGCTCTCGCTGAAAAGCGATCAGGAGATTCGCCATCTGGTGGGCGATACGCTCGAGCCCGCCACGGAAAACACGGTAAAAGATATCGATGCGCTGCTGAAAAAAGTGGCGCAGGTGCGATCCAGCGGTATTTCGATGGAGAGCGGCGAAACCGTGCTCGGCATCTCCTCGATGGCGACGGCGATCGACACGATTTTGGGACACTATTCTATTTCTGTACTGATGCCGACCGAACGTCATCCCGCCAAACAGGCCAGCGTGCAGCAGGCGATTTTACGCTGCAAAGAGTCGCTGGCCGGCGAGATTGGCAAGCTCGGCAACAGCAAATAACTCGGTTCTCCCCTCTTTTCAACATGACGCTTAAAAGGAATTGCCAATGTTTGATGTCATTCTTGTTGCAGTCGATGGCTCCAGCCAAACCTCGCAGGTTGTCGCGCTGGCGGCGAAAATTGCCCAGCACGGCGCGCCAACCGTTTACGTAACCTGTTGTGTTGATGAGGCTTATGCCTTTGCTAACCAGCAGGAACAGCCGGGCGATGTGATTGAATATCCGGCGGCTACTGCCGAACAGGATTCCGCTACGGCGGTGGTTACCAGAGCGTTGCAGCAGCTTTCTGCCGCCGGGATTCAGGCAAAAGGCAATCTGGTTGTCGGCTCTGCGGGCGAAACGCTGGTGTCGGAGGCAAAAAGCAAAGGGGCGTCGGTGATTGTCATGGGGCATCGCCAGCTGTCGGCGTTTGGCAGGATATTTAAGGGTTCGGTGAGTGCCGAAGTGGTCGCCAATGCGCCTTGTCCGGTACTGGTTGAAGTGCGAGGCAATTAGCTCGCTGGGTAAAAAAAGTAAGTCAGGAAGATATATTAAGTTGAAGCACTAAAAAGTACAGAATTGACGTTGGGGATGCTTTCGCATAGCCAGCGCCAACCCTGTACTTAACAGCTTTTTAAGTTACCAACGTCCCGGAGGTGGACCTTCATGCCATCTTCCCGGAGGCGGACCGCCGTGCCAATGACGCGGTGGCGGACCTTCTCGCCAGCGGTGGTCGTGATGATAATGACGCGGCGGCTCGTAATAAACCCAGCGGCCTCTTTCATGGCGGTGATGGCTCCACCAGCTTTGTGGACGCCAGCGCCCTCCGTCCCAGTAATTACCGCGCGGATCGCGGTCACCAATACGCAGTGAAATTCCCGGGGCATTCAAACCTATTGACACATTTGCGTGAGCTATCTCGGGCAAGGCGGATAAAGCTGTTATCACCGCGAGTAGCGCTATTATTTTTTTCATATTTTAACTCCAGGATCTGTCCGATCTGATGTTGCTGAGTTTACCGAAGCTATCTTCCTGTTCTATAGGAATTTATCCCATTTACGTAGCCTCACGATTTCCTCACAATTGCTGCAATTTCGCCCCACTTACCTCATTCGGGTAACGCCTTGGCGGTAAAGGAAAATTTAACGCTGCTTATGTTTCGTCGTTTAAAACATCTACAAAGCTTTACGAAAGCTGATGTAAAAATTCTTTGGCGGAGGCCATTAACCCACCAAAATCCGCCCATAAAAAAACCGCCGTAGCGGTTTTCATGTCAGAAAATCGACCCATTAACAACGCAAATCAGATTTTGCAGCCTTCACAATCTGCTTCGTCTTCCAGAATTTCGGGTACGGCGTTAGCTTTTTGTGCCGCTTTTTGTTCAGCGGTTTCCAGCGCAGCATCTATATCGAAATCAAAAATATCGTCGCTCATATTACTCACCTTATACTTTTTGTTTAGTATCGCTTTTTTAGTTCGCTTGCCAGCGTGATTGGCCAGCAGCGTTGAACAAGTATAAACGACCATGCCAAAAGCTTGCCATTAATCTGTGCTCTCTTTCACTGACTCTCAGGATGATTGCTCAAGCTTTGGTCAGTCAGATTTGCGTCCCGCCGATCCAGCTACCATAGTTAAGGGGAGCCAAATTAAAGGAGAAGCACATGACAAGTTCCAACATTAAAGCCTGGGCCAACGTGCGTGAAACCTCACACGAAATCGCTGAGGCAATTTTCGAACTGGCCAATAATGACGAAGTTTTAGCCCAGAAAATCTGGGAAGAAGGCAGCGATGAAGTGTTACCGGTCGCCTTTGCAAAGACCAAAGAGGATTATCTTTTTTGGGGTGAAGAGAAGATAGATCGCAAAAACGTCTGACTTCACGCAGAACTGCGTAACTGTGATATCTCGGATTAGTAAAACTTTTCCAACACGCTGTCTGGCCCTGAAGCCGTTGCTTCAGGGCTTAACTGTCAAAGCCAAATCCCATCTGATGCGCCCACTCAAACACCTGCTCTTTATAGACAAAGCGCGGTTCACACACGCCTGGCTGGCCGGGAGTCTGGATCATGACGGCGATACACGGATAGGCAACCGGACGGGCATCGAAGATAAAATCGTCGATTTCCTGATCGGCAAAATCGGTGGTTTCACCCACCACGCTCGCCTGGAAAATTTCACCCATTATCCAGCTGCGGTACTCAAATTCGTTGTTTATAAATTTCATTTTCGCTCCTGCTTTCGATAGGGATAACGCGCGCTGTCGTTACAGCAGACCACTATGCTAAACATTCACTAACGGTGCAAACTTTCATCGCCGCCACAGCAGGCGCAGACTTCGACCCGCGAGACATCCATGCTGGCTTCACCATCACAGTCCCACTCGACGCGCAACGGCTGACCATTATCGTCTTTGGCGTGAATAAAGCGATCGTACCAAGCAGCCTGACCCTGCATCGTTTCGGTCAAGATAAGCTTGTCGCCGGCATAAATACGCGCCGTTGCCTGAGCGCTCTGTTTCTCGCCCGCAACCTGTTTATGAAGATGATGAATGGTGAGTTTGATACGTTCCACGGCGGCTCCTGATGCGGCAAAGATTATTTTATCACCTCTTTGCGTACTTTTCATTGCGTTCAACTTATCGTGTGGGCGATGAACCGTACTTAGCATTAAGTTTAACAGAGCCGCCGTGGAAGCGGGATAGCAGGAGCAAAAGTTATTACTGCTTTTAGGGCAAAAATGGGATAAAAACTAAGCAAGTTGTGCGTTGTGTATCATTGTCGGCGCAGGCTGATACTGACGATCCAGATCGTAGACGTCGTAAAAGTCGATCGCACCTTTGTTCTGCACAATGCGTTGCACGTGCGATTTGAAACGGCTGTCGACCTCATTGCTGGCCAGCAGCTTAGCCACCGCCTCGGCGGAGATTTCGCGAATAAAGAACCATTCGCCGCTATAACAGACGCGCAAGTCCAGCACGCCAATATCTTCGTAACGGTAGGTCGGCTTGATCTCTAATAAAAGCATTGCCGACATGAATATCAGGAAGAAGGTAAAGCCGGCAAACCAGCCTAATCCCATATAAGGCGACGCGTACATGACGATGCCGACGGCGATATACCCCACCAGCATGGCGAGGCACAACCACGGGTGATTAATGAAAAACTCGCTATTAATTCTCGGTTTACCGTCTCGGCCTTCCGCACGATTAATGCGCTCTATCTCACTATTCAGAATTTTTTTAACGACATCCATTGATAACCTCACTACATTCAGTCAGGACAATACTGCGATTTGATAAGATGATTTTATCACCGCCACTGTTATAGCGCGTAGAGCAGTTAATAAATAAATATCGGCAATCTGTTATAGATTGAGACTAAAAGAGGAACGCATCGTGGCATTTATGATACTGGAAAAACCGACCAAAACCGTCGCCAGCTACCGCGTGGTTGGCCCTTATGAACAAAGCGTTAAGCAGGGATTTGCGGCGCTGACTCCGTGGGCAGAAAAAAATGGCCTAGGCGAAAACGAATGGTTGACGATTTTTTGGGATAATCCGCTGGCAACCGCGCCAGAAGCCCGCCGCGCCGATGCGTCAGTCAGCGTCGATGAACACTTCACCTTGGGCGAAAACGCCGAAGGCATCGAGCTTCAAACTCTTCCGGCGGGTACTTATGCCGCTTTTCACACCACCGTCGACAGCGAAAACTTTGCTCAAGCCTGGACCGATTTCATCGAGGTCCATCTCGCCAGCAGCGGTTATCGCCCCGATGGTCGCGCCTGTTATGAACAGTATTTAAATGATGGCCGACAAACCGGCGTATTTGAAGTGGTGTTCTATTTATCGGTAACGGCTCAATAAAGCAGAGAAATAGCATTATCGCGGCAATAATCGCCGTACGACTGAGGCGGCGCTGAATCAGTAATTAACTGGGTAAACTGATTCAGCGGCGCGATAGCGGCGGGCCTCACCTTGTCAAATTTACTGCTGTCGGCAACCAGAATCTTTTCCCGCGCGCGTTGCATCGCCTGATGCTTCATTAATAACTCATCGAAGTTAAAACAGCTGACGCCATAATCCAGGCTAATTCCCGCCGCCGAAATAAACGCTTTATCAGGCAGAACGTTCATTAATTCGCTGCTGCTGTGACCAAACGGAATAAAAATATTGTTGCTGGCGCGATATTTGCCGCCACACATAATGACCTCACAGTGCGGTTTGTCCTGCAACGCTAAAAAGGTGTTCAGCGAATAACAGATGGCGCGGAATACCCGCGGATCGGGAATATGCTCGATAATATAGGGCGTGGTGGTGCCACAATCGAAAAACACCAGATCGTCGTCGGCAATCAGTTCGGCAGCGAGCGCGCCTAGCCGCTGTTTTTCGGCTGTCTGGCGATTTTTTTGTTCGCTGACGAAATAGTGCGTCGCCGGATTATTTTTCGGATCGATAACAATGTAGCCGCCCAGCAGAATCAACGGCGAATCCGCGACATTAAGGTCGCGGCGCACGGTCATTTCGGACACGTCGAGCAGCTGCGCCGCCTCTTTGAGATGGATTTTATCGTTTTTCTTGAGGCTGGCGAGCAGCCGTTGCAGCCGCTCTTCGCGCTTGTGTTCCATTATCGTTTTCCGTTCCCGCTTTTCATTTTTTTCTTTTTTTATTCCAGCTCAATTTTTGGCTTACTGGATCTTTTCCAACGTCAACCAGCCACCGAAAACGGCACCCGTATCGATATAAAACTGGTTGCCGTACTGCTGGACTTTTTCTACCGGCGTATGACCGAAATAGAAACGCTGCGCGCCCTCAATGTCTTGAACCTCTCCTTCGCGCGATTTGCCGAGACGCTGACGGCTCCACATAATTTCATGCGCACTTAACGGCACGCCGCTGATATAGCGCGTGGCCGGATAATCGGCGTGCGCAATAATAACCAGCCCTTTCGCCGTGCTGACCTCAATAACGTGAGGCAACGCATCGACCTTTTTAAACAGCTCGCGAACGCGAATTTCCACTTCAACCGGCAGTTTATAGAACCAGTCGCCGCCGTTACTCAGCCAGCGGCTGACGTGCTGACCTTTAAGCGCGTCAACGCCCATCTGCTCGTGGTTGCCTTTTACGCAGGCAAACCACGGCTGTTCCAGCAATTCCAGGCAGCCTAAACTGTTTTCGCCGCGATCGATAATGTCGCCGACCGAGACCAGCAAATCCTGCTCTTTGGAGAATTCATTGGCCTCGAGGATTAAATTCAACTGCTTAAGGCAGCCGTGAATATCACCAATGACATAAATGTGGCGATAGTTTGAGCCATCAATTTTCTGATAGCGCGCCATGTCGAACAGCGATTCGTTTTTTTCATTGAGGCGAGCCCCGCCCTCTTCGCTCGAACGTTTTCTCTGCACGGATTGACCTCGTCTGCTGCTCGACCTGCGCCGCTTGCCGTGAGAAATGCGGTATGAAATCAGGAAAAAGATCACCAGCAAGACAAAAATCGCGGGGATTGCCATAACAAAATCCACTACAACTCCTTAATGTGAAGGCCTGCGGGAAAATAACCCATCGGCGATACCGGCCCGGCAGGACGTCCATCCGGCCGTAATAAAACGTTTAATAGTAACGAAATTCAATTAGATCGGCTGCTGAATCGTCTATTGCACAAATAGCGTTAAGGGGTTGACCGCTTTTTGCGCTATACTACGCGCTGGCCCAGATAAAACCGGAGGTTTTATGAGCTCCACCGCTGTTCACACTCCCGATGAGTGCCCTTTATGCCAAAGTACAATCAAGACCAAAACTTCACTTAATCTAACTGAAAAAGTGGTCAACGTAACCTGTACAACCTGCGGACGTTACAGTATTTTCCGCAAAACGATGCAAGAGATTTCAATTGACCGAAGCAAGCGCGTTGCCCTGCAAGCCTTCTTCTCTAGTCAACCAAACTACCATTTGCCGTTATCTCTTAAAGCGATCAGTAATCCTGAACCCGCGGGCGATTTCTAGCCCTATAACCGCCCTTCGGGGCTGTTTTTTCTTTTGCACTTCCTTCCCTGCTTTTCTTGATTCAAATCCTTTTCAAAGTCTCAATCCCTTCAAACTTGTCTCTCAACACCCCTGTGCCTTGACAAAATTGCGATCTGCCTCACAATTTTAAGGTGGGATCGCAGCAGTTTCGTCTCGATACGGAGCTCGTTTGCGTTTGGAAAGCCTCTCTCAACTTTCGGAAATTGCTAACCTTTTTGGTTCGCCAAAAGAGTGTCGCTAAAACAATCCCGCCAAAGGGATGCTGATAGCGAATTTTAGCCGAAAGTTGAATGACTTCAGGAACGCCTATGAAGATTATCAACCATCATCAGGTCTCAAGACGAGACTTTTGCCAACTTTTGTTACTGGCTTCGGCCATGCCGTTGACCGGATTTGCTCAGGATAACCTCTCTCAGCCGTCTATCCGCGCCCTTAAATTAAATAAAACGGTAGGCGGCGTCCCTAATGATAAGCTTCCTTTACTGATTTATCAGCAGGCAGTACCGCAAAATAAAACAAATGCCGATGCTTACTTTACGGAGCTGTTCGCCCGCAACGGCTGGCCGATGCAGTGGCGTTACCAAATTTTTACTTTTACCCATTATCATTCAAACACTCACGAGCTTTTGGGTGTCAGCAGTGGCGATGCAAAAGTGCAGTTGGGAGGCGAAAACGGTCCGATTGTCCCTTTGAAAAAAGGCGACGTGGTGCTGATTCCGGCGGGCGTCGGGCACAAACAGCTGTCGGCCAGCGCCGATTTTCAGGTGTTGGGGGCCTATCCAAAAGGCTTGAGTCCCGATCTCTATCATGACGATCCGTCAACATTGCCCGAAGCGCGGCAAAATATTGCCCACGTCGCTTTACCCTCGACCGATCCGGTGACCGGCAATCAGGGCGGCCTTAAGCAACGATGGCAGCCAAGTTAAATTTTCTCTCGTTCTCAGCCTGTAGGACACCCACTTGATAACAGCAGCGGCGCTTCGCCTGCGTCGCTAACCTGCTGCTTAAGTCAAATTAATACCCTGTTTTTAAACGGCTTTTAATTAAACTTTATTTGAATTTTTACTGAATACGTTTTGTGCAAATCTCTTGCATTTATGACGCTTTCACCAACCCCATCTAAAAAGTGTTTTATCTCGCCATAATTATTTTTCCAGTGAATCAGCCTATTCTTTTACATCTTGAAATCTTATTCCGAATTTAAATCCGGTGATAAAAACTTAGCATGATTATGTTTTTTCAACGGGTAATGGGACTTATGGAATTCGCACACTCATCGGCTTTACCGAATCAGTCTGGCGCCATGACGGCACCTGAATTGATCACTAGAATAGACGCCCTGCCCTCGTCAGCGGGACTGTGGCGCTTCATTATATTATTGGCAATTGGTGGTTTCTTTGAACTCTACGATCTGTTTCAAACGGCGTACATCAGTCCAGGACTGATCGCCGAAGGCATTTTCCACACCGGCAGCGGCGGCGTGTTCGGCATCTCGGATCAGGCCGCTTTCGCCTCTTCCACCTTCCTCGGCCTGTTTGTCGGCACCAGCCTGTTAAGCCCTCTGGCCGATAAGTTTGGCCGTCGCCTGACCTTTATGTTCGCCCTGCTGTGGTACAGCTTTTTCACGCTGCTGATTGTGTTTCAGAATCAGGCGGAGTGGATTATTTTTCTGCGTTTTCTGGTCGGCGTGGGTCTTGGCATCGAGCTGGTCACCATCGACACGTATCTGGTCGAAATGGTGCCAACGCGGCTGCGCAGCAAGGCGTTTGCCTTCTCCTTCTTTATTCAATTTATGTCGGTACCTGCCGTCGCGCTTATTTCGTGGTGGTTTGTGCCGCACACCTGGTTTGGCCTCACCGGCTGGCGTTACGTGCTGCTGGTTAGCGTGGTGTTTTCGCTGTTTATCTGGGTGGTGCGTAAAAAGCTGCCGGAATCCCCGCGCTGGCTGATGCAACAGGGTCAACCGGATAAAGCGCTGCAAGTGCTTGAAGAGATGGAAAAACGCTGCGGCGTAGGCAAGGTCGAAAGGCTGGAACAGCTGGTGACGTTGCAGGATGAACAGCAGTTTGAACGCCGTGGCCGTTTTAAAGAAATCTGGACGCCACAGTTTCGCAAACGCACCATTATGCTGATGGTTTTCAATATTTTTCAGGCGATCGGCTTCTTCGGCTTTGGCAACTGGCTGCCCGCGCTGCTGGCCGGTCAAGGCAGCAGCTTCACTCACAGCCTCTCTTACTCGATTATTATCACCCTCGGTTTCCCGATTGGCTGTCTGGTGTCCGTGCTGTATGCCGATAAGTTCGAAATTAAATGGCAAGTCGTGGCGGGCGCGATGGGCGTGGTGATTTTCGGCGCGCTGTTTGGCTTCCAACGCAGCCCGTTAGGCATGATTTTCTGCGGCTTTATGGTGAGTTACTGCAACGCGTGGATGACTTACAGCTTCCACTCGTATCAAACGGAGATTTTCCCGACGCGCATTCGCGTTACCGCCGTCGGCTTCTGCTATTCGTTCAGCCGATTGTCGACGGTATTTAGCAGCATTATCATCGGCTTATTCCTGCAATACACCGGCAATGTCGGCGTGTTGGCATTTATCGTCGCCAGCATGGTGATTGTGGTGCTGGTGATTTCGCTGTTGGGGCCGAAAACCAAAGATATCGAACTCGAAAATATCTAACCCGATTTCTCGCTGCGGGCGGCTTCGAAAGAGGCATCCTCGGCCCGCAGCGAGATTTTCCGGCTTATTGAACGGTCGGCCAGCGTTCCGATGAATAAAGCCACATACGGATATTAAACAGATAAAACAGCGGCATAAACAGATGCATATCCGCACGGCAAACTTGCTCGACCTGCAACAGCAGCTGATTGAGCTCGGCCAGCAGTGAGGCAGGCGGCGCGATATAAATGTTTTTCAGCCTGAGCTTGATAAAGTTATTAATTTCAAACAGTAGCGCGTCGGTTTCAATGCCGTTTTCGCGCAGCAACGCCTCGTGACGGGCATAAAAATCAAACACGCTCACGCCAATCCAAATTTCAGTAATCAAATTGCCCCCCAGCGCCACATTAGGGATCGGGTCAATCTTGATGCGCGGCAAAATGATATTGACCTTATCCAGCATCCCCGCCACGTAATGTTGACGGCTCAGCAATGAGGCGTTGTTCATTTTTATCGCCTGAGTAAACTGCAATAACTCCTTGATGCCCCGCCGCAGCGCGCGTTTAGCGGTCCACGAAGGCCGCTTATTGCGAATAATCGCGGTGACCAGCACGGCCATCAGGATGCCGACGACGGTCGAAATCGCCGAGTTAAGAATGGAAAGCGGATCGGGGCGAAAATCGTGGCTCATGCCCATGAAGCTCGGGATTTGCGTGGCGATAATCAAACCGAAAATGTTGCTCGCCGGATTAGCGATAACGATACCCAAGGCAATCAGCCCGGGAGCCAGACAGATAATCAGCGCTTCGAAACTGGTGGCGTAGGGAATAATGACGACCGTGTAAATCAGGCTGGCGGCAATCGCGATAATCACGGCCTTGAGAAAGACCTGCAAAGAGGCGATCGGGCTGTCGTGCGCGGCAAAAAACGAGCAGGCGATGGCCGCCATAACGGGCGCGGTGCCGCCGTGTTTCCAGCCGCTGCCTATCCAGAACAGGCAGCAAAGCATAGTCACAATGAAAATGGTCAGCGACGAAAGGAAAATCAGTCCCTTATCGGCGTGCTTCTTGAACAGGGTAAATTTAGCGGGATTTCTCTCATCGCTAAAGGCGCTGACTTTCTCTTTAACGCCCAAATAGGCGTGAGCGATGCGAATAAAGTTCTGCAAACGTTCGACCAGCCCCGTCAGCAGCAGGCCCTCTTCCGCGCTCATCTCACCCGTGACATACAGCGTTTTAATTCTCTCCTGCGAGGCGACCATCTCCTCCACCAGCGTGGCGGTATTGCCAAACTGCTCGGGATTATGCAGCCAGAGAAGGAAGTGGCTAAAGGTTTCGGCCAGAAAGTCGGGAAAGGTAACCCCATGCTCGCCCAGCAGAATCAGCCGTTTTTCAATCGCCGTCAGGGTCGGGATTAGATAGGACAAATGCTGGTATTGCACCGCTACCATGCGGATGAGCGCTCGCGCCGAGTCGCCTTCATAAACGCAGTGAGTGATCAGCGCCTCGACGTTGACCGGATAATTGGCCATCTGAATCAGGATCTGTTCGTGTTCCAGGGACTTTTCTTTCGAAACTCGCGTGACCATTTCGCCACAGAGTTTTTTGGCGCTTTCGAACCAGTTATTAACGCTGATTTCCAGCAGGGTACTCATTTTCACCGGGAAAATGATCATGTGGATTAGCGTGCTGCAAACGATAGCCACGGTTATCTCTTCGATGCGCGAGATAACCGTATAAGTGATGTCCAGCGGCGAGGTGACGTCGGCAAAACCCATGATTGCCGCGCTATAGCCGGCCAGCATGAAAACGTAGCTTTTCGGTGTGCGATCGTGCAACGAAAGATAGAGGCAAAACGCTATCCAAAGCGAAACGCAGAGGCTAAACAGCAGCGGATAAAGGACGGTAATCGGGTAAATAAAGAAAATGAACGCACCGCCGAGCAGGGTTCCCATCAGTCGGAATACGGATTTTGACAGCGTCGAGGCCGAGTAAAGCTGAGAGATAATAAAGACGGAGGTCAGGGACCAGGCGGGTTTATCCAGATTAAGTTTTAAGGCGATATATAAAGCCAGAAATGCGGCGATACAGGTTTTTACCGAGAACAAAAAAGCGTTTTTTGTTAGCCACTTCATTTTCTAATTAAACAAATCACGTAGATTTTAAAGCATTATTTTATACCCCTACGAAACTTGTTATCTCTTTTTGTTTGTAACAAAGATGTTCGCAATTATGTACAAATAAAACAAAAAGTCACCCGCAGGTGACTTGTGTTGTTAACTGGAGATCTTGATGACGCGCCGCTGTTAATAGTTTCTATTTACCGAAGTTACTCATTACCGAAACTACAGATTACCGAAGCTAAAAATTACCGGCGCTACGCATTATAAGGGCTGCGCTGAAGCGAGGGAATTTAGCGCGGGCCAGCGCTGGGTCGGATAGAGCGCCATGCGGATGTTAAACAGATAAAACAGCGGGCTGAACAGCTGCATGTCGTCGCGACAGAGCTGCTCGGTGCGCACCAACAGCTGATCCAGCTCGTCGAGCAGCGTTTGCGGCGGCGCAATATAAATGTTTTTCAGCCGACGTTTAAAATAGCGGCTGATTTCGGTCATCAGCGCGTCGCTGTCGAGACGTTTATCTTTGAGAATCTCGTGATGACGGGCATAAAAATCGTAGCAGTTAACGCCAAGCCAAATCTCGGTAATCAGGTTGCCGCCCAGCGCGACGTTCGGGGTCGGATCCACCGTATTACGCGGCAGAATAATGTTGATTTTATCAATCATGCTGGCGACATACTGCTGCCGCGCCAGCAGTGAAGAAGCATTGATGCGGATTTCACCGGTGAACTGCAACAGCTCTTTGATGCCACGGCGCAGCACGCGACGCGCGGTCCAGGCAGGTCTTTTGTTGCGAATTAACGAGGTCAGCACCACCGCCATCACAATGCCGACTACCGTCGAAATCGACGCATTAATAATCGACAGCAGATCGGGATGCAGGTCGTGGGTCATGCCGATAAAACCGGGGATTTGCGTGGCGATAATCAGCCCGATAAAGTTGGTCGACGGATTAGCGATAACCAACCCCAACGCCAGCAGGCCGGGTGCCAGCACGATAATCAGCGATTCGAACGTTACCGTCAGCGGAATAAAGACCCCGACATAGATAATGCTGATGACGATGGCGACCAGCACGCCCTTAAGAAATACTTTCATCGACGCCACCGGGCTGTCGAGCGAGGCGAAAAACGAGCACACTACCGCGCCCATCATCGGCGCCGTCGAGCCATCTTTCCAACCGGTGCCAATCCAGAATAGACAGCCCAGCATGGTGGCGGCAAAGGCCGTAAAGCACGACAGCAAAATGAGTCCCCTGTCGCGGTGCTTTCTAATCAGTTTAACCTTGCCGCGCTTTTTCTCGGGCGCCAGCGAGCTGACGCGCTCTTTCGCGCCCATGTAAGATTCGGAGAGCCGAATGAAATTGAGCAGCCGCTCGAGCAGGCCAATAAACAGTAATCCCTCTTCCGCGCTCATCTCGCCGCTGGCGTAACGGGTTTTAATCCGCTCCTGCGAGGCGGCAATATCATCCTGAATCGCCTGCGCATTGCCGCTTTGCTCGGGGCTGTTGAGCCACTCCAGAAAATGGGTAAAGGATTCGGCGACGAAATCGGGGAACACAATCCCCTGCTCCGCCAGCAGGCTGAGGCGTTTTTCAATCGCGGTCAGGGTCGGAATAAGATAGGAAAGATGCTGGTACTGCGCGCTGACCAGTCGAATCAGCTTGCGGGCGGAATCGCCTTCGTAAACCAGATGGGTAATCAACCCTTCAACGTTGATGGGATAGCTCGCCATCTGCACCAGAATTTGCTCGCGCTCGGGGCTGCTGGCTTTCGATTCAACGGTCAACAGCTCATTGCAGAGTTTTTTGGCGCTTTCATACCAGTTAGCCACGCTGGTCTCGAGCAAGTTACGCATGCGCACTGGAAACACCAGCATGTGAATCAGGCTGCTGCAAATAATCGCGACCGTAATCTCTTCAATACGCGAAATAACGGTATAGGTAATTGCCGTCGGCGTGGTGACATCGGCAAAGCCCATGATCGCGGCGCTGTAACCCGCCAGCATAAAAATGTAGCTCTTTGGCGTGCGATCGTGGAGGGAAAGAAACAGGCAGCAGGCGACCCACAGCGAAACGCTGAGGCTAAACAAGAGAGGATGTGTGACCGTGACGGGATAGATAAGGAAGATAAAAACGCCGCCCAACACGGTGCCCAGGAAGCGAAACAGCGCTTTAGACAGTGTTGAGGCAGAGTAGAGCTGTGAAATGACGTACACCGACACCATCGCCCATGCGGGTTTGTCGAGATTGAGCTTTAACGCGATATACAGAGCCAAAAACGCTGCGATACAGGTTTTTACGGCAAAAAGCAGCGCATTTTTGTTCAACCATTTCATAGTGTGATTAATAGCCCGCAAATTTATAAAACAGCATTTTATACCGATCGGCATAATCGCGCTGCGTTATGCGAATTTTAAGTTTGTAACAAAATACACACAACTTTCGCTGAACAAAGCGCCAGTGATTGATAATGCGGGAAGGCGCAGGCAGCCAACTTGCACTGCCCGCGCCTTTCCGCTGGGTTAAAACTCTCTAGTTAACGGTCCGTTACACCCTGACCACGTTGGTGACGACCTGCATGTAAGTTTGCGCCGCCTGACGGAAGTTCATCTGCACCCCAGATGTGGTGTCGGTGAAGGTGACGGCAATGGCGTCGCCGACAAAGCTCGAGACCACCACGTGTGAATATGAGGTGCCCGACGCAATGACATAAACCCGGAACGAGCCGCAGGTTGAAAAGTTAGTTTTCAACGTGATGTCATACATCGTGCCTTCGCCGAGGTATTTGTTGTTGGTCGAATCCTTGAGCAGCGCCAACGCGCTGGTTGCACTGGATGACGCAGCAATAGTGTTGGCCGACCCTACGCCCTCGTACAGGTAATCCTTCATGAACAGCTTTTTATTGAAGTTAACGAAGTCGGCGGTGGTCCCCATAAACGGCGTGGTTTCGACCGTCGAGTTATACAGTGACAGCGCGCTGCCGGTATTGGTAATACTCAACCCGGTGTAGCTGTCGGTGAGCGGCGCGAAGGAGTTTTCATATTGCAGCGTCGAGGTGTAAATCAGGCCACCAATCACGCCTGACAGATAACCCGCGTTAACCTGAATTCGGGCAAACGGCGCGCGTTCGAAATCGTGCAGAATGTCGAAGAAGTTAGTCTGGCTCGCGTTGCTGCCGGCCACGGTGGAGCTGGTAAAGACCATCGCCACGCCGCTGACAGTGGTGCAACTGATGGTTGAACCCGCGGTCCACGGGAAGGTTGCCACGCCATCGGAGGCCGAAATGTCATTCGGTGAGGCCACCACAATGTAGGTATAACCCAGGCTGGTGTAATAGTAGAGGAACTCTAGCTGGTTGGTGCCGTCGGTGAGTTGCAGGCCCGTCTGGCCGACAATCGAGGTCAGGCCGGTGTTGTCACTCAGTTTCAGAATGGCGAGGCGTTTACCGTTGTAATCCCAGTCGCCGCTGAGCTGCGCATACTGCCCCGAGTTGAATAACCAGATCCCGCCCCAGAAGTTGGCCGCAATAAATTTAACGAATACTTTCCAGCCTTCGACAATCGGCGTGGTGCCCGAGGTGCCGTTAGCCAGGAAAATCCCGACGTAGTTGTTAATCCAGTAATCGCCGGTGATCCAGTTAGAGGCGTTCGGCCACTGGTGCGCGCCCATACGAATAACCGCAATACAGTTCGAGGCGTTACCGATGTGAATATGCGACAGCGAGAAGCCGTAACCCGTTGGCTGAATACCGTCGGCCTTGCTGCCGCCGTCCAGCACGTTGATAAACAGATTCAGGCCCGAGGCGTTACCGACGGTGTCGCCGATAACGATCATTGGTGTTGCGGTCCAGAAGCCGGTATTGGCCGGGAAGCTGGAGGTAACGGTCAGCTTGTGAATCGACAGATTCAGGCCGGTATTGTAGATATTACGAATCTGGATCGACCCGGAAATCGCGTAGCTGCCTGTCCCGCGCACCTCGAGAATGCCGTTGTTGGTCGCAGCATCGATAGCGCTTTGAATCGCCGTGGTCCAGTCACCGCTGGCCGACGCCGTATCGGCATAGTCTTCGATATCAATATAGCGCGCAGCCTTGTTGCCGAGCGTGGTAATACTCGCTGCGCCGCTGTTGAACGCCGCCCCGATTGTGCCGTCAGCATAGTTGACCGAGCTGTCCCAGCCGACATAGCCCGCACCGGCAGACGCGCCCAGCGAGGTTTGCATGGTATTCAGCACGCGGTTGGCGGCGGCGGTTTCCTGCGCGGTAGTAAAGGTGACCACCAGCGTGCCGGAAGTTGCGCCGGTTTGTGTTCCCGTCACGGTGAAATTGCCCGCCGTTGCACTGGCGACATCGACGTAGTTGTAGCCCGCCGCGTTGGTGGTTACAGAGCTGAGGTTAAGGTTTGCGCCCGTGCTGACGGTCAGATTGACCACCGAATTCGCTACAGCAGCGCCGGTTACGCTGTCTTTAACGTTGACTTGAACGGTGTTGATAGCGCTGTTGTTTGCCTGTGCGCCTTGGGTTACTGCGGTTAAAGTGATTACATTAGCCATGATAAATACCTCGAGTATTGAGTGAGTTGAGTGGGGTTGATAACGTTTTTGGACAGAGTTATTTCAGGTGCAGCTCTTCAAACTGGCGGATGCCATCGAGCTGGGTATTACAGTTTTCTAAATCGGTGAGTAACAGTTCATTCCACAGCACCGCATCGCCGAAGGTCAGCGGGTTATTGGGCGGTGCCGAGGGCTGGCAAAACGCCAGAAGGCTTACCGGGATCGGCGTGGCCGGTACTTTGACGAAGGTGGTGGTAGTGGCTGAGCAAGCTGTCATTAACGGGATCAGGCACAAACACCGCAGCGCACGGAATCGGCCTGAGCACGGTTTTGATAAAAGTCTGTCTTGCCAGGCTTGAGGTTCGATTGGCCAGCTGTTCATTGAGCGCCACTCCTGCTATCTGGTTATATTTCTCTATGGCAGCGGCCATCGACAGAGAGGCGAATTCAGCCTGCTCCTTTTGCTGGGTCATGCTTAACAAAGCCGTGGTCTGAGACACCGCCCTGTCGTAAAAATGAAAGGCGGTGTAAATCAGCGACATTAGGCTGGAGAGGATCAGGGTCATGGCGATAACGGTTATTTTGTTAATCAAGAGCGCCCCATCAGGCAGAGTTGCCTGTCGATTTCACGACGATTAATCAGCCCGCGATTGCGCTCTTTGTTAACGTAAACCCACTGGCGCAGGTCGTCGCAGGCGGCATCGATGTTGCCCGCGTTAAGATGCCTGAGCAGTGAGGAGCCTTTAAACGCGCTAACGCCAACGTTGTAGGCGAAAGAGTAAAGCGCCGCGCGGGTGTAGTTGTCGATCGGCACTCTGACCGCGGCGTCTACGGCCTTTTTTACCGGATTCAAATGCTTGGCGAGCAGCGCATCGCACTCTTTATCCGAATAGTATTTGCCGGAAATCACGTCGGGGCCGGTGACGCCGCTGCACACGGTCCACACGCCGCCAACGTCGCGATACGCCGTGCTTTTTTGTCCCTCGACGCCTTCGCGTCCGCCGAGCAGCGCCATCGCAATAGATAACGCGGTTGCGCCGCCTAATTTGACCACTTTGCTTCTTAGTCCTGTTGACATAGCCATTGGATACCTACCTTTTATAAGTACTGCCATAAGGACTGCCGCAGCCGTCCAGGAAAGTAAAACAGGAGGTCAGAAAACGAAAAAACCCCGCCGAAGCGAGGTTTTTATTGGGATGGGCTACGTGACTCAGTAACCACTCTATAAGACTACGCGGTAAATTGCGGACCGCGTGAGCCTCTTTTTCAATTATTTTCCGACTGCGTTACAAATACTTTTTAATCAGCGAAACCAGCTCTTCTTCCGCGGCCTGACCGAGGATTTCGAGCCCCTGCTCGACAAATCCCGAGAACAGCTGGGCCTGAGATTTGAAGTCTGACAGCGCCGACGTCGCCACGTCAGATACTGCGCTGGCGTCGGTACTGTCGACGGTCGCGGCTGACGACGTACTGTCCGCCGAAGAACTGTCCGCCGACGTACTGTCAGAAACCAAAGCCGAGGTTGCCGCCACGCGGGCGGCGGCGGCATCGACTGGCACTGCCGAGCTGTTGTTATCAACAGCAGCAGCATCGACAGTAGCGGCATCGACAGATGAAACAGCAGCATCGGATGAAACAGCGGCGTTAGCCGCGAGTGAAGCGAGAGTTAGCAGGCTCATGGTAATTTCCTCTTGGGTTGTGTTGAGCCGCCTTCATTCATGACAAGCAAATAGCAATCAGAAACAAAAGCGGCCCGGGAGACTTCAGATTGAGATAAAGGCGTGCAGGTTATTGATACTTCTGCTTTAACTGCGTATAGGCCGCGTCAACGTTTTGGATCATCGTGGCGTAAGCCGAGGCGACGTAATCGTTAAAGGTCTGATCGTCCGTCGCGAAGTTCGACACGGCGGTGGCCAAATCACTGGCGACCACCGAGGCCGAAAGCTGCGACAGCGCCGAACCCACGTTTTTCCCTACCGTATCCAGCTGCTGCTGCACATAATCGGTAAAGGTGACAACGTCGGCTTTAAAGGCCTCGAGCTCGGCGCTTTCCTGTTCATCCTGCGAGGTAAAAGTCACCACCAGCGAAGCGGACGTGCCGTCGCTCAGCGCGGCGGTCAGCGTGACGTCCGCCACCGAAGTACTAAAGATGTAGACGGTGGCTTCACCGAGACTGTCGGTTGTCGACGGATTTGGCGTCGTCGGGAAGGTTGCTCCGCTGTCGACGCTAAAGGTCACGCTCTGGCCGGAAATCGCCGCGCCCGAGGCATCTACCACCTTGGCAATCACCACGTCAGCCGTGCCGCCCGCTAGCTGATTGTCGATAAGCGGCGTGAGGCTGATGCTCAGCGGCAGTACCGGATCGGTCACCGGCGGCGTGTCGGGCTTGTCGATAAACGTCACCACGGTGGACGCGGTGGTGCCATCTGCAAGCGTCGCGGTCAGCGTGACGTCACCCGCCACATCGCTGAACACATACACCGTCGCTTCGCCCGAACTGTTGGTATAAGAAGGATTCGGCGTGGTCGGGAAAGTCGCACCCGTATCGACACTCCAGGTGATCGCCTGATTAGCGGCAACGGCTCCCGTCGAGTCAACAACGGAAACCAGCACGATATCTGCGGTACTGCCTGCCAGCTGGTTGCTGGTCATCGCGGTAAACGAAATGCTTAACGGCGGGACCGGATCGCTGCCCGGGTCGGTCGCATCACTGTCGAAACTGATAATGGTGGACGCCGTCGTATTATCGGCCAGCGTGGCGATAAGCGTGACGTCACCCGCGAGATCGCACGACACCGAAACGGTGACCTGACCGCTGGAGTTGGTAGTCAGCGGATTGGTCAAAAAAGTGGAGCCGTTATTGGCATTAAAAGTCACCACCTGGCCGACAGCCGGATTGCCACTGGCATCCAGCACGGTGACTTCTACGGTATCTGCGCCGCCACTCGCGCCAGCCAGCTGATGGTCATCAATCGTGTTAAAGCTAATGGTGTACATAATGTGTTCCTCAAATTGAAATAAAAATAACGATAAAGGGATTGGTGTAGAAAAGGCCGCCTGCGTGGCCCTGAAACGAAAAAACCCGCCTTAGCGGGTCTATCGAGTAAAAACCGAGTCCAAATTCGACGCGTCTATTGACCCAGACTCAGGAGATAATCTTTTGAAACGAAGCTCACCACCGTCGAGGCGCTGGTGCCGTCGGCAAGCGTGGCGGTCAGTGTTGCATCGCCTACCGTATTGCTGAACAACGTGACCAACGCCTCACCGGCCGCATCGGTGAGCAGCGGATTTTCGAGAATATCCAGCGTGGCGTCGTTATCTACCGCGAAGGTCACGGCCTGATCCGCTACCGCTGCGCCAGTAGCATCGACAACTTTTATGGCGACCTGAACCGGCGTGCCGTTAGGGCCGGCCATTTGCGTACCTGAGAGAGATTCAAAGCTGATGGTGTTCATGGGCGTTTCCTTTTCATTGCGTAAGATTCATTACGTTAAAATTAATAGAAGCCAACCAGTGCCCTTGCCTCACGCTCCCTGAATTCCCCTTAAAAACGCAAAAACCCCGCCGAAGCGAGGTTTTTTTATGAGGTCTTGCAGGGAGTGCTGCAAGGTGTGGCTACGTGACTCAGTAACCAGTTTTAATAGAGTAGACGGCTTTTTGCGGACCGCGTGAGCACTTTTTTCGGTTCGCGATAAATTTCTACTATTGGGTCCATATCCAGCTTCACGTCGAGCATCGACAGGCACCCTTCTACAAAGCCTTCCGCCAGTTGCAGAGTGATCCGCACCAACTTTTCATCCTTTTTCACCGCGCGGGCAATGGCGCGCTTGGGCTGATTCATGACGTAATGCAGCACCAGCAGCTGATACTCTTCCGGCTTGAGATTTTTCAACCGCGTCACGCAGCCGTCGATAAGCAGGCCGTCATCATCGCAGCAGGAGACGCGCGATTTGCTGGTCTGAGGCAGTAATCCCCGAAATCCGGCGGCCGTTTTTTGCCAGTCGAGATGGCTGTGATCCGCCGCCGCCCAACCGCCCCAGCGCGCTAAAACTTGTGCTATATCTCTCATAAGTTTTCCTCCATTGGTCGCTTTTTCATGCCCTGCCGCCCTTGCGGCTGCGGTAACTTTGCCAGGTAAACGGGATCCACAACCCGCCGTTGACCTGCCTATCCATAATCCTGTCGCCCAGCAGCGCGAGCAGCTGGTCATAGTTCAAGTTGGTCAGCATTCCCGTCGGTTTTAACTGCAACTGACGCCGGTCGATAATCTGGCTCAACAGATTGATTTCAAAGTCATTGTGACTGCTCTTTTGCACGCCCACTTCATCCAGCACCAGCAGGTCGAGCTGGCAGAGATCTTTAAGCAGCGTCGCCTCTTTCACCGGACTGTTCTTTTCATAGCTGGCACGAAACTTCTGACACAGCTCGGCCACCGTAATAATCGCCGCGACCTTGTTGTCTTTGATCAGATTTCTGACAATCGCCGTCGCCAGATGATTTTTTCCAGTACCAACATGTCCCGAGAAAATAAAGCCGCCATGACTTTGACTGCCGTTTTCAGTGACGTTTTGGCCGAAATTAAGATAGTAGGCTTGCGCCATTGCCAGCGCCTGTTGCTGCTCTTCCGTCTCGGCCAGATAATTGCGAAAGCCGCAGTCCTGATGCAGGGGCTGGATCCCCGAGCGGCCCAACACTCTTTCGAGCCGCGCCATGCGATTGAGATCTGTTACCCGTTTTGCCACTTTCTTGCCCTCTTCCTGCTGCCACGCCATCAGTTCCTGACTGGTCTTGCAATGTGCCTCGACGTGCGCCGGTTTCAGTGCCAGAAATCGCGCCAATACGTCGGCAGATTTAGATAAGCTCATCATCTTCTTCTCCCTGCTGTCGTGCTGGCAGATGGCGATTAAACCCCGCCGGGATGTCGCCGCTGGCCTGAGTTAACGCTCGCGAAGGTGCAGTCCGCTGATTCTTTTGAGAATTAAATTTTGCGGCGTTGCGCAGCCAGGTATTCAGCGCCGCGTTCCAATCCTTGAAAGTCGATCCTTTTGCCTGATGGTAATCACAAAAGATCGCAAACTCGGCGGTCAGATCCACGCTAAGTTCAGCGGCAAGTGTTTGATGTTTGGGTGATGGCGCAAAAGTTACTGGCCTCTCCGCTGCCCGCCTTTTGCTGATTGCATGAGGCGCGGCAGTTAAAGGATCTTTGATGGATTCAGGAGAGTGACTGGATCTGGTGTCATCTGCTGCCACAGGGGATGAGTCAGGCGGTGCCACAACTGAGTGATGGGATGCCATGCCCGAGTGGGATAATACCTCAGGGGCTGGACCTTCTGCTGACATAGGGCTGGAGAGGGTTAAACAGTAGAGATTTGAAGTATTTCCCTTACCATTGTTGACCCCGAGGCGATTTTCTTTTACTAACAGGCCGAGAGCGACCAGCGCGGCGATATGATTTTTTACCGCGCTCTTGCTGCATTCGCATTGATCGGCAACGTGTTGATAAGACGGCCAACATTCGCCCTTATCGTTGGCATTGTCGGCCAACTTAATCAGCACCAGTTTACGCAAATGACTGCCTACTTTGATGCCCATTGCCTTCGCCATCAGGGTCATACTCATTCTGTGCCTCCCCTTTCATCCGTTTTAGTTAAGCTGCACTTCACAATCTAAGTTAAGTTAGATAGTATATCCAAGGTTAAGTTTGATCAAATAAAACTAAGATAACTTAGTTAATTTTTTAAGAGCAAAGAGTGAGAGCGGATTATGGAATCAGTAGGAGCGCGATTAAAAAGACTTCGCAGAGTCACCAAGACAACGCAAAAAGCGCTCGGTGAATACTGCGGCGTGTCGGATGTCACGGTAGGATATTGGGAGAAGGATTTAAACGTTCCCAAAGCTGAGTCACTGTTAAAGCTTGCAAAATACTTCAATACATCAGAAGCTTATATTCTTTATGGAACTGATTTTGCAGGACTGCAACCGCTGGTGACCAGTGTCAGGAAGATCCCGATTCTTTCCTGGGTACAGGCTGGTGTGTTCACGGAGTCAGAATCGAGCGAACTTTTTGAGAGAGCAGAATATTGGATGGAAACCGGGCTACGCGTGTCTTCAGATGCTTTTGCGCTAACCGTGCGCGGTGATTCGATGACCAATCCTTCGGGGCTGCCAAGCATTCCCGAGGGCGCAACCGTCATCATTGACCCGCACATGGAGGCGACACACGGCAAAATCGTGGTAGCACGCATCGCCGGAACCAGCGAAGCGACGATGAAAAAACTGGTGATCGATGGCCCCAACAAATACTTGGTGCCACTCAATCCGCGCTACGCCAATATCCCGATTAACGGCAACTGCGAAATCATCGGCGTCGTGCGCGGCGTGCAGTACGAGATTTGATGGGTTAATTTGGCAGTGTATTAGGGAGTACAGCACTAAGCTTCACTCCCTTTTTGCTGGTGACATTGATAGTTATTTTGACGATAAAGCAGAGAGAACATGTACAGGATCGCGCTCAATCGCTTTTAACAAAGCTTTTGCCGGACCGGTGGGTTCACGACGCCCCTGCTCCCAATTCTTCAGTGTTCCAACGCTGACTGAGATTAACTGAGCAAAGCCAGATTGTGATAATCCTGTCGCCTGCCTAATATTTTTAACCTGCACGGCATTAACTTGAAACTCTCGTGAAGGCGTACGTTCACCATCAACAATTTCAGTCATTTGTTCCATGCTATCTTTCAAACGCTCAAAAAGCTTAGCGTCCATCGATCACCACCTCTCGTTTAAACCACGCAGAATTTTTTTCTCCTGCTGGCTAAGATCGTCTTTGATGCCCTTTTTATAAATTAGCAAAAGGCGAATTTGCAAATCTGACAGTAAATAGTAATAAATAATTCTGACACCACCACTCTTTCCTTTGCCTCCGGCTGCCCAGCGGATTTTTCGCAGACCCCCGGTATCTGGGATAACATCGCCAATTAGAGGGTTATCGGCAAGATATTGTTGAAACTTTCGATACTCATCGTCGTTGAGTAAAGCCAACACGTCCTATGTGAAAATCGGTGTTTCAATAAAGAGCATTATTATGCGTCAGTGGCGTATAGATAATTAAGGATAGCATAGGCTGAGAGGGAGTCAATGGCGTACCTCGGAACGATTGCAGCGCCAACTGTAAAAACTCTCAGCTGGCGGTTTTTGCAATTTAATCAGGTTTTTTAATATCGGAATGCGAGGGATGTTCTTTCTTTTTCTGCGCTTCTTTAACTTTGCGCTCCGTTGAATGCTCGGGATGGGTTGCCAGATCATCTTCTTCATAGGGATTTACAGCATCCGGCGCCGCTTCTGGCAAACTTTTACTGACATCACCTACTTTTCTGCGTTTTTCATTAGGATCATGCTCGGCCATAGTGAACTCCTTTTTTTCATGAACAGTAAGTTTAGTTCATGATGGCCCCTAACTATTTTTATCGTCCTTTTATATGACCACAACACGCTAACACATTAGTATTCGTTGATTTAAAAGGAGTCATTCCTTAAGAAAAAAAATCGCATTTATTTTGTCTATAAAGGAAGTTTAAAAATATTAAATGATTGATTTTTAATATTATTATTTGATCGAGGTAGGAAAAAGGCTGGTACACTTCGCGCGGGTGCTTAGGATCTTTCTGTCCTGAGCATGAAGAAATTTTTGTAAGGGATAGAAAGAGAAAAGCCCCGAAATGATGTTAATCAACTCGAGGCGTCCCTTATGTCCAGAAACGTAAAGGTAACGCCTCACATGCTGAAAAGCAAGGAAAAGGAGGTCGTTATGCGGTACCCATCTATAACAACTGTAGTGATAGTCGCTTTATTCTGTTTGAGTGTTTTAACGTTCACGTGGATGAAAGGAGACACGCTTTGTGAAATCAAGGTAAAACTCGGAGGGATAGAGGTATCTGCATCATCGATCTGTGAATCCGTGAGGTAGTGCAACCTAACAGGCGGGAGTTCGCTCCCGTCCGTTGGACGTTTGTAGACTGAGATCCAAAAGCGCCCGTTTTTTCTTACAATGCTATTTTTTGCAGTTCTATTTATTACGGTTCTATTTATTATGGTTCTATTGATTACAGTTATGTCGTAACGGCCAGCCTTCGGGCTGGCTTTTTTCTTGTTATGAAATGATGTTATGAAAACCCCAAAAACAAAAAAACCACCCGAAGGTGGCATAACGACATTACTACTATATTGCTTTTGATTATTCAGTAATTTTCCATGGTACCCGGGACGAGACTTGAACTCGTACAGCGCGAACGCCGAGGGATTTTAAATCCCTTGTGTCTACCGATTCCACCACCCGGGCTCCGGGAAAATTGGAGGCGCGTTCCGGAGTCGAACCGGACTAGGCGGATTTGCAATCCGCTACATAACCGCTTTGTTAACGCGCCGTAATTCTTTACTTTCTAATTTTTTAACTTCTAATTCTTCACTAAACTACTGTTATACAGAAACTTGTTCTATATAGCGATATTTGGAGCGGGAAACGAGACTCGAACTCGCGACCCCGACCTTGGCAAGGTCGTGCTCTACCAACTGAGCTATTCCCGCATTAATCAGAACTTACTGATTTTACAACTTATCTTCAAGTCAGTGACTCACTGCCTTCCGATGCGTTGCATTCTACTTGGCTGACGCGATGAGTCAATAAAATTATCTACTCATCGCGATCGATTGCCGTTTTTTAAATCAGTTCGATCAAGGTTCCAGCAAATCATTACGCGCAGCGAACAAATATTGGAACATTGACCAGAAAGTCAGCACCGCTGCGATGTACAGCGCAATCACGCCAACGCCGACAGCAATGTCATCGGGACGCCAAAGCAGCGCCACCAGCGACAGCATCTGCGCCATCGTTTTAACTTTACCAATCCACGACACCGCCACGCTGCTGCGTTTGCCAATCTCGGCCATCCACTCTCTGAGCGCAGAAATAATAATTTCACGCGCAATCATGGTCGCCGCAGGCAGCGTTATCCACCAGGCGTGGAAGTATTCGGCCACCAGCACCAACGCAATCGCCACCAGCACTTTGTCGGCGACGGGATCAAGGAATGCGCCAAATCGGGTGGTTTGCTTCCAGCGTCGAGCCAGATAACCATCAAACCAGTCGGTAATGGCCGCAACAACGAAGATTAAGGCGCATGCGGTAGGAGCCCACACGTAGGGCAAATAAAATGCCAATACGAAGAATGGGATCAAAGCAACGCGAAACAGGGTAAGGCACGTCGGTATATTAAATTGCATGTGCGTAGGTAACTATCTGTCCGATGTAGATATTATGAGTATGTTGCTACAATGAACCTAGTGTTTCAACGCATTATGGATTTTTTCTGCCAATGCGTGTGAAATACCCGGCACTTTTGCAATTTCCTCTGCGCTGGCATTCAGCAATGGCTGAATACCTCCCATGTACTTAAGCAGAACCTGACGTCTTTTCGGGCCTACGCCTTCAATCTCTTCAAGCGCACTGGTATTTCTGACTTTCGCGCGTTTCTTGCGATGTCCGGTAATGGCGTGATTATGTGATTCATCACGAATATGCTGGATAACGTGCAGCGCCGGCGAATCTGAAGGCAGCGCAATCCCCTCGCCTTCCGCCTTGAAGAACAGCGTTTCAAGACCCGCTTTACGATCCGCACCTTTCGCAATACCAATCAGCAGCGGTTTCGATTTATCCCACGTCACGTCGAGACTGGCAAACACGTCGATTGCCATGCCGAGCTGGCCTTTACCGCCATCAATAAAGATAACGTCGGGGATTTTAGCCTCTTCGATAGCTTTACCATAACGACGCGTCAACACTTGCGCCATCGCCGCGTAATCATCGCCCGGCGTAATGCCCGTGATATTATAGCGACGATATTCGGCGCGCACCGGACCATTTGCGTCAAACACTACGCAGGAAGCCACGGTTTGCTCGCCCATAGTATGGCTGATATCGAAACATTCCATCCGATTTATCTCGGCAAGATTCAACGTCTTGGTCAATTCGAGCAAACGCTGGTGGATGGTCGAGCGTTCGGAGAGGCGCGTCGTCAGCGCCGTAGTGGCGTTGGTGCGGGCAAGTTTCAGGTAGCGCGCTCGGTCACCGCGCGGCTTGCTCTGAATATTGACTTTGCGCCCCGCCATTTCGCTCAGCGATTCGGCGAGGATATCTTTTTCAGGCAGGCTGAAGTCGAGCAGAATCTCGCCCGGCAAGGTACGCATTTGGCTGCCTTGCAGATAAAACTGGCCAACAAAGGTTTGCACCACTTCCGACATATCGGTACCGCCCGGCACTTTCGGATAGTAGCTGCGACTGCCCAACACTTTGCCCTGACGAATAAACAGCACGTGCAAACAGGCCATGCCGGATTCGAAGGCAACGCCGATAACGTCGAGGTCTTCGCTGTTTCCGGAAACAAACTGTTTTTCTGTGACCCGACGCACCGCCTGAATCTGGTCGCGCACGCGGCCCGCCTCTTCGAAGCGCAGATTCTTGCTGGCATCTTCCATGCGTTCAATCAGTTGCGTGAGCACTTGCTGATCTTTACCGGCGAGGAACAGGCGCACATAGTCAACCTGCTGTTTATATTCATCTTCGCTCACCAGCCCTTTCACGCAGGGGCCGAGACAGCGCCCAATTTGATATTGGAGGCAAGGACGGGAACGGTTGCGGTAAACGCTGTTTTCGCATTGACGAATTGGAAACAGTTTTTGCAGCAGCGCCAGCGTCTCGCGCACGGCGTAGGAGTTCGGGAAAGGCCCGAAATATTCGCCTTTCGCGTGCTTGGCACCGCGGTGAACCGACAGTCGTGGATGATTGTCGGCACTCAGGAAAATCAGCGGATAAGATTTGTCATCACGCAGCAGCACGTTGTATCGCGGCTGATACAGCTTGATGTAATTATGCTCGAGCAGCAGCGCTTCGGTTTCGGTGTGGGTAACCGTCACGTCTATCTGATCGATGTTTTTGACCAGCGTCTCGGTCTTGCGGCTCGAGACCTGGACACGAAAATAACTGGAAAGCCTTTTTTTGAGATCTTTGGCTTTACCGACGTAAATGACCGTCCCGGTGACGTCGTACATTCTATAGACGCCGGGTTGGCTGGTGACCGTTTTTAAAAAGGCCTGCGGATCAAAACGTTCATTACTCACTACCAGATAATGTCTCCGAGTTGAAAAGCCCGTGGCGTATTGCCAGATGGGTCAATTCTACATCACCATTGATATTTAGTTTAGTAAACATTCTATAACGGTAACTGTTAACCGTTTTCGGACTCAGGTTGAGCTGTTCGGAAATCTCGTTAACCTTTTGTCCTTTGGTAATCATCAGCATGATTTGCAGTTCGCGCTCAGAGAGACTGTCGAACGGCGAATCAGACTGTGGCTCGAGCTGGCTAAGCGCCATCTGCTGCGCAATGTCGGAGGCGATATAACGCTGCCCGGAATCCACCAGCCTTATCGCGTTAATCACTTCCTGCGGCGCGGCGCCCTTGCTGAGATAGCCCGACGCGCCGGCCTGCATCACTTTGGCGGGCAGCGGATTCTCGGTATAAATCGTCAGCATAATGATTTTAACATCAGGGCAGAAACGCACGATTTTCTTCGTTGCTTCGAGACCGCCAATGCCGGGCATGCTCATGTCCATCAGTACAATGTCGACGGGCGTATTGCGGCACCATTTAACGGCGTCTTCTCCGCAATTCACTTCATCAACAACTTTGATGCCTTTGGCATCCTCTAAAATGCGTCGAATCCCTGCGCGCACCAGTTCGTGGTCATCTACAAGAAGAACGCTAATCAAAGAGAACTCTCCAACAATAAAAACGTCACCCGGTCATATTTTTCATTAGACAGCGGAGACAAAATAAAAGTAGCCAAGCTGTAGTTAAGACTGATCTGTAGTTAAGACTGATCTGTAGTTAAGATTGAACTAAAGTTAAGGCTGTCGTTAAGGCTATTGTTAAAGTAAGAAACACGCGCATTTTACTGCATTTTCAAGAAATTCACCAAGTCCTGATTGTAGAAACTTACTCAAATATAATGTAAAAGTTAAATTCCAAACTGTATTGCAACGCAAAAGCCATTTTACAAAAAACCATTAAAAATCATAGGATAAAATCAAACCCAATGTCACCCCGCCCTTTTTTAATCGGCAAAAATATGATTTAAATCAATGTTTGCTTGTTAACGTACAAAATAACATCAGCCATGATGAAAGGTATATTGCAAATATAGGTTCAGATTATTTTTTAATGCTTTTTAGCCCACTTAGTTTTCTTCTGAAAAAAACTCAAGCGCATGCAGAATTATTTTTATCTTTTAATCACCTTGTTAAGTCGATTTAAGTAAATTCACCAAAAACACCTTTTGATCGACAAGAGAACAGTCGTTGCTGCTCGCCTCGCTTTCGGCTCTCTCCTGCCTTTAAAGCGAATGTGCTTCTCTTTAAATTGAATGTGATAGTATGGCGGCACCTTTTCAGCAACGTGTTACTTAACACGTTGTAAAATATTGAACGCACTACCTGAAGCCGAACGGGCTGTCAGTTTTAAGGAGAGATAATGAGCACGTGTGATTTTACTACTCAGGCCAATGTTGAAACGTTGGCAACCGAAGTTGCCTGCCTGAAAGCGACCGTTACCTTTATGCTCAAAGCGATGGGTCAGGCCGATGCCGGTAAAGTGGTGCTTAATCTGGAGAAATTTATCTCCCAGCTCGAAGACCCGCAGCAGGCGGAAGTCTTCAACAGCGCGTTGCAGCAAATTAAATTTGCTTACCGTCAGTAATCGACGCCTGATAAAGTGAATAAGAGAGCCTCTGATGGCTCTCTTTTTTTGCCTCTATTTGCCCATTATCGACGCTGCGATCCCGCGCCTCTGCCCTTCGGTTGAACTCTGCTAAAATTAAAAAAAAGGGCTGACCAAGCCAACTTACTTAAACAGGAGTCTTCTCATGAGTGAAAAACAGGGCGACAATAAGACGAAAGCCGATGATGTTCATGTCAGTGACGGCCTTGCAGAGATGCATAAAGTGGCCGAGCAGCTGACCGAGGAAGAGCTGAACCGGCTGGCCGAAGAAGCGCGTGAAGCGGCGGAATACGCAAAAAAACATCCTCAGCCGTGATAGGTTTACTGTCTGTTTGATATCTGGAATTCAATGCCGCTATGCAGGACCCTTTTTTAGCTGAAAATCAATCGATTGCGGCCGTCGCCGTCGACTATCAACACGGCGATTGTGAGCCTTCGCATAGTCACGGCTGCTCTCAGCTGATTCATGCGCTTTCGGGTGTCATTCAGGTCACGACCCGCCACGGAGAGTGGATGGTGCCGCCCGGCCGCGGCGTGTGGCTGCCCGCGCACGTGCAACATACTCTGCGTTTTATCGGCGGCGTGCAGGCGCGAACCCTGTTTGTCGATTCTCTGGCGCGCGCCGATCTTCCCGCCGAATGTCAGGTGGTACAAATTTCCCCACTGTTGCGCGAGCTGATCCTTGCGTCGTTTAACGTGCCTGCAAATTATGCCGCAGGCGGACGCGACGAACGAATTATCGAACTGATTTTGGATGAGCTGCGCCTGTTGCCTATCCTTCCGCTTCATCTTCCCGAACCTCTCGACCCGCAGCTGCTGGCGCTGTGTCTGCAAATTCAGGGCGACCTGTCGGCGGCGTGGGAGCTCGAAGAAATTGCGCTGGGCTTGGGAATCAGCGGTCGTACGCTGTCGCGACGTTTTCAACGTGAGACAGGATTACGCTTTAGTGATTGGGTGAGGCGAGCAAAAATTCTTGCGGCGATGAATGCCCTCGCGTTGGGGCAATCGGTGCTGGATGTCGCGCTGGAACTGGGTTACGACAGCCCCAGCGCGTTCAGCGCCATGTTTCGCAGAACGCTGGGCGTGCCACCCAGCGAGTATTTCAACTCTGCCGCGCGTACGGCAGAAAGTAGTGCGTTATCAGTCGACTAGATAAGCCGACTGACGTGATGACCTGCTAGCCTAATAACTGCGCGCTGGCGTTAAACAGAGCCTGAAGCGAGGCGCTGGAGACGTCGCTATCAATGCCGACGCCGTAAACTCTTTCACCCTGCGGACGCTGACAGCTTACATACGCTACCGCGCGGCTGTGGCTCTGATGTCCCAACGTGTGCTCGTCGTAATCGCCAATTTCCAGCATCAAATCAAACTGACGATGCAATGCGTCGACCGCCGAGGAGAGCAATCCGTTGCCGCTGCCGGTCAACGTCATCTCCTGCCCCTGATAGTTAACCTTGGCGCTGAAATGGCGCTGATTGCTGGCATCGCTGCGAATATCGTAGCTCAGCAGCTTCATTGCGGGTTGATCCACCAAGCCGTAGCGCTGACGGAACAGACGCCACATGTCGCTGGTGCCCATCTCTTTGCCGCTGGTGTCGGTCTGCTTCTGCACGGCCTTGCTGAATTCGATTTGCAGCCCGCGCGGCAGCTTAAGCCCATGATTTTGCTCAAGCAGCCAGGCAGCACCACTTTTGCCCGACTGACTGTTGACGCGAATCACCGCCTCATAGCTACAGCCCACGTCGGCCGGGTCCAGCGGCAGATAAGGCACCTGCCAATGTTTATCTTCGCGCTGTTTCTGGGCCGCGAAGCCTTTTTTAATGGCGTCCTGATGTGATCCTGAAAACGCGGTAAACACCAGCTCGCCCGCATACGGATGGCGCGGATGCACGGGCAGCTGGTTACACTGCTCAACGATTTCGACGATACCTTTAAGGTCGCTGAAATCCAGACCCGGCGAGATGCCCTGAGTATAGAAGTTCAGCGCCAGCGTCACTAAATCGACGTTACCAGTACGTTCGCCGTTACCAAACAGGCAGCCTTCCACGCGATCGGCACCCGCCAGCATCGCTAACTCGGCACAGGCCACGCCGGTTCCACGGTCGTTGTGCGGATGCACGCTAATAGAGACCAATTCGCGGCGGCTGAAATGACGGCAGAACCACTCAATCTGGTCAGCATAAATATTTGGCGTGCTGACTTCTACGGTAGCGGGCAGGTTGAGGATCATCGGGCGCTCGGCACAAGGTTCCCACACGGCCGCGACGGCCTCACACACCTCGAGCGAGAATTCCAGCTCGGTAAAGCAGAAGGTTTCCGGCGAGTATTCGAAGGTCCATTTTGTCTGCGGATATTTTTCGCACAGCTGACGAATCTGTTTCGCGCCGCGCACGGCCAACTCCAGCGTGGCGGCCTTGTCTTGATTAAACACCACGTCGCGGAAAATCGGCGAGGTCGCGTTATATAAATGGACGATGGCGCGCGGCACGTCGATCAACGCCTCGAAAGTACGCTCGATCAAATCACTGCGTGACGGCGTAAGCACCTGAATCGCCACATCTTCCGGGATTGCCTTGTCGTTAATCAAGCCGCGAACGAAGTCAAAATCGGTTTGGGAAGCCGAAGGGAAAGCCACCTCGATTTGCTTGAAGCCGCAGCGCAGCAGCAGGTCGAAGAACAGGCGCTTGCGCTGATTGTCCATCGGCTCGGCGAGCGACTGGTTACCGTCCCGGAGATCGCTGGAACACCACTGCGGCACCTTATCAAGGGTTTTGCCCGGCCATTGGCGATCGGGCAAGTTGACCGGTGGGAAAGCAACATATTTCTGCGACGGGTCGGCTAACATAGTTTTCTCCATTCCTTTCTTTATAAGTGTGACCCCATGATGAGGCGGTCACTTCGTTAATAAAGTCAGTATGAACGAATGTGCAATTCCCCGCGCCTCGTTAAACGACATTCACCCTCGCGTAACGGACAAATTCAAGGTAAACGGTTGCTAAGCCTGCACATTGTACAGATGAGTTGAGAGTGTAAAAATAAAGGTACAATTGCTGTTAGATTATTTTTCTACGACGTTATAATGAGCCGGAATTTAACATTATGATGTGGCTCAACGCCCGACTGCCGTACATCCTCACGTGGCGTTTAAAACCAATAATGCATTAATAACTATCTTAAAAATTTTGAGAAGAGTGCCGGATAGAGCGCTTATTCCATACCTGACAGGAAGACAAAAATCATGCAACAAGACTCAGATATTATCGTGCAGAACGAGGGAGAGACGCCCGAGCATCTGCGCAGAAATCTTAGCAACCGGCACATTCAGCTGATTGCCATCGGCGGCGCCATCGGCACGGGCCTGTTTATGGGCTCGGGTAAAACCATCAGCCTCGCCGGTCCTTCCATCATCTTCGTTTATATGATCATCGGCTTCATGCTGTTTTTCGTGATGCGAGCGATGGGCGAACTGCTGCTCTCCAACCTGGAATACAAATCTTTCAGCGATTTTGCCGCCGACCTGCTCGGTCCGTGGGCTGGATATTTCACCGGCTGGACCTACTGGTTTTGCTGGGTAGTGACCGGCATTGCCGACGTGGTCGCCGTCACCTCTTACGCCCAATTCTGGTTCCCCGGCCTGTCGCAATGGGTCGCCTCGCTGATTTTCGTGCTGATCCTGTTCGCGCTGAATCTCGCCACCGTCAAAATGTTTGGTGAAACCGAATTCTGGTTCGCGATGATCAAGATTGTCGCGATCGTCGGGTTAATCATCACCGGTTTGGTGATGGTGTTAATGCACTATCAAACGCCGACCGGTTCTGTCGCGGCGTTCAGCAACCTCTGGGATAACGGCGGATTCTTCCCGAAAGGCATCAGCGGCTTCTTTGCCGGCTTCCAGATTGCGATTTTTGCCTTTGTCGGCATCGAGCTGGTGGGCACTACGGCGGCGGAAACCAAGGATCCTAAAAAATCCCTGCCGCGCGCCATTAACGCCATTCCGCTGCGCATTATCATGTTCTACGTTTTCGCGCTGATTGCCATTATGTGCGTCACGCCGTGGAGTTCTGTCGCGTCGGATAAAAGCCCGTTCGTCGAGCTGTTTGTCCTCGCGGGCCTGCCTGCGGCGGCCAGCATTATCAACTTTGTGGTGCTGACATCGGCGGCGTCTTCGGCCAACAGCGGCATTTTCTCGACCAGCCGCATGCTGTTTGGTTTGGGGCAGGAAGGCATGGCGCCGAAAGCGTTCGGTAAGCTTTCTGCACGCGCGGTGCCGTCAAACGGTTTGATCTTCTCCTGCATCTGCCTGCTGGCGGGCGTGGTGCTGATTTACCTGATCCCGAACGTGCTGACCGTATTTACGCTGGTCACCACGGTTTCGGCGATTCTGTTTATGTTCGTGTGGACCATTATTCTCTGTTCGTATCTGGTTTATCGCCGTAAACGCCCGCAGCTGCACGCCGCGTCAGACTATAAAATGCCGCTGGGTATTCTGATGTGCTGGGTCGGCATGGCGTTCTTCGCCTTCGTGCTGGTGCTGCTGACCCTGCAAGATGATACGCGTCAGGCGCTGATGGTCACGCCGCTGTGGTTTGTCATTCTCGGAATCGGTTACTGGCTGCGCAGCCGTAAAATCGCGGCCAACGCGCGTCTGCGCTAAGCCTCGTCATGACTCACTCTGCGGCCTGATGCCCTGAGTGATAATGTGCTGTAAATTGGCGACGGCCTGTTCAAAGAACACGTCGTCGCCAAGCGTTTGCCCGCTGATAGCCTCAATCTGCACCCCGAAATCGGCGTAATGCTGGGTCGTGGCCCACAGAATGAAGAGCAGATGCAGAGGTTCGATAGGCGCGATTTGCCCCGCTTTTACCCAGCCATGAATAATGGCCGATTTCTCCTCCACCAGCTGTTTCAGATGGGTACTCAACACCTGTTTAAGCAGCGGCGCACCTTGCAGCATCTCAAGACAAAACAGTCGCGAAGCCTGCGGGTGATCCCGCGAGACGCACAATTTCAAATAGATATACTCTTTAATCGCCGCCATTGGCTGCTGTTCCGGGCTCAACGCTTTCAACGGCTCAAGCCAGATATCCAGCAAATCTCTCAGCACCGCGACGTAAAGCTCTTCCTTCGACGGAAAATAGTACAGCAGATTGGTTTTAGAGACGTCCGCCCGTTCGGCCACCTGATCGAGACTGGTGCCGTGGATCCCATATAAAGAAAAAAACTCCAGGGCGGCGGCCATAATATTGCTGCGTTTTGCTGCCACGGCCCGCGAACGGCGGGTGGGCGGCTTTTTGTTGGTGCTCGTTCCCTCAGCTGCCAATGGTTTCACCCTTCTTCTGTTATTTTTCGATTAATTACGCTTCGGTCGATTTCATAAAGCATAACAAACCTGCTCGATCCGCACCATTTCCGTTCAACGCTGCCTGATTTATGTGCAGTTATTTTTTACCAATCGGTCCACTTTGGACCATTTGCTCCACACTTTTCATGAAAATAAACTTAACCTATTGATAATAAAATTCTTTTAAAAAGTGGCACCGAGTTTGCAATACCTCATGAGTGAATTCCCTAATTAACGATGAGGTGTGCCATGAAAATCGGAGTCTTTATTCCTATCGGTAACAACGGCTGGTTGATTTCAGAAACCGCGCCACAGTATCAGCCCACTTTCGAGCTGAACAAAACCATCGTGCAGAAGGCCGAGCATTACAATTTTGATTTTGCGCTGTCGATGATCAAACTGCGCGGATTTGGCGGCAAAACCGAGTTCTGGGAACACAACATGGAGTCATTCACGCTGATGGCGGGACTGGCGGCGGTAACCAGCAAAATCAAGCTCTACGCCACGGCAGCCACGCTGGTCATGCCTCCGGCTATCGTCGCGCGCATGGCTGCAACCATCGACTCCATCTCCAACGGCCGTTTTGGCGTTAACGTGGTCACCGGCTGGCAGAAACCCGAATACGAACAGATGGGCATGTGGCCCGGCGATGACTATTTTTCTCGCCGTTACGACTATCTGACCGAATATGTCACCGTGCTGCGCGACCTGTGGGGCACCGGACATTGCGACCTGAAAGGCGAATTCTTCAAGATGGATGACTGCCGCGTCAGCCCTCGCCCACAGGCCGAAATGAAAGTCATTTGCGCCGGCCAAAGCGACGCGGGCATGGCTTTCTCCGCCAAACACGCCGATTACAACTTCTGCTTCGGCAAAGGCGTCAACACGCCGACCGCCTTTTCTCCTACGGCGGCGCGTATGAAAACCGCCGCCGACGCCGAACAGCGCTCCGTCGCCTCTTACGTGCTGTTTATGGTTATTGCCGACGAGTCTGACGCCGCCGCGCGCGCCAAGTGGGACGCCTACAAGGCCGGCGCCGACAGCGAAGCGCTGGCCTGGCTGACCGATCAAAGCAGCAAAGACACTAAATCCGGTGCCGACACCAACGTTCGCCAAATGGCTGACCCGACGTCGGCGGTCAACATTAACATGGGCACGCTGGTCGGCTCTTACGCCAACGTAGCGAAAATGCTCGACGAAATCGCCACCGTGCCGGGCACCGAAGGCGTATTGCTGACCTTCGACGACTTTGTGCAGGGCATCGAAAACTTTGGTCAATATATCCAGCCGTTAATGAAAACTCGACAACACGTCCTGAATGACATATCTGCCGAAAAAGAGGTCGCATAATGAAAATTGTAGAAAACGCCGTGGTAAGACGTGCTCCGGGCGCGGTTGAAAGCGAAGTGATTTTGCCTGCTCGCCCCGAATCGCTGGCCTTTTCGCCACAGCAGACGGCGCTGATCGTCATTGATATGCAAAACGCCTACGCCTCACCGGGCGGGTATTTAGACTTGGCCGGTTTCGACGTTTCCCATACAGGTCCGGTGATCGCCAACATTAAACGCGCCATCGCCGCCGCGCGTTCGGCGGGCATTAAAGTGATCTTCTTCCAAAACGGCTGGGACAATCAGTATGTCGAAGCGGGTGGCGAAGGCTCGCCAAACTTCCATAAATCCAATGCCCTGAAAACCATGCGAAAACGTCCTGAGTTGATGGGCAAACTGCTGGCGAAAGGCGATTGGGATTACGATTTAGTTGATGAATTGCAGCCTCAGCCCGGCGACATCGTACTGCCGAAACCGCGCTACAGCGGCTTCTTTAATACCCAGCTCGACAGCCTGCTGCGCAGCTACGGCATTCATCATCTGGTGTTTACCGGCATTGCGACCAACGTTTGCGTTGAATCCACCCTGCGCGACGGCTTTTTCCTCGAGTATTTCAGCGTGGTGCTGGAAGACGCGACCCATCAGGCCGGACCGGAATTTGCACAAAAAGCGGCGATTTATAATATCGAAACCTTCTTCGGCTGGGTCTCCAACGTCGACAGTTTCTGCAATACCGTGGCCCAAACCGCTGAAAAAATGAGCCAGACGGCCTAATCAGGCGTACTTTTAACAAGGAACCGCACTATGCCAAAGAGCATTATTATTCCAGAAGGTACCGGCGTGCCGATCGCCCCATTCGTGCCCGGCACTCAGGCAGACGGCATCGTTTATGTCTCAGGCACGTTACCGTTTGATAAAGATAATAACGTGGTTTTTCCGGGCGATGCGGCGGCGCAAACTCGTCACGTTTTGGAAACGATCAAGAAAGTGATCGAAACCGCAGGCGGGACGATGGATGACGTCACCTTTAACTCCATTTTCATTACGGATTGGAGCAATTACGCGGCGGTGAATCAGGTTTATGCCGAGTATTTTCCGGGTGAAAAACCGGCGCGATTCTGCATTCAATGCGGACTGGTAAAACCCGAGGCGCTGATTGAAATCGCCTCCGTGGCGCACGTTGGCCATTAATGTGGTTACGTTCCGAGGCTTGAAAACCATGAAAAAGAGCGCGCTGTTTTACAAGATTTCAGGCAATACCTCGCCCGAGGCGCAAACCGTGGTGCTCTCATCTGGATTGGGCGGCGTACACGGTTTTTGGCAGCCACAGCTGGCGATGCTCGAAAAGTATTTTCGGGTCGTGGTTTATGACCAATTCGGCACCGGCGGCAGTAAGGGCAAGGTGCCCGCCGGTTATCGGATGGAAGATATGGCCGACGAACTGGCGGAGCTGCTCGGCATGCTGGAGGTTGAGCGTTGCCATTTCGTTGGCCACGCGCTTGGCGGGATTATCGGCCTGCATCTGGCGCAGCGCCACCCTTCGCTGCTCGACAGTCTGGTGGTAATCAACGGCTGGACAAAGCTCGACAGTCAGACCCGTCGCTGCTTTGAAGTACGACAAAACTTGTTGCTTAACAGCGGCGTCGAGGCTTACGTGCAGGCGCAGCCACTCTTTTTGTATCCGGCGGAATGGCTCTCGGCCAATGCTTCGCTGCTAAGCCAGGAACAGACTCATCAGGTGGCGCATTTTCAGGGCGTAGAAAACCTGCTGCATCGCCTGCAGGCATTAATGGCCTCGAATCTCGATAACAGCCTGAAAAATATCACCACGCCGACGCTGGCGTTTAGCTGCAAAGATGATTTGCTCGTACCTTGGCACTGTTCGGCCACGCTGGCGCACGGCCTGCCGCTCGGCGAACATCTGCAAATGAGTTACGGCGGCCATGCGATGAGCGTGACCGACAGCGAAACCTTTAATTCGCTGCTTCTCGAGTGGCTGCTGCGCTTTGCGCCTCAGACGCTTAACCCGACTGAAACCTCTTTACTCCCGGAGACTCCATGGCCGAAGCCTTGATAACCAGCGCACTGGCAACCCTTTTCACCGACGCGCGCACCCACAATGGCTGGCAGGACAAAGCCGTCAGCGACGACCTGCTGAAGCAGGCTTACGATTTAGCGCGCATGGGGCCGACCTCGGCCAACTGTTGTCCGCTGCGCATCGTGTTTGTTCGCAGCGCCGAACAGAAAGAAAAGTTGGCCCCCGCGCTGTCGAGCGGCAATTTAGCGAAAACAATGAGCGCGCCGGTAACGGCGATTCTGGCTTACGATCCTGAGTTTTACGAGCTGCTGCCCGAACTGTTCCCGCACGGCGACGCCCGGTCATGGTTTACGTCAAGCCCCGAACTGGCGCATGAAACCGCGTTTCGCAACTCAAGTTTGCAAGCCGCTTATTTGATCATTGCCCTACGTTCGCTGGGCCTCGACACGGGCCCGATGTCGGGCTTCGACGTGCAAAAGGTCAATGAAACCTTCCTTGCAGAGAGCGGCTGGAAAGCCAACTTCCTGCTTAATATCGGCTACGGCGACAGCAGCAAAATTTACCCGCGCGCGCCGCGTCTGGACTTTGATCGGGTCTGCAACATTGTCTGACCTGACTGCGGAGAATTCCATGAGCAACCCTATTATCACGACTCCGCTGGCAGAACTTGTCGGCATCGAAAAACAGGCGTTTCGCGACGCGATGGCGCATCTTGGCGCGGCGGTTCACGTCATCACCACCGATGGCGCAGCCGGACGAGCAGGTTTTACCGCCTCGGCAGTGTGCAGCGTGACCGATTCGCCGCCCACGCTTCTAGTGTGCCTTAATCGCTCGGCGTCGGTTTATCCCGTTTTCCACGAAAATCAGGTACTTTGCGTGAATACCCTTTCCGATCGCCATGAAGCGTTGTCCAACTTATTTGGCGGAAAAACGCCGATGGAGGAGCGTTTTGCGGCGGCAGAATGGGTGCCGATGGCCAGCGGATCGCCCGGCCTGCTCGGCGCCTTAACCTCGTTTGACTGCCGCGTCAGTCAGGTCACCAGCGTCGGCAGTCACGACGTGCTGTTCTGCGAGGTAGTAGATATTTTAAGTAGTGATGAGAGCCACGGATTGGTCTATTTTGACCGACGCTATCACCCTCTGATACGTCAGAAAAAACCGGCCCAATAAGGGCCTTTCCTGTTTTTTATCTTAGCGATATCAACAAGACGTGGAGAAGATGATGGCGAATAGCTGGTTTCCTCAGTGGCATAAAAGGACGGGCAGTCTTGAAGGCGCGGTAATTGCTCCCGACGAACGGCTGCCGCTCGGGCCGACGATTGTAATGGGTTTGCAGCACGCGGTTGCAATGTTTGGTGCCACGGTATTAATGCCGTTGCTGATGGGATTCGATGCCAACATGTCGATTCTGATGTCCGGCATTGGCACGCTGCTATTTTTCATCATTGTTGGCGGCCGGGTGCCGAGCTATCTGGGTTCCAGCGCCTCTTTCGTCGGGCTGGTTATCGCGGTGACGGGCTACAGCGGTCACGGCCCCAATCCGAATATTGCGCTGGCGTTGGGCGGTATCATTGCCTGCGGCGCGGTCTACACGCTGATTGGTTTCGTGGTGATGGCGGTCGGCACGCGCTGGATTGAAGCGCTGATGCCGCCCGTGGTGACCGGCGCGGTTGTGATGGCCATCGGGTTGAATCTCGCACCGATTGCGGTCGGCAGCGTTTCCGCATCGATGTTCGACAGTTGGATGGCGGTAGCGACAGTGTTATGCATCGGCGGTGTGGCGGTATTTACGCGCGGCTTGGTGCAGCGCCTGATGTTACTGCTCGGCCTTATTGCCGCGTACGCTATCTATTTTGTCATTACTAACCTGCTCGGCTGGGGCAAACCTATCGATTTTAGCGGCATCGCCAACGCCGCCTGGTTTGGTCTGCCCTCCATTACTACACCCGTTTTCGATAGCCATGCGATGTTATTGATAGCGCCGGTGGCCGTGATTCTGATTGCCGAAAACCTTGGTCATATCAAAGCGGTGGCAGGAATGACGGGCAAAAATCTTGACCCGTACCTTGGCCGCGCGTTTGTGGGCGACGGGTTGGCGACCATGCTTTCTGCTTCGGCGGGCGGCACGGGCGTGACTACCTATGCTGAAAACATCGGCGTAATGTCGGTCACTAAAATTTATTCGACGCTGATTTTTGTCGCGGCGGCCCTGGTTGCCATCTTGTTGGGCTTCTCTCCCAAATTTGGTGCATTGATCCACACCATTCCGGGCCCGGTATTGGGCGGCGCATCGATTGTTGTTTTCGGACTGATTGCGGTGGCTGGCGCGCGTATCTGGCTGCAAAACAGCGTTGATTTAAATCAGAATGGTAACCTGATTATGGTCGCGGTGACCCTTGTACTGGGGGCTGGCAACTTTTCGCTGACCTTTGGTGGCTTTACGATGGGCGGGATCGGTACGGCAACGTTTGGGGCGATTTTGCTGAATGCGCTACTTAAAAACAGAAGAGCTAGCGTAGTTGGCACGGATGCTGCATTAAAAGATAACTGACGACCTCAGTTTCTCCTTAGCTCATCAACTTTGATGAACGCCAACAATGGGTTGGTCCACCCGTCCGACCCATTGTTGGTTCTTTTCTTTTTAATCCTCAAAAATTTTTTCTTTTTAAGTCAAAATCTTTTTTTGAAGTCAAAGTCTTTAAATTCAAAGTCTTTAAATTCAAATTCAAGGGCATGCGCTTCGCTTACTGCGCGGCGGCGCAGACCGCCCAAAGGCCCGCAGTCGCTCGGGCCTTTGGAATCCGAGCTTTTTTTCCACAGTTGCAACTTGAGGACTAAAAAGTGAGATCTTTTCAGTGACTCCGACGTGTGGCGTTGGTCGCGGCGCTTCGCGCTCCCGTCACTTCCCTCAGAAGCCAAAAACGTCTTCTTCACGCCGTTCCGCGCCGCCCTGATACCGCCAATTAAAACTTAAAAAGAAAAAGCGGTAACTTTTAGGCGGTCAAAGGCCGATCGCTCAAACAATTAATTTTTGGTTGAAGGATCGGCCCTTGACCGCTTAAAAGTATCCGCCCTTGCCGTAAATGCTGTGATTGGCGGTATCAGGGCGGCGCTGAGCGAAGATGAGCAAGACGTTTTTGGCTTGTGAACGCAGCGAAGGAATGGCGAAGCCGCGCGACCTACGCCACGCGCGGTGGCATCTGGAAAAATATAAGAATGTAGTCCTCAAGTTGCAGCTGTGGAAAAAAAGGCGCGGGATTCCAAAGGGTATGCGCCTTGCACTGAACCCCAGATCCTGGACACTTCCAGAATCTGAAGGGTTACCATTATGAAGCATCCAGTCTCACTGCGGCT